>NZ_JBIARC010000033.1:0-72107 GCF_042889625.1 Streptomyces sp. NPDC002573 | reverse complement strand
GCGGCCCCGGCCCCCCGCCGGGGGGGGTGGCCCCCGCGCCGGCCCGGGGGGGGGGTTGCCGGTGCCCCCCCCCCCGGGGGGCGGGGGGGGGCGCCCCCCCCCCCGGCCCCGGTTCCCGTCGGGTGCCGCTACCGCCCCGCCGGGACGATCTTCGCGATCTCGGGCACCACCTCGGCCCACAGGTCGAGCGCGCCCTCCTCCGCCGGGTTCGGCGGTTCCACGATCGCGTGGTCGACCCCCAGCTCCGCGAGCTGGTGGAACCGTTCGATCGCGCCCTTGACGGTGTACGAGCCGTCGGCGCCGTCCTTGGTCAGCGCGCCCGTGCCCAGCGTGGTCCTCTCGATCTCGCCGTACGGCCGGCCCACCTCCTCGCACCGCTCGCGCAGCACCGCGAACTGCTTGCGGATCACCTCGGTCGGCTTGATGTGCGCGTTGCGGCGCATCGGGTGCTGCGGCGGCAGCTCGGCCAGCTTCTCGCGGATCATCTCCGGGTCGGGAAGCTCGTAGACGTTGCAGGCGTCGGCGTACCGCGCCACCAGCCCGAAGGTCTTCTTCGGGCCCTGCCCGCCGATCAGGATCGGCGGGTGCGGGCGCTGCGGCGAGTTCGGCTCGTTCAGGGGCCGCTCCAGGCGGTAGTGCCGGCCCTCGTACGGCTCGGTGGTGCCCGCCCACATGCGCTTCGCGATCAGAACGGCCTCCTCCAGCCGTTCGAAACGCTCCGCCTTCGGTACGACGGGGATGCCGAGGCCGCGCTGCTCCTCCTCGAACCAGGCGGCCCCGATGCCGAAGTACATCCGGCCGCCGGACAGCGCGTCGAGGGTGCTGACGGTCTTCACGAGCACCCCGGGGTGCCGGTTGACGACGCCCGTCACCAGGGTGCCGAGGCGGATGCGGGAGGTCTGCCCGGCGACGAAGCCGAGGGTCGCGTACGCCTCCGGACAGGCGCCCTCGGGCCCGCGGTTGAGCGGGGTCTGGAAGAAGTGGTCCATCACCCAGAAGCTGTCGAAGCCGACCTCCTCGGCGGTGCGGGCGATCCGCCCGAGCACCGGGCCGAGGTTCTCCGGGGAGCCGGGCCAGCTGAAGTTGGTGAGGTTGAGTCCTAGGCGCATGCGCCCCTCCGATCTGCGAGTAGGGCGGCCCGGGAGCCGGACGGTCAGACGGGCCAGTCGAGTCGGTGCAGTGCCGCGTCGAGGAAGGACCACTCGTAGCGCGCGGCGGTCAGGAAATTCCCTGTCAGCCGGTCCCGGTCGTCCGCCGAGACCCGCTCGCCCACCTCGTCGACGACGGTCAGGAACTCCTCCAGCACATCCCGGTAGTCGTCGCCGGGGTGCAGGGCCTTGCCCCAGTCCGCGTAGCGGGCGGTGGGGTCGTGCCGTTCCTTCAGGTCGTCGGCGATGCTCAGATAGAACCAGGAGCAGGGCAGCAGGGCCCCGATCGCCTCGGCGAGCGAGCTCGCTGCGGCCGACGAGAAGAACGAGGTGTAGGCGTGGGTGACCGGGTCGGCCGGTGCCGTGCGCCAGGAGTCGTCCCCGGCGCCGAGCTGGGCCGCCATGATGTCGTAGCCCATCGCCATGGCCTGGCGGGCCTCCAGGGTGCCGACCGCCATCCGGGCCAGCACCATCGCATGCGCGTTGTCATGAGCGAGGGCGGCGGTGCGGGCGAGGGCGCGGCCGTAGGCCGGCAACAGGAAGTCGGCGTCCTGGCGGGCGAAGTGGAGCAGCGCGGCTCCGTCCAGCGTGCCGTCCCGGAGCCCGGCGAAGAACGGGTGGTCCTTGATCTTCTCCAGCAACGGGGCGGCGGCGGACTCGAGTTCGGTGCGCAGCATCAGTCGAACCACTCGCCCTGCTTCATACCGAAGAACGCGTTGCCGCGCAGCTTCAGCTTGCCGGTGATGAACGCCTTCTGGCCGCTGAGCTTCCCGGTGGCCAGGTACAGCATGTCGACCAGTTTGATGCCGATGACGACGTCGGCGCCCTCCCGCACACCGTGCCCGACGGCGCAGGTGTCGTTCTCGACGTGCAGGTAGTACTCCTTGGTCCCCTCGGCGGTGGCCACCTCGTACTGGAAGGTGCCCTTCTCGCCGCCCGCCTTGGCGGGGTTGAAGGTGGAGGCCAGCTTCTCGTAGACGGTGCCGAGGGCCGCGGCGACCCCACCGGGCCGCTCCGAGAGCAGCTTCTCCAGGTCGTCCTTGGGGGTGGAGTCGACGAACGTGACGAGTTCAGCGAACCGTGTGGCCAGGTCGGACATGGCGAATCTCCTTGGGAGCCGGGTGGAAGGGTGACAGGTTTGACGGGTGCGTTCTTCGGTGGGGCGCCGGCTATCGCTCGACGGCCAGCACCCGGGACAGTGCGTCGGTGAGCCGGTCGTCAGCGTCGGTGGCGTCCGTGCCGCGCCAGGCGACGAATCCGTCGGGGCGCACCAGCACGGCGCCGTCCTCCTTGACGCCGTGCCGGCCGGCCCAGTGGCCGAGGGAGTCGTGGACGTCCCTGCCCATCCGGTGCAGATCGAGGTCGACGCCGAGGGTCTCGCGGGCCCGGGCCGCCGCGGCTTCCCAGGCCTCGCCCGCCGCTCCGGCGACCAGGGTGAAGCGCGGGCCGTACAGGTCGAGGGTGGACACGGTCTCACCGGCGCGCTCCAGCGGCAGATGCGGGGCGCGAGTGCCGGGCAGGGCGGTGAGCAGGTGCGGCGGGTAGGCGGGGCGGTCGTCGTCGTCCTCCGGGAGGACGGCTGCCGAGCGGTACCGGTAGCCGAGGATCACCGACCACCAGTCGTGGACCTGGACGCCGCCGACGTCGGCCGCCTTGTTGCCGGTGCGGCCCACCATCTGCGCCATGGCCTGCTCCATGGTGAACTCCGAGACCGGCCGGCGCTCGGCGTCGTAGGAGGCGAGGAGCTCCTCGCTCGCGTCGCCGCGCAGCACTGCGGCCAGCTTCCAGGCGAGGTTGTGGGCGTCCTGGATGCCGGTGCTGCCGCCGAACGCGCCGGTCGGTGGCACGATCCGGGCGGCGTCGCCCGCCAGGAAGACCCGCCCCTCGGCGAAGCGCTCGGCACAGTGCGCGCCGATGACGAACGGCAGCACCGTGGTTCCGTCGCTGGGCAGTTGGGGGATGAGACGGCCGGTGAGCTCCGGGAGGCCCACGGCCTGGCGGAACAGCTCCAGACAGCGCTCCTCGGGGTAGTCCTCGACGGTCTCCCCCCGGTCGGGGTGGTAGGGCACGCCGAAGCACCAGCGCTTCACGCCGTCGTGCGGGAAGATGACCGAGCCCTTCTCGGGCTTGTCGAGGTAGGCGAAGCCGAAGCGGCGGCCGCCCAGGACCGCGTCGATGTCGGCCTCGACGACCATGGACAGGGTGTGCAGCAGGATGCCCGGGCCCTCGACGGGTATGCCGAGCGCGTGCCGCATCGGGCTGCGCTGGCCGTCGGCGGCGATCGCGTACGCGGCGCGTACGGTACGGCGCTCGCCGGTGCCGCGGTCGCGCAGCACGGCCGTGACACCGTCCGCGTCCTGGGTCAGCTCCTCGCACTCGGTGTTGAAGCGGATCACGGCGCCCAGCTCGGCGGCCCGGCCGTGCAGCGCGATCTCCAGCCGGTCCTGGTCGATGGGGCACCACTCACAAGGGCTCGCGCCCTCCGCCTCACCGGTCGCCAGGTCCACGAAGTCGTGGTCGTGGCTGGCGAGGGACTCGGCGACGAGCATCCGGGAGGAGTCCGCGTCGGAGGCGACGATGCCCTCGCCGCGCTGGGCGAACAGGGTCTTTTCCAGGCCGACTTGGCGGAACAGCTCGACGGACCGGGCGTTGATCCCGCGGGCCCGGGGGTGGATCAGGGTCTCGGCGTGCCGTTCCACGAGCAGGGGCCGCATTCCGTGCCAGGCCAGGAACACCGCGGCCGAGAGGCCGACCATGCCCCCGCCGACGACGAGGACCTGGGTCCGTTCGTCCTGCATCTGCTTTTCCTCCAAGGGGTGTTGAGTGCTCGGGAGGGTCGTGCGCGGGCGTCGGGGCGTGCGGCCTTCACGCCCAGAGCGTCTGCACCTGCTCGTCGCGGATGGGGAACGCCTCGCGTTCCAGCAGGGAGTTGAGGATTGCCGCGCTGCGCACCGACAGCAGGCTGAGGTTCGGGTCGGCCACTCCGTGGCTGGGCTGGGCGCGGTTCTGCACGAAGACCTTGTGTCGGTCGGCGTGCTTCCAGCGCAGCGAGTAGTCGGCTTCGACGTACGGCTCCTCGCCGGGCTCCAGGTCGAGCACCTCCGGTGCGAGGGGCAGCGGTGCGGGGCGACGCCCGGTGGCGAGGACGACATGACGGGCGGTGTGCCGCTCGTGCCCGCCGGCCGCCCGGTGGCAGCGCAGCACCACCAGGTCGTCCTGGTGCCCGGCCTCCACGACGTCCCGCCCGGGGAGCATCATCACCGGGGACCGGCCCTCGCTCAGCCAGGTCTCGTAGTTCGCCTGGTAGAGCTCCTGAAGGGTGGACATCGACACACCGTCGCTGGTGAGGATCTGTTCGGCGACGTACCGCTCGCGGACCTGGCCGGGCAGCGCCTGGAAGTGACGCAGATAGGCCGGGCGGAAGAAGTCGTTGGCGGGCGGCGAGTCGTCCAGCGGCGCGAACCAGGGGCGGCGGCCGATCCAGCGGATCTCCCGCAGTCCGTAGCTGAGCAGCGCGAGGACCGCCTCGGCACCGGTCTGGCCCCCGCCGACGACGACCGCGGGCTCGTACGGTGCGCAGCGGCAGGTCTCGAAGTGCTCGCCGATCTCCTCCGCGAGCAGCACGCCGGGGATGGAACGGTCCCGGAAGCAGTCGGGGACATGGGGCCGGGTGCCGGTGCCGACGACGAGGTGGTCACTGGTGGCCACCGGGCCGTCCTCGTCGCACAGCACGAATCCCTCGCCCGCCCCGGCGAACCGGACGTCCCTGATGTCCACGCCGTAGCGGATGTTCGTCAACTGCTCGGCGGCCCAGGACAGATAGCGGTCGTACTCCAGCCGCGGGATCGCGTCGAACTGCGCGTTCAGGAAGGCGTAGACGCGGCCGGTGGTGACCAGGTAGTTCAGGAAGGACAGACGGTTGCGGGGGTCGACCAGGGTGGTCAAATCCTTGATCCACGAAGTCTGGAGGCGGACCCCCGGGTGCATCAGACCGGGGTGCCAGGCATGGGCCGGGCGCCGGTCGAAGAGCACCACGTCGTGGGGCAGGACGTCCTCGGCCAGGGCCGCGAGGCTCAGGTTGGCCGGGCCGGCACCGATCGCGGCGACCCGGTGGTGCGGGACGCCGTGCGGCGCGGGGCGGTTCGGCGCGTGAGCGGAAGTCGACACCATGGACGGACACCTCTCCGTACGGACCGATGTGCCCACAGCGTGGCCGGGGCCGGTGGTGCAGGAATCGAGAACGTCTGAGAGCGGGGCGAGCGCGCGCGGCGCGCGGCCCGCGGGGCGTCGTCAACCGGAACCCGCCGCAGGCGTCCCGGCCGGCGCCCGGGCCCCGTGTCTCGTTCAGACGTGCTCGACCCGCCTCCCAGGGGCCGAATCCACACTGTGCGGGTATCGCCCCGCCTCGGGTCGCAGGGCCGGCCGTGTGCCGGGTCCTCCCCGGGCCGGGCGTCCCACCAGGCCTCTCGCGACAAGGAGTTCCGCATGAGCGGTATCGCCGGCTGGATCGACTTCGGCTCCGGCCCCGGACACACCCGGTCGGTGCTGGACGCGATGGCCGCCACCACGAGCCGGGACGTCCCCGCCGAGCTGCACACCTGGCGCGGGACCCGCGCGGCGTCCGCCGCCGCGCCCGGCGGCACCGCCGAACAGCGGGCGGCCGCGGCCGTCGAGGGCGACGGCCCGGACGTGGGCGTCGTCTTCGACGGGGTGCTCCACGACATCGCCCCGCTGCGCGCCACGCTCGCCGCACACGGCCACCGCCCCCGCCACGGCATCGACGCGGAGGCCGCGCTGCACGCCTATCTCGTCTGGGGCGACGACTGTGCCGCGCACCTCGACGGCGCGTTCGCGTTCGCCGTGTTCGACTTCCGGCGCGACCGCCTGCTGCTGGTCCGCGACCGGCTCGGCATCCGCCCGCTGCACTACGCCCGGCTGAACGGCGCGGTGTACTTCGCGTCGGAGCCCAAGGCGCTCCTCGCCGGCTCCCTGCTGGAGCCGGTCCTCGACGCCGACGGGCTGCGCGAGCTGTTCTCCCAGGCCAAGACGCCGGGCGCGAGCGTCTTCCGGGGCATCGCCGAGGTGCGGCCCGGCCATCTGCTCGACGCCACCGGGGGCGGGGTCGTCGAACGGCCGTACTGGACGCTCCAGGCCCGCGCTCACACCGACGACCCGGAGACCACGGTCGCCACGGTCCGCTCCCTGCTCGCCGACAGCGTCGGCCGGGCCGTCTCGGGCGACGCCCTCCCGGTCTCGCTGCTCTCCGGCGGACTGGACTCCGGTGCGATCACCGCCCTCGCCGCCCATGCCCTGGGGGACCGGGGCCAGCTGCGCACCGCGACCGCGACGTTCATCGGCTATGCGGAGAACTTCCGCCCGGACAACGTACGCACCACCCCGGACGCCCCGTACGCGGCCGAGGTCGCCCGCCATCTCGGCTCCGACCACACCGACGTCGTGCTCGGCACGGCGGACCTGCTCGATCCGCGGCTGCGCAGGGCGGTGCTGCGGGCTCAGGACCGGCCGACCCCGTTCGCCGAGATGGACGTGGCCGGGCTGCTCATCTTCCGGGCGGCCCGGGAGCACTCCCCCGTCGCGCTCTCCGGCGAGGGCGCCGACGAGATCTTCGGCGGCTTCACCGGAATGAGCGAGCCGGAGGCGGCGGGCCCCGAGCAGTTCCCGTGGGTGGCGTACGAGCGCTCCCACGAGGCGTCCCGGCACGGCCTCGGGCTCGGTCTGTTCGACCGGGGACTGCTGGGGAAACTGGACCTGCCCGCCTACGGCGCCGACCGCTACCGCCAGGCCGTGGCCGAAGTGCCCCGGCTGGACGGCGAGAGCGACCGCGACCGGCGGCTGCGGGAGGTCTGCCATCTGTACCTCGTACGGTGGCTTCCCCGGCTCCTGGACCGCGACGACCGGCTCAGCCGGGCCGCCGGTCTTCAGGTGCGGATGCCGTTCTGCGACCACCGGCTGGCGGAGTATCTCTTCAACGTGCCGTGGGAACTGAAGACCTGCGGCGGTCGGGAGAAGAGCCTGCTGCGGTCCGCGGTGGGCGAGTTGCTGCCCAGGTCGGTGGTGGAGCGCCGCAAGAGCCCGTTCCCGGTGAACCAGGACCCCGCGTACACCCATGTGCTGCGGCGCGAGCTGACCCGGGTGCTGGACGATCCCGGCTCGCCCGTGGCGCCGCTGCTCGACCCGGTGGCCGCCCGGGCGGCGGCGGCCGAGGCGCGCGGCGGGGCGCACTGGCTGACCCGCACGAACATCGAGATGGCCCTGCAACTGCACCTGTGGCTCACCGAGTACGGAGTCCGGCTCGCCCTGTGACACGGTACGGCCCTTCGGCCGCGCACGGCACAGCCGACCGCCCGTCGCCATGGTTCTCCGCGACGGGCGGTCGGGACGCTCGGGCCGCGGGTCCTTATGAGACGTCCGCGGAGAGCATCTGCAGGCGCCGCATGGTTGCCGCGCCGAACTCCTCGGGCCCCGTCGCGTCCCGCCGGTCGGCGAGGTACGGCAGCAGGCCCTCCTGGGTCTGTGCGGCGACGCCGCTGGCGGTCAACTGCTCGACCACGGGGCCGAGTTCGCCCTCGTACTGCACCGCCCACACCAGGTAGTCGTCCTTGACGAAGGCGGCCGACGCGAGCAGCGGGCCTGCGGCCCCGTCGAAGAGCGTGCCCTGGGCCTTCTCGAAGACCTCGCCGAGCGCGTCGTCCTGGCCGGGGGTGACGCGGTAGGTCCACGCGGCCAGCTGTGCCGAGCGCTCGGCCCGGGCCTCCTGGAAGACGCACTGCATCAGGGCGTTCTGGAAGTACTCCCGGAACCCCTCCACCGTCTGTGTGTCGCGCGGCTGCTGGAGATACGGCGAGAGCCGGCGCTCCGCCTCCTTCACGCCCTCCTGAGCACCCATGTGCGGGCCGATCTGGCGCAGGTCGCCCTCGAACTGCACCACCCGGGTCATGAACTCGCCCTGGATGAACAGCCCGGTGGAGACGTTGCGGCCGGCCGCCCGGCCCTGTTCGTCGCGGTACTCGGCGGAGTCGGCCCGCTTGAAGTTCCGCTCGGAGAAGATGTCGGCGATCTCCTCCTCGTGGCCCGTCCGGACCTTGTAGCTGATCGCGATGAAAGCCATGACGCTCCCTGTCCGCCGGTGGGCTTGTCTGTGACGGATCGTGCAGCCGCCCGGTCCACGCCCGATCGGAAACGTCTGAAGCCGGGCCGCTCCGCTCCGGAACACCGGGGCCCCGCGGAGTCCCTGCCGGGAGGCGAGAGGCCCTTGTCGGCTGGGGAGGCCGAAGGACGGCGAGGCATCGGCCGCATCAGGCGGCTGGGAGACGCCTTGGGCGGCTGGGGAACGGCCAAGGCAGTTGAAGGTCGTGAATGCGGATTTGTCGGTGCCAATGCGATGTGAAGGTCGTCAAAACCGGTCGACTGGCGGCGAAGACGGCAAGTGCACGGCGAAGGCGGTCGGACGCCGCCAGGGACTGCCGGGCCCGGCAGCGAGACCGAAGGACGGCTGGACGGTCGCGCGATGCGCCATGGACGGTTGATGGCCTGATTAGGCGGCTGGACAACGTCCAAGGCGATCGATGCCTGGCGCAGACGGCCGGGGCACGACAGGAGGCGGGGCGCCGAGACAGCGGTACTCGGCCGGGGAGGTCGAGGGACGGCAAGACGGTGAGGGGGATGGGTCAGACGGCTGGGGGATGGCTTGGACGGTCGAGGGACGCCTTTGCCGGGTGCTGCGCGGCGAAGACGCCTTGTGGGCGGCAAAAGCGATCGGCGAACCGCGAGGCAGCCGTGGAACGGCCTTGGCCGGCCGACGGCATGCGGGAAGCGGACGCGCGGACAGCCGGAGAAGCCGAAGGACGGCCAGATGGCCGGGGGAGGCGGGCACGCGGCCGGCGGATGACTTGAACGGTTGTCGGACGGCAGGACGGAAGAGCGACCCCATTGCCAGAGATCTTCTGGCAATGACATCCAAATCATGGCATCGACGACCGAGGGCCGGCCATGGCGGCCGCAGGACGGCCTGCGGGGGTGGCAGCCAGAGTCCGAGCGTCGGGCGGCAAAACGGTCGGGGGATGCCCTCCAGACGGTCGGAGGACGGCTTGGGCGGCGCTCTGTCGGCATTGACGTCGGACGACGTCATAGCCGATCAACTGACGGCGAAGACGGCCGGGGCGCGGCATGGGCGCAGCCCGGCTGCAAGGACAGCCGGAGGCGGTCTGGGGACGGTCAGGAGTCTGTCGGTCGGGCGAGGCGGCGCCATCAACACACCCCGGGCACCCGAGCCACACCCCTACCCGCCGCCGTCCCCCACCCTCACAGCCTCAGGCCCTACAAGTCGCTTCAGACGGTCTTGAGAACCCTTGGACTTCGCGTTGTCACGATGGCGCCCGACCACAGCCGGGGCCTCGCGCCTTGACCGCTCGGCCCGCCGGCCACGGCGCTCCGGGGACCGGTCGCCGACCGACGCCGCGGGCCTGCAGAGGGAGACCGCCCATGGAACACACCGACCGGACGCTCATCGTCGCCCGAATGGACCCGGCCGACGCCCCCGCGGTGGCGAAGATATTCGCCGAGTCGGACGCGTCGGATCTGCCGCACCTCATCGGCGCCAGGCGGCGCACCCTGTTCCGCTTCCACGATCTGTACTTCCACCTCGTGGAGTCGGACCAGGACATCCAGCCGGACCTCTACAAGGCCCGCAGCCACCCGCTCTACCAGGACATCCACGAGAAGCTGGCCCAGTACATGCGCCCCTACGACCCGGCCTGGGCGGAGCCCAAGGACGCGATGGCGCAGCCGTTCTACACCTGGCGGCGGGACTGACCGTGGGCGTCGTACGCGTGCTGCTCCCCTTCGCCCTGATGGGCAACGGCCTCGCGGCGGGCGGGATGATGATCGCGGTCCTGGGCGGGGCGCCACTGCTGCTGTCCCTGCCGACGGAACGGTACGTGCCCACGCACCAGTTCATGGTGACCCGCTTCGACCCGTTCATGCCCGCGTGCATGCTCACCGCGCTCGTGTGCGACGTGGCGCTCGCTTTCGCGGCGCCCACGGCGCGCGCGAGCACTCTGTTCACGCTCTCCGCGCTGCTGCTGGTCGGCGCGATCGTCGTCTCGCTGACCAAGAACGTGCCGATCAACCGCTGGATCGCCACGGTGGACCCCGGTCGGCTGCCCGCGAACTGGGAGCAACTCGACCCCCGGGTGCGGTGGAGCAACTGGAACCGGGTGCGGACCGCGCTGGTGGTGTGCTCCCTCGCGGTTCTCGTCGCCGTCACCGGCACCCTCCTCTGACATCCCTCCCGAAGGACCTCCCGGGGTCCGTCAACGGCCTCTCAGAAAGGGCTGATCGCCCATGAGCGTGGCACCCATGACCGGTGGACCTCCCGATCCGGAGTCGCTGCCCGCCCCGGTACGGCTCGTCCTGCTGACCAACGGGCGACGGGTCTCCGAGGTGCTGTACGTGCTGGCGGAACTGCGGATCGCCGACCATCTCGCCGACGGGCCGCTGGAGGTGGAGCGCCTCGCCGAGAAGACCGGCACCCATGCCGACTCCCTGTACCGGGTGCTGCGCTGCGCCGCGGCGTTCGGGGTGGTCGCCGAGGAGCCCGGCCGGCGCTTCGCCGAGACGGACCTCACGGTGGGCCTGCGCAGCGACATCCCGTTCAGCGTGCGCGACCTGGTGCTGTACAACAGCTCCGAGTCGGTGCGCCTGCCGTACGGCGAGATCCTGCACACGGTCCGCACCGGGGAACCGTCGTTCGAGCATGTCTTCGGGCAGGGATTCTTCGCGTACCTCGGAGGCCATCCGGAGGCGGGCGGTCTGTTCGACCGGGCGATGACCCAGATGAGCCGCTCGACCACGCATCTGTTCCTGTCGCAGTACGACTTCTCGCGCTTCGCCAGCATCGCGGACATCGGGGGCGGTCGCGGGTACTTCCTCGGTGCCGTCCTGCAGAACGTGCCGGGGGCCCGCGGTCTGCTCTTCGACCAGCCCTCCGTGGTCGCCGGGGCGCCCGAGCACCTCGCCGAGGCGGGGGTCGCCGACCGGGTCGAGGTGGTGCCCGGTGACTTCTTCGGGCCGCTGCCCGCCGGTTGCGACGCGTATCTGCTCAAGCAGGTCCTGCACGACTGGGGCGCCGAGGACGCCGTACGCATCCTGCGAGGCGTCCGTACCGCGATCGGGGACCGGTCCGAGGCCCGGCTGATCGTCCTCGACCATGTGCTGGCCCCGCCGAACCAGTGGGACCAGGGCAAGTTCCTCGATCTCGACATGATGCTCCGCTTCGGCGGGCGTGAGCGGACCCTGCACGAGTGGCGGGAGCTGCTCACCGCCGCCGGCTTCGACCTGGTCAACGAGCCCGTCCAGGGCCGGTGGACGGTCCTGGAGTGCCGTCCCGTCCCGTGACCGGGCGCCGTACGGCGTCCGACGACCCCGCACCGACCATCACGAGAAAGGCATCACCATGGACGTCGATCTGACCGGAAAGAGGGTGCTCGTCACCGGCGGCACCCGCGGGATCGGCCGCGGCATCGTCCTGGCGTTCGCGCGGGCCGGCGCCAAGGTCGTCACCTGCTACCGCAGCGACAGCGAGGCGGTCGAGGGCCTGGTCAAGGAACTCGCCGCCATCGGCGGCGACCACCACGTCCTCAAGGCGGACGTCAGCGACCCGGAGGCCGTGGCGCGGCTCGTCGACGAGACGGAGGCGCGGCTCGGCGCGCTGGACGTGCTGGTCAACAACGCCGGGGTGATCAGCCATGTGCCGTTCGCGGAGCTTCCGCTGGACGAGTGGCGGCGGGTGATCGACACCAATCTGACCGCGCCCTTCCTGGTGATCCAGAAGGCGCTGCCGCTGCTGAAGGAGGGCTCCTCGATCATCACCGTCGGCTCGCGCGCCGCCGTCGTCGGCATCCCGCTGCGCGCCCACTACACGGCGGCCAAGGCCGGACTGATCGGCCTGACCCGCTCGCTGATGAAGGAGCTGGGCCCGAAGGGCATCCGGGTCAATCTGGTCGCCCCGGGTGTCATCGAGACCGAGGAGTTCGAGAAGGCGTCCCCGGAGGAGCTGGAGCGCGTCCAGACCCGCTACCGGGGCCTGACCGGCATGGGCCGGCTGGGCCGCCCCGACGAGATCGCCGGTGCCGTGCTGTTCCTGGCGAGCGATCTGTCGGCGTACGTCACCGGCGAGACGCTCCACGTCGACGGGGGGATCTGAGCCATGGCGACCGGAAGCTTCCGGGTCCTGCTGCGGGCCGAGATCAAGCCCGGTATGGCGGAGGACTTCGAGCGCACCTGGCTGGACGTGGGGACCGGGGTCACCGGGCACCCCGCCAATCTGGGCCAGTGGCTGATGCGGAGCGACGAGGACGAGCACGTCTACTACATCCTCAGCGAGTGGGTGGACGAGCCCAGCTTCCGCGAGTTCGAGCAGAGCGACCAGCACCTGGAGCACCGCACCAGGCTGCACCCGTACCGTTCCGGCGGTGCCATGTGGACCATGACGGTGGTGCACGCGCTGGACAAGCCGCGGGCGGTGACCGGGTGAGCGACCGGATCCGCATCCTGCTGTTCTGCCGGGCGCCCGCCGAGGGACCGGAGGTCATCGAGCGGGCGTACCACGAGATCAGCAAGACCCTCGCGGACACCCCGGGGCTGCTCGGCAACGAGCTGCTGCACTCGCTGATCGAGGACGACGCGTTCGCGGTGATGAGCGAGTGGGAGAGCTTCGAAGCCTTCCACGCCTGGGACGAGGGCCCCGAGCACAAGGGCCAGACGGCTGGACTGCGGCCCTACCAGGACCGTACCCGCCGCCCCTGGGACATGTACGCGGTCCGCGCGACCTACTGAGAACTCCCCGCTCCCGGGGCGGAGGTGATGACTCGTCACCCCGCCCCGGCTTCCGCACGTCCATCGGAGGACCTGCCATGCTGCCGATCCCCGGCCCTCGCCGGCTGGTGCGCGCCCTGCGGAGCGTGGGGCGGACCGCCGTCGACGGGCTGATCATGCTCGGGGCGTACCACGGCGCGGTGCCGCCCGCCCATCTCGCGGCTCTGATCAGCAAGGCTTCCCGCGTACGACGCGGCCACCGGGCCCCCTTGCGGCCGGCCCCCGCACCGCTGTGGGCGCCGCCGCCCGACACCCTGCTCACCGAGGCCGAACGCCGGGCCTGGGAGCTCCTGGTGGAACGGTTCTGACGGGGTACGAGCACGCCAGAAGGCCCGCGCCTGGGACGGCGGCGGGCCTTCGCGTCTGCAGGGGTGTCTCGTGCGGGGCACGAGCGGCGTGGGGACGTTGCCGTGCTGCGGCGGATCGTGCGTGAGCGAGTGAGCGATCTACGGTTCAGCGGACGGAGGGGTAGACGCGGTCTATCCCGTACCAGCTCGTCGGCTCGCAGTTGAGTATGTCCCTCTGGACCTGCTGTATCTCGTGGTTGGGCTCAAGACCGAGCTCCTCCTGAAGGACGTGACGGTAGCGGTGGAAGGTCTCCAGGGCCTCGCCCCGCCGGGACGACAGATGCAGAGCGATCATTAATCGGCTCTGGAACCACTCATGGAGGGGATGGGCGACCGTGAGCGACTTCAGCTCGGAGACGAGTTCCCGGTGGCGGCCGATCCGCAGGTCGGCGTCGATCCGTAGCTCCAGGGCGTTCATCCGCTCCTCCTCCAGATACGCCGCGTGCCCCTCGAGCACGGGGCCGCTACGGACGCCTCCGAATACCGGCCCCTGCCACAGGGACAGTGCCCGGTGGAGAAGATCGGAGGCCCTTTCCGGACGATGCTCTTCCAGGGCGCGTCGGCCTTGACCCAGCAGGGTTCGGAAGCGTACTAGGTCGACTTTTTCGGGGTCCACGTTCAGCACATATCCGGAAGGGTCGGTTCGGGTTCGAATCATTCCTTCCCGATCACGGCCGTCGGCCCCCAGGGATTTGCGCAACTGATAGACATACGTCTGAAGGGTCGCCATCGCGGTGGGCGGCGGGTTGTGCTGCCAGAGCTCCTCGGCCAGCGTCTCCGTGAGTACCAGCTTGTTGGCGCGCAGCAGCAGAGTCGCCAGCACTCTGCGCAGTTTGGGTGCACTGGGAGTGCAGTCGACGTCCCCTTCTCTGGCCATCAGCGTGCCCAACACCGCGAACTCCATGTTTCCCCCATCCGGATTGGATGATCCATTCCCGACACTGAGCCGCACTCAACTTCCGCGGGACGTGCCGTGTTCACAGCAGCGGTAACGGGATTCATGAACGTTGAACCACATTTCCTGACGAAAAGCAGACATAGAAGAGCGCTACCGTCCGGTAACCACAGAGATTCGACTCCGCAGGCTATCCATACGGAAAACGACCGCTCAAGAGGGCCTGAGTAAAGGGAGGAAGTACTTCAAACCGGCAGTCGGAATTTTGCCATGGCGTTAACCGCCCGCCAGTCGAGGGAGTGCCCCTCCGTCCACAGCCGGGCCGCGGCCCAGAGGGCCTCCTCGCGATCCGCGCTCCCGGTGGCGTCTCCTCTCGCGGGCAGCAGGGCGACCGCGTCGCTGTCGCCCCGCGCGACCGCGGGATGGCGCAGGGCCAGAGTGGTCAGGGCCCGGCCGGGGCCGGCCTCGACCAGCAGGACCTCGTCGTCGGAGAGCAGGGTGTCGAGGGCCGGTCCGAAGAACACCGGGTCGGACATCTGACGCGCCCAGAACCGCGGCCGGGTCGCCTCCTCCTCGCCCACCCGGGCCCCGGTGGCCGACGAGTAGAGCGGTACGACGGGCGGCGTCAACCGCACGTCCGAGAAGGCCGGTTCGAACAGCTCGGCCGCGACCAGCGCGTGCGGGGTGTGGAAGGGCTGGGGGATGCGGGCGCGCCGGGCGAGGAAGCCGTCCGCACGCAACCTCCGCTCCACCTCGGCGAGTTGCCCCTCGGGGGCGCCCAGCACCGTCTGCCGTGGCCCGTTGACCACCGCCACGCTCACCTCGCCCACCGCGTAGGGGGCGAGTTCCTGGACGGATGCGGCGACGGCGAGCAGTCCGCCGGCCGGAACCGGCGCGTAGGTGTGGGACCGCGCGGCCATCAGCCGGGACCCGTCGTCCGCCCCGAGCACACCCGAGACGGTGGCCGCCGCGAGCTCGCCGATGCTGTGCCCGAGCAGGGCCGTCGGCCTCGGGCCCCAGCTCTCCACCATCCGGGCCAGCGCCAGGCCGACCGCGTACAGCAGCGGCTGGCCCAGCTCGCCGGAGTCGATGGAGACGCTCGGGTCCTCGGCGAGCCACTCCTCGGTCAGCGGCTTGCCCCCGGCGGCCTCGTATCCGGCGAAGAACTCGTCCATGGCCGCGGTGAACGCGGGGTCGCGGCGGTACAGCCCGGCCCCCATCCGGGGCTGCTGGGAGCCATGACCCGGGAAGAGCAGGGCGATGGGGCGTGGCCCGGAGCCGCGGCGGGTGCGGGCTTCCGAACGGGCCGAGCGCAGCAGGGCGACCGCGCGCTCGGCGTCCCGCGCCACCACCGCGCCGCGCACGGTGTGGTGCGAGGTACGGGCTCCGCCGAAGCGGCGGACCGTCGCGTCGGCGGTGTCGCCGAACTTCTCGGGCGCCGTCTTCTGCAACCAGGCGGCGAGTTCCTCCCGGAGGACCGTTTCTCCCTTCTCGTCCGGCGCCGACCAGATGAACAGCCGTGGCTCGGCGGCGCCCGAGGACTCCGCCGCGCCACCGCCACGCTCCGCCCGACCCCCGAGGTGCTTCATCTGGCCCGTGCCTCCCGTCGGTGTACGTCTCGCTCCGGTGCCCGGATGGATGCGGATGCGGACGCGGATCCGGTCCGGACCGGCCAGGCAGCTCGATCGAAACACCGTTGTCTGGAAGCGTTCTAAAGGCCATCTCAGGCCATCGCGATACCTTCGGTAATGGCGGAAGCCTCCTGGGCGGCGCGTCGCGCGACCCCGTCCCTGATCGTCTGCGCGATGGTGACCAGCTCACTTCCCGGTCCGAAGATCTCGTGCACCCCGGCCGCGCGCAACACCTCCGCATCGGCGGAGGGCACAATTCCGCCAAGGACGACCAGCACGTCGTGCAGTCCGGAGGAACGCAGTCCGGCCAGGATGGGCGGCACGGTCGTCAGATGGTTGCCCGACAGGCTCGACAGCCCGAGCACCTGGGCGTCCTCGGTCAGCACGGTCCGTACGATCTGCTCGGCCGTCTGGTTGCCGACGTAGACGACCTCCATGCCCTGCTGCACCAGATAGCGGCTGACGACCATGGTCCCCCGGTAGTGGGAGTCGAGGCCGGGCTTGGCCATCACGACGCGAATGCGGTCCACTTGGCTCTCCTCATATGGCTGCGGAACGCCGGTGCGAAGACAACGGCGGTTCGGGACGGGGGCGGTTCGGAGACTGCGGGCGGCGGACGGCCGCCGCCCGGTGCGGTCAGATGAGCGGCTGCCGCCAGCCGCCGTGGAGGACGCGGAAGACCTCCGAGCACTCCCCGAGCGTCGCCCCGGCCCGTACGGCGTCCAGCAGGGGCGGCATGGTGTTGCGGTCCGAGGAAGCCGCGGCGCGGAGCTCGTCCAGCGCCGCCCTGACCCGCGCCCCGTCCCGGCCGGCGCGCAGCCGGCGCAGCTTGTCCTGCTGCGGCTCCAGGGTCGCGGGCACCCGGAACGGGTCGATGTGCACCGGCTCGTCGGAGCGGAAGCGGTTGACGCCGACCACCGTGTGGGTGCCGTCGTCGATCGCGAGCTGGCGGTCGTAGGCGTTGGCGAGCAGGTGCTTGTGCACCCAGCCCTGTTCCACGGCGGCCACCAGACCGCCCAACGCGTCGATCCGCTCGAGCAGTTCGCACACCCGCTCCTCGACCGCGTCCGTGAGGCTCTCCACGTAGTGGCTGCCCGCGAGCGGGTCCGCCGTGCGGTCGACTCCGGTCTCGTGGCGCAGGATGTGCTGGGTGTGCAGGGCGGTCAGCGCCGCGCTCTCCGAAGGGATGGACAGGGCCTCGTCGTAGGCGCTGACGTGCAGCGACTGGGCGCCGCCGAGCACGGCCGCGAGCGCGTGGTACGCGGCGCGGGTCACGTTGTTCAGGGGCTGCTGCGCGGTGAGCGCGGACCCGGCGGTCTGCACGTGATAGCGCAGCATCCGGCTGCGGGGCTCCCGGGCGCCGAGACGCTCGGCGAACACCCTGGCGTAGACGCGCCGCGCCGCACGGTACTTGGCGATCTCCTCGAAGAAGTCGTTGTCCGCGCTGAAGAACGCGGTCAGCCGGGTCGCGAAGGAGTCCACGGGATGGCCGCGGCGGACCATCTCCTCCGCGGTGGCGACCGCGTGCGCCACGACGAGCGCGGCCTCCTGCACGGCGTCGGCGCCGGCCTCGCGGTAGTTGTAGCCGGTGTAGCTGATCGCGTTCCAGCGGGGCACATGCTCCAGGCAGTACTCGACGACGTCGGTGGACAGCCGGAAGGCGAAGGCGGGCTCCAGCACGCTCGGCGCGGTCAGGACCACCGTCTCCATCATGAAGTCGTTCTGCAGGGTGCCGGCAAGAGCCTCCGGCCGGTAGCCGCGGCGTTCGGCGGCCACCAGGTACATGGCCAGGGCCACACCAGCGGCGACCGGGTGGGAGACCACGATCGACACGCTCACCCGGTCCAGCGGGATCCCGGCGTAGAGCGTGAGCATGTCCTCCACGCTGTCGACGGCGACCCCGCCCTGGCCGGCGTCTGCCCGGGCCAGGGGCGCGTCGCTGTCGTAGCCGCGGTTGGTGGGGAAGTCGAAGACGGTGTTGACGGCCGTGGCCCCGTGCTCCAGGAGCAGCCGCAGCCGCCGGTTGGTGTCCTCCGGTGTGCCGAACCCGGCCAGCTGGCGCACGGCCCACGGCCGCTCGCGGTACATCAGCGGGCGTACCCCGCGGGTGAACGGCGGCTCGCCCGGCGGCTCGGGGGTACGCACCGGATGACGCTCGGGGGTGTACACGGCATCCACGGGGATCCCCGCGTCGGTGGTGGCACCGGCCACGGCATCCGTGTGTTGCGGGCGTCCGCTCATGGCAGCCGCACCACTTGGGCCGCGTAGGTGAGGCCCGCGCCGAAGCCGATGAGCAGCGCGAGGTCCCCGCTCGCGGCCTGGCCGCTGGTCAGCATGTGCTCCATGGCAAGCGGAATGGACGCCGAACTGGTGTTGCCGGTGGTGACGATGTCGTCCGCCACCACGACATGGGCGGGCAGCGCCAGTTCCTTGGCGAGGACCTCGGTGATGCGCATGTTGGCCTGGTGCGGGATGAAGGCGGCGAGGTCGTCGGCCGTCACCCCGGCCGCGCTCATCGCCTCGCGGGCGGTGTTCGCCATCTCGTCGACCGCCCAGCGGAAGACGCGCCGTCCGTCCATCCTCATCACCGGCGGCGGGCCCGCGACGTCATGCCGGTAGTCGCCCCAGGAACGGGTCATGACCACGGCCTCCAGCTGATCGCCGTCCGCTCCCCAGACCACCGGCCCGATCCCGGGTTCCTCGGACGGTCCGACGACCGCGGCGCCGGCCCCGTCGGCGAGCAGAAAGGCGATCTGCCGGTCCGTCGGGTCCACCAGGTCCGTCAGCCGCTCGACCCCGACCACGAGGACATGGTCGGCCTCCCCGCCGCGGATCATCGCCGAGGCGGTGCCGACCGCGTAACAGAAGCCGGCGCAGGCCGCGTTCAGGTCGAACGCGCCCGCCCGGCGCGCACCCACCCGGTGGGCGACGTCCACCGCGACGGAGGGCAGCGAGACCAGGTTGGTCGTGGTGGCCACGATGACACAGCCGATGTCCAGCGGATCGAGTCCCGCCGCGGCGATGGCCTTCTCGGCCGCCGCGGCACCCATCACGGCGTGGGTCTCCTCGCGCGTGGCGAAGTGGCGGCGCCGTATCCCCGACCTGGTCTCGATCCACTCCTCGCTGGAGTCGATGGACCGGCAGATCTCACCGTTGTCCACGACCCGCTGCGGTCGGTAGCCCCCGACCCCGATGATGCGGCCGAAGCGTGGCTCCTGGCGGCAACTGGCTCGCAACACGCTCTTTCCTCTCCCTCGGGAACGTCGGCCCCGTCCGGCGCGGACCCGGCCCGGGCCTGCCGCGGTCCGGGCCGCCCGCGGACGGCGACCGTGCGGCGATGGTCTCCAAGGCGGCTCTACGGGACATCGAGCGCGTCTGAAGGAAGCGCAGGTACGGCCCCCGGACGCGAAGGCGGCCGGACAGTGGGCCGGGCCGGGCGTTCAGGCGGGTCCTAGAGGCCCACCAGCGGGCGTTGCCAGGGTGGCTGGCGCTTGCCGCACCCAGGAGACGAAAGACGCGTAGGAGGCGATAGACGTTGAGCACCTTCTTCACCCATGGACTGAGCGTGCTGGTGCTGCTGGGCAGCGGCATCGTCTCCGGGGTCTTCTTCGCCGTGGCCGTCAGCGTCATCCCGATGGCCATGGACCTGCCCGTCGACCGCTATGTGGAAGTGCACAAACTGCTCGGCCGCAACTACGACCCGATGATGCCGATCATCGTGATCACCTCGATCCTCGGCGACTGGGTGCTGGCCGTGCTGGTGGACCGGGCCTGGATCCAGGTGCTGTTCGCGCTGTCCGGGGTGCTGCTGCTCGGGGTCTCCGTGATCTCCCGGGCGTGCAACGTCCCCATCAACCGCCAGGTCGCCCTCGTCGACGCCGGCACCATCCCGGCGGGCTGGCAGGACCCCCGGCCGCTGTGGCGCGGCTGGCACCACCTGCGGACGGCGCTGGCGCTCCTGGGGCTGGCCCTGAACGCGATCGCGGTGGCCTGGGTGGCCGTGTGACCTCGAAGGAGCACTGACATGACCGACCGACAGCGGCCCGGTCCCCTGCCGGCCCACCGCTACCGGCCGCCCACGACGGTAGAGCTTCCGGACCGCAGCTGGCCGTCGCGCACGGCCCGTACCGCGCCGCGCTGGCTCTCCACGGACCTGCGCGACGGCAACCAGGCACTGATCGACCCGATGGGCCTGACCCGCAAGCGCCGGATGTTCGACCTGCTGGTGGCGATGGGCTACAAGGAGATCGAGGTCGGCTTCCCGGCCGCGAGCCGCGCCGACTTCGACTTCGTGCGCTCCCTGGTGAAGGACGCGGCCATCCCCGAGGACGTGACCGTCTCCGTCCTCACCCAGGCCCGCGAGGAGCTGATCGCCCGCACGCTGGAGTCGGTGGCCGGGGCGCACCGGGCGACCGTGCACCTGTACAACGCGACCTCCCCGCTGTTCCGGCAGGTCGTCTTCGGCACCGACCGGGCCGGCTGCACCGGGATCGCCGTGGAGGGCACCCGGCACGTGATGGCGTACGCGGACAAGATCCTCGGCGCCGAGACCGAGCTGGGCTTCGAGTACTCGCCGGAGCTGTTCACCGACACCGAACCAGACTTCGCGCTGGAGATCTGCGAGGCGGTGATGGACGTCTGGCAGCCGGGTCCCGGCCGGGAGGTCATCCTCAATCTGCCCGCGACCGTCGAGCGCGCCACCCCGAACCTCTACGCCGACCAGGTCGAGTGGATGAGCCGTCATCTCTCCCGGCGCGCGTGGGTGTGCCTGTCGGTGCACCCGCACAACGACCGGGGCACCGCCGTCGCCGCGGCGGAGCTGGCGGTGCTGGCCGGCGCGGACCGGGTGGAGGGCTGTCTGTTCGGACAGGGCGAACGCACCGGGAACGTGGACCTGGTGACCCTGGGGCTGAACCTCTTCAGCCATGGGATCGACCCGCGGATCGACTTCTCCCGGATCGACGAGATCCGCCGGGTCGCCGAGGAATGCACCCAGCTGCCGGTGCCGCCGCGCCATCCGTACGCGGGCGACCTCGTCTACACGTCGTTCTCCGGCTCGCACCAGGACGCCATCGCCAAGGGGTTCGCGGCAATGGAACGCACGGCCGCGACGACCGGCACACCGGTGGAGCGGCTGCCGTGGGCCGTGCCCTATCTGCCGATCGACCCGCGGGACGTGGGCCGCAGCTACGAGGCGGTCATCCGGGTCAACAGCCAGTCCGGCAAGGGCGGGGTGGCGCATGTGCTGCGCGCCGAGCACCGCCTCAGGCTGCCGCGGCGGATGCAGATCGAGTTCTCCCGGGTGATCCAGTCGCACACCGACACGGCGGGTGGCGAGGTCACCCCGGCCGAGATCTGGGCGGCCTTCACCGCCGAGTATCTGCCGGGGCGCGATCCGGGCGCCTCGGGGCTGGAACTGCTCGCCCACCATCTGCTCACCGAACCGGACGGCCGGGTGACACTCACCGTCCGGGTTCGTCTCGCCGGTGCCGTACGGGAGTTGACGGGCACGGGCACCGGTCCCGTCGACGCCTTCGCCCGTGCTCTGGCCGGGGCCGGGCTGCCGCTGCGGGTCCTGGACTACGCCGAGCACGCGCTGGCGCCCGGCGGTGACGCGCGTGCCGCCGCGTATGTGGAGTGCGTGGCGGACGGGCGCACGGCGTGGGGGGTGGGGATCGACGCCGACCTGGTGCGTGCCTCGCTCGCCGCCATGGTCAGCGCGGCCCGCCGCGTCCACCGGGTGAGCGCCCCGACCGGGTCCGCTCCCAGCCGAAAGGACGGAACATGATCACAACGGGCTTGCCCGGACCGGCGGACGAGCCGCCTCCGGTACGGCTCCTGGACCCCGAGGGCCGCAGGGTCGAGGACCCCCGGTGGCCCCTCGATCTGTCCCCCGAGGAGGAGCGGTCGCTGTACCGGGACATGGTGCTCGTGCGGCGGTTCGACGCGGAGGCGACCACCCTGCAGCGACAGGGCGAACTCGGCCTGTGGGCCTCCCTGCTCGGGCAGGAGGCGGCCCAGATCGGCGCGGGCCGGGCCCTGGACCTGCGGGACTTCGTCTTCTCCAGTTACCGGGAGCACGGCGTCGCCTGGTGCCGGGGCGTGGACCCGGTGGGGATGCTCGGCTTCTGGCGGGGCACCGCCCACGGCTGCTGGGACCCGCACCAGGCGGGCATGGCCAACTACCAGGTGGTGGTGGGCGGACACGCCCCGCACGGCGTCGGCTATGCGATGGGCATGCAGCGGGACGGGGCGGACGGTGCGGTCCTGGTGTGCTTCGGCGACGGCGCGACCAGCCAGGGCGACGTGAACGAGGCCTTCACCTTCGCCTCGGTCTACGGCGCCCCCGTGGTCTTCTACTGCCAGAACAACCAGTGGGCGATCTCCGAACCCCTGGAGCGGCAGACCCGGGTGCCCCTGTACCGGCGGGCCCTGGGCTTCGGCTTCCCCGGGATCCGGGTCGACGGCAACGATGTCCTGGCCTGCCTGGCGGTGGGCCGGGGCGCGCTGGAGCACGCCCGCTCCGGGGCGGGACCGGTGCTGGTCGAGGCGGTCACCTACCGGATGGCCCCGCACACCACGTCCGACGACGCGACGCGCTATCGCTCGGGCGAGGAGCTGGAGGACTGGGCGGCCCAGGACCCCCTGGTCCGGATGCGGGCGTATCTGGAGACCACCGGACGGGCCGACGCCGGTTTCTTCAAGGAGGTCGACGAGGAGGCCGGGGCCCTGGCGGTACGGGTGCGCGGCGGCTGCCGGGCGATGCCGGACCCGCCCGCGACGGCGATCTTCGACCATGTCTACGCCGGCCCGCACACGCTCCTCGACGCCCAGCGCGAGGAGTTCACCGCCTTCCAGGCCCAGTTCGAGGACGCATCCTGACCGAGCGGAGGACCCCGGCATGACAGCGACGACCCTGGCCCAGGCGCTCAACCTGGGCCTGCGCAAGGCACTCGAGGGCGACCGGAAGGTCCTCGTGATGGGTGAGGACGTGGGACGGCTCGGCGGTGTCTTCCGGATCACCGACGGACTGCACAAGGACTTCGGGGAGGACCGCGTCGTCGACACCCCGCTCGCCGAGTCGGGCATCGTCGGTACCGCGGTGGGTCTGGCCTTCCGGGGCTACCGGCCGGTCTGCGAGATCCAGTTCGACGGGTTCTCCTATCCCGCGTTCGACCAGATCGTCTCCCAGCTCGCCAAGATCCGCACCCGGACGCGCGGACGGGTGGCGATGCCGGTGGTCGTGCGGATCCCCTACGGCGGGGGCATCGGCGCGGTGGAGCACCACAGCGAGTCCCCCGAGGCGTACTTCGCGCACACCGCGGGTCTGAGGGTGGTCTCACCGGCGAGTCCGGCCGACGCGTACTGGATGATCCAGCAGTCCGTCGCCTGCGACGACCCGGTGATCTTCCTGGAGCCCAAGCGCCGCTACTGGGACCGGGAGGAGTTCGACCCGGCGGCCGGTGCCCTGCTGCCGCTGCACACGGCACGGGTGGCTCGGCCGGGCCGTGACGTCACCCTCGTCGGCTACGGACCCACCGTGCGCGTCTGTCTGGACGCGGCGACGGCCGCCGCCCAGGAGGGGCACAGCGCGGAGGTGATCGATCTGCGCTCGCTCTCCCCGCTGGACACGGACACGGTCGCCGCGTCGGTGGTGCGGACGGGCCGGCTGGTCGTGGTGCACGAGGCGCCGGGCTTCCTCGGCCCGGGCGCGGAGCTCGCCGCGTCGATCGGCGAGCGCTGCTTCTACGCCCTCCAGGCACCGACGCTCCGGGTTACGGGGTACGACACCCCGTACCCGCCGTCGCGTCTGGAGGGGGCCTACCTTCCGGAGCTGGAACGGGTGGTGGACGCGGTCCACCGCTCCCTGGCGTACTGAGCCCCGGGCGCCGCCGTCGTCCACGACGCGGGCCGGCCCGTCCTGTTGTGACGGCCCGGCCCGCGTTCTCGTGACCGGGGTCAGGGTGCCTCAGGTGCCAGATCGGCGGGCACGTCGCGCCAGACCTCGGCGACGAGCCGGTGGTAGTCGGTGCGCCAGCCACCGAGGGCGGCGCCCATCTGCTCCTGGAACTTCGGGGGGAGCGCGGCGAGCACCGCGTCGGTCACGGCCGGGTCCAGGGCCTCGTCCGTCCAGGCCGAGATCAGCCAGGTCGGCGGCCGGTACGCGCCGCCGTCACCGTCCTGCGCGCCGCCCGGGCCCTGGGGTCCACCGCCCGGGCCCTGAGGTCCGCCGCCGGGGCCGCCGCCCTGGCCACGGCCCCCGCCGCCGCCCTGGCCGCCGGCGATCTCCTCCGGCCGGACCCGGTCCACCAGGACCGGCACGATGTGCTTCTCCTCCAGCGCGAGATGCCGGTCGAGATGCGCGCGCAGACGCTCGGTCGCGGCCCGGGCCGCCTCGATCGCACCGGCCTCCGGCAGCCGCTCCATCTGCCGGGTGATCTCCTCGAGTTCGCGGTCGAGGTCCGCGTGGTCCTTCTCCAACTCGACCATGACCGGCGCGAGTTCGCCGGCGCGCGAGGTGACCAGCGGGAAGAGGCTGTCGTCCTCGTTCTCGCTGTGGTCGGCGAGCGCCCAGTGGTAGAGCTTCCAGTGTCCGGCCAGGCGCTGCGCCTGCTCGGCGTCGTGCGGGTTCAGGGCGGCCAGGGCGTGGAGAAAGCGGACGGCGTCGCGTCGTAACGCGTGGTGGATCATGAGGAAGGAGGTCGCCGCGGTGATCTTCCCCTCGGCGTCCAGCTGGAACCCTTCGGACATGCGTGACTCCTTGCGGTGGTCGGGGCCGTTCAGGGGCCGGCGCGGACAGGCGGCCGGCTGCACGCGTCGCGGCCCCGGCCCCGCGCGGGAGGCGCGGGACCGGGGCGCACAGGACGGTTCGGATGACCGGGAAGGCGTACGGACGACCGGTGTGCCGTCAGAACGCGGTGAGGTACCGCTCGATCTCCCAGTCCCCGACCCGCCGGTGGTACGTGTCGAACTCGCTCTGCTTCAACTGGGCGTAGTAGTCGACGAATTCGCCGCCCGACACCTTACCGAAGGCCTCCCTGAGAACAGGGTCGGCGCTGACGGCGGCGGCCGCGTCGGCCAGGGTCGCGGGGAGCGCGGAGTGCGCGGGAGCGCCGCCCCGGCCCCCGTCGCGCTCCAGGTTCGCCTCGTTGGGCGCCCCCGGGTCCATCCCGTGGTCGATACCGTCCAGACCGGCCGCGAGCAGCGCGGTCATGGCCAGATAGGGGTTGGCGGCGGAGTCGACGCACCGTGCCTCCACCCGGCCCGGCGCCGGCACCCGGAGCATCTGGGTGCGGTTGTTCCCGCCGTACGTCGCCCAGGTCGGCGCCCAGCTGGAACCGGAGGCGGTCGCGTCGCGCGCCGCCAGCCGCTTGTAGGAGTTGACCGTGGGGCAGCCGAAGCCGACGACCCCGGGCGCGTGCGCGAGCACCCCGCCGATGAACGAGTACCCGAGGTCGGACATCCCGAGGCCCCGGGCGTCGTTGGAGCCGCGGAAGAGCTCGGTGCCCGAGGCGCGGTCCCACAGGCTCATGTGCAGATGCAGTCCGCTGCCGGTGAGATGGCCGAAGGGCTTCGGCATGAAGGTCGCGAGCAGCCCCGCCTCGCGGGCCAGCATCTGCACCAGATAGCGAAAGAGGATCACACGGTCGGCGGTGACGAGCGCGTCCGCGTACGCGAAGTCGTGCTCGAACTGCCCGTTCGCGTCCTCGTGGTCGTTGGAGTAGTTGCCCCAGCCGAGCGCGGTCAGGGCCCGGCTGACGGCCGCGACATGGTCGAGGGAGCGGCCGAGTCCGCGGGCGTCGTAGCACGGCAGTTCCGCGGTGTCCTCGTCGTCGGCGACCGCGATGCCCCCGCCGGGGGTGCGCCGGACGAGGAAGTACTCCGGCTCGGCGCCGACCTTGAACTGCATGCCCCGGTCAGCGAGCGCGGCGAGTCCCCGCCGCAGGATCACCCGCGGGGCGTACGGCCAGGGGGCGCCGCCGACGTGCGGGTCGCACATGACTGCGGCCAGGCCGGTGCGCCAGGGCAGCACGGTGTACGTGGACACGTCCGGGACGGCGACCAGGTCGGGGTCCGCCGGGGACTGGCCGATGGCGCCGACGGCGTGGCCCGCGAAGCCGAGGCCCTCCTCGAGCAGTTCGGGGACGGCCGCGGCGGGGACGAGTTTGCAGCAGGGCTTGCCGTCGATGTTGACGAACATGGCGAGGACGAACTCGATGTCGTCGCGGACGACGGCGTGCAGGAAGTCCTCGGCGCTCTCGGGCGGTTCGGGCAGCCGGGGCACGAGGGGGTGTCCGTATCCGAACATCAGAGGTTCACCTGCACTCGGTAGTGCCCCAGCCACATGTTGAGGCTCAGAAGCATCTCGATGTCCAGCCGGCAGATCCACGCCCATACCCCGGGGCGGCCCGCGACCTGCTGGGGGTCGGCGGCGACGGCGCGCGCGGCCGGGAGGTTGACGAACGGCCGCACGGGGGCGTTCGGGTCGGCGAGCACATCGCGCAGCTGACGGCAGAGTTCGGTGAGGTAGCCGAGGTCCTGGGTGACCGGGTAGGGGCTCTTCTGCCGGTCGAGAACGGACGCCGGGACCAGGTCCTTGGCGATCGAGCGCAGCAGGCTCTTCTCACGGCCGTCGTGGTTCTTCATCGCCCAGGGGGTGTTGAAGACGTAGTCGACGAACTCGTGGTCGCAGTACGGAACCCGCATCTCCAGGGCCGGGCCCATGCCGAGCCGGTCGCTGCGGTCCAGGAGCACGCCCAGCCAGCGCGTCAGATGCAGATGGATGACCTCCCGCATCCGCCGCTCATGGGCGTCCTCGCCGGGCAGCACGGGGACGTCCGCGAGGGCCTCGCGATAGCGCTGGGCCACATAGCCGCGCAGGTCGAGCTTCTGGAGCAGGCCCGGATCGAGCAGCCCGAGGCCGAGACCGGGGTGGGTGGGCTCGAAGACGTGCATGATGGCCATCCACGGGAAGGTCTCGGCCGAGACCACCTGCTCGTTGTGCACCCACGAGAAGCCGCCGAAGACCTCGTCCGCGGTCTCACCGGACAGGACCATGGTGGCCTTCTCGCGCACTGCCTTGGACAGCAGATAGGCGGAGGCGTCCATGTCGCCGAACATCGTCGGCATGTCCTGGGTGACGATGGTGGCGAGCCGGACCTCGGGGGCGGCGAGTTCGGCGGCGGGCAGCGCGATCTCCTCGTGCAGGGCGCCGACGTGCCGGGCCATCTCGGCCGCGTACGGGGCGTCCGAGGTGCCGCGCATCTCGTCGGCGCGGAAGCCGTCCGCGCCGGTCAGGGTGAGGGAGAAGGTCCGCAGCCGCGGCTCGTCGTGCGCGGCGACCCAGCGGGCGGCGAGCGCGGTCAGCACACTGGAGTCGAGTCCGCCGGAGAGCAGGATGCCGCGCGGTACGTCGGCGACGAGCTGCCGGGCGACGACGGCCTCCAGCCGCTCGCGGATCTGCGCGACGGTGGTGGGCAGGTCGTCGGTGTGGGGACGGGCGGTCAGCTCCCAGTAGCGGTGCTCGCTGACTCCCCTGCGGCTGAAGCGGAGCACGCTGCCGGGGAGCACCTCGCGGATGTCGGCGTAGATCGAGGTGCCCGGGGACTTGGTCTGGGCGAGCAGCTCGCGCAGCCCGTCGCCGTCCACCACGGTGGCGACGTCGGGGTGGGAGAGCAGCGCCTTGGCCTCGGAACCGAAGACGATGCCGGTGGGCGTCAGCTTGTACAGCAGCGGCTTGATGCCCATCTGGTCGCGGATCAGCACGAGTTCCTCGCTCCGGGCGTCCCAGACGCCGAAGGCGAACATGCCGTTGAAGTGCTCCCCGCACCTCTCGCCCCACTCCAGATACCCGCGGATCACCACCTCGGTGTCGCAGCGGGTGCGGAACCGGTGGCCGCGTGCCTCCAGTTCGGTGCGCAGCTCACGGAAGTTGTAGATCTCCCCGTTGTAGGTGACGGCGGCGAGCAGTCGTCCGTCCTCCTCCACGACCATGGGTTGGCCCCCGCCGGGGATGTCGATGACCGCGTTGCGGGTGTGTCCGAAGCCCGCATGGGCACTCACCCAGACGCCGTCCCCGTCGGGCCCTCGGCAGGCCAGGGTGTCCGTCATGGCTCGTACGACCGGCCGCTCGGCGGAAATCTCGCGCTCGAAGTCGGCCCATCCGGCGATTCCGCACATGCCTTCTGGCTCCTTCCGACGGCGCCCGCCCCAGTGGCGGGCGTGACCATCACCGCAACCCGCCCCATGGTGGTGGCGACCGTTCGAGGCGATCTGGTGTCCCGGTAGGCGTCGCGGCAGGGGCGCGTCACGGCCCTGGTAGGCGCGCTTCCCCGGGCGCGCCACCTCGTGCGCAACGGGTGTCACCATGTGCGCAACGTCGTTGCAACGTGTCCTGTGCTGGACTGTGCGGGTGACCATGGACATGATCCCGCGCGTGGAGCTGACCCCCGCGGCCGCCGAACTGGTGCGCCGGCTGCGGGAGACCCACGGCCCGCTGATGTTCCACCAGTCCGGCGGGTGCTGTGACGGCAGCGCGCCGATGTGCTACCCCAAGGGCGAGTTCCGCACCGGCGACTCGGACGTCCTGCTCGCGGAGCTGGAGGTCGACGGGTTCGACGAGCCGGTCGGATTCTGGATGTCGAGGAAGCAGTACGAAGTGTGGAGCCACACCCGGCTGATCGTCGACGTCGTGGCCGGCCGGGGCAGCGGCTTCTCCTTGGAAGCACCCGAAGGAGTGCGTTTTCTCATCCGTTCTCGCGTCGTAGACGTCTGATACACCCCACGGGACACCACCGTCTGCTGCACTTCCCTGAGTCCTGCGCACGTTGACGAGACATCAGGGGGAACGATGAGGCCTCGCGACAGACGGCTCAGAACGGTTCTGACAACTCTCGTGGCATGGAGCGCACTGGCCGGTGCGGCCTTCGTGGGGGCGGCGCCGGCCACTGGTGCGCAGAGCACCCGGACGGTCGCTCCCGGCATCCGGTACAGCCAGTTCGACATCCCCGCGGCCTACGGGACGGCCCACGCGCATCTGGTCACCGTCGACCTGCGGGATCCCCATGTCCGGGTCGATCTGCTCTATCCGGGCGCCGTCGCCGCCCGGGCCACCGTCTCGCGGCTCGCCGGCCCGCACGGGGCGGTCGCGGGGATCAACGGCGACTTCTTCGACATCACCGAGACCCAGCACCCGGGGGTGGAGGCGACCGGCTCCAGCGACGGCCCGGCGATCGCGGGCGGGCACGAGCTCAAGGCCGCCGTACCGAACGGGCAGCGCTTCGGGCCCGCCCTCCCGCCGGGTGCCGACACCCAGGACGTGCTCGGAGTGGGCACCGACCGCAGGGCCCGGCTGGACCGGCTGTCCCTGAGCGGCTCGGTGCGCACACCCTACGGGCGGCTGACCCTGCTCGGGCTGAACCAGTACGCGCTGCCGGTGGGGTCCATCGGGGCGTACACCTCGGACTGGGGCACGGCCTCACGGATGCGGGCGGTCTGCGGCACCGACACCGACCGGGCCGCACCGTGCAGCACCGACACCTACGAGGTGACGGTCAGAAAGGGCCGGGTCGTCGCGACCGCCGCCCGGCCCGGTGGCGGTCCCGTCGCCGCCGGCACCACCGTGCTGGTCGGCCGTGAGGCGGGCGCCCGGCATCTGCGCACGCTGTACAGGGGCGAGGCGATCCAGGTGCGACAGCGGCTGGTGGCGGCCTCGTCCGGGATCCCGTACCGCTTCGCCATCGGCGGCTTCCCGCTCCTGCGGGGCGGTGTGCCGTCGGCCGGCCTCGACGACAGGACGTCCGCCGTGCGCACGGCGGTGGGCATCGAGGACGGCGGCCGGCGCCTGCTGCTTCTCGCGCTGGACGGCGCGGCCGCCTACCGCCACGGTCTCACCCTCGCCGAACTCGCCGCCACGCTACGGCGGCTGGGCGCCACCGACGGCTTCAACCTCGACGGCGGCGGCTCCACGACGCTGGTCACCCGGCTGGAGGGCGAGAGCGCGGTGACCGTGCGCAACCACCCCAGCGGAGGCGTCGAGCGCGCGGTGGCCAACGGGATCGGGGTCTTCTCCGCCTCCTGACGTCCGGCTCAGGACTGTCGCCCCTGACGGTCGCTCTCCGACGGTCAGGGGTGCAGGCCGCTGACGATCTGCGCCGTCTCCGAGAGGCCCTGGTGAAGCGTCGGCGCCATGCTGGAACTCGCCAGGAAGAAGCCCAGCAGTATGCAGATCAGCGCATGGGAGATCTTCAGCGCACCGTTGCGGATGTAGATCACCGCAATGATCAGGAGCAACAGCACCACAGAGATGGAAACGGCCATCGTCACCCTCCTTCGCCACGCCCATGACGCGGCTTTCGGCCGCAAGTGTGGCGTAGCGAAGGGGTGGTCCGGGCGGCTGACGTGTCCCCCGAACGTGTGGTTCTCCCACGGCTTTTGGGAATCGGGGGTTCGACTTCGCCCGGCGGCGGGCGCCCGACGGGCCCGCTGCCACGGGGCGGCGGGCCCGTTGCGCGGCCGGCTACAACGCGGGCCGCAGGTCGACCAGTTCGGCCAGTGCCGCACGGTGGCGCCCGGCACTCCCGTAGGCGGTCGCATCCGCCTTCGCCCGCTTGAGATACAGATGGACCGGGTGTTCCCAGGTCATTCCGATCCCGCCGTGCAACTGGACGGCCTCCTCGGCGGCGTGCACGGCGACCGGGGCCGCGTAGGCCGCGGCGACGGCGACCGCGACGTCCGTGTCCGCGCTGTCCGCCGCGAGCGCGTCGGCGGCGTTGCGGGCGGCGGCCCGCACACCCACGACCTCCAGCCACACCTGTGCGAGCCGGTGCTTGAGCGCCTGGAACCCGCCGACGGGCCGGTTGAACTGCTTGCGCTCCTTCAGATAGCGCACGGTCTCGGTCAGGCACCAGTCGGCGAGGCCGAGTTGCTCGGAGGCGAGCAGTCCGGCACCGGCCCGCAGGGCGCGTCGCACGGCCGTCCCGGCGTCCTCCGTGAGCCGGCGTCCCGGCGCCCCGTCGAAGGTGACGGCCGCGAGGGGCCGGGTGAGGTCGAAGGACACATGCGGGGTGACGGTCACGTCGGCCGCGTCCACCGCGTAGAGGGCACCGTCCTCGGCGGGGACGAGCAGCACATCGGCGACGGCCGCGTCCGCGACGGCGGTCACCTCCCCGTGCAGCAGCCCGCCGTCCTGCCGTACGGCGCCGGGGGCGCCCGTGGGACCGGCGGAGAGCCCGACCGCGAGCGCGCCCACTTTGCGGCCGGACGCGAGCTCCGCGAGCAGCCCGGCGGCCTCGTCGCCCTCGCAGGCGAGCAGGGCCTCGGTCGCCACGACGGCACTCGTCAGATACGGCACCGGGGCGACCGCGCGCCCCAACTCCTCCAGGACGACCGCCGTCTCGCGGTGCGAGGCGCCCTGTCCGCCCAGGGACTCCGGCACCAGCAGCCCCGCGAGGCCCATGCCCTCCGTGAGCGCCTTCCACAGGGCGCGGTCGTGGGGGGTGTCCGACTCGGCGCGGGCGAGGACGCCCGCGGGGTCGCAGTGGTCGGTCAGGAGGTCCCGGACGGCGGCGCGCAGCGCCTCTTCCTCCTCCGAGTACAGCAGATCGGGCTGCGTCGGCTGCGAGTTCATCGGGACAGGTCCTTCCACGCGACGTCCTTGTCGGTGCGCGGCTCGGCGGGCAGGCCCAGGACACGCTCGGCGACGATGTTCAGCAGGACCTCGCTGGTCCCGCCCTCGATGCTGTTGCCCTTGGCGCGCAGATAGCGGTAGCCGGCGTCGCGGCCGGTGAAGTCGACGAGTTCGGGCCGGCGAAGGGTCCAGTCGTCGTAGAACAGGCCCTCCTCGCCGCGGAGTTCCACCTCCAGACCGCTGATCTCCTGGTTGAGGCGGGCGAAGGCGAGCTTCATGCCGGAGCCCTCGGGGCCGGGCTGGCCCGCGGCGAGCTGCTGGCGCAGCCGTTCGCCGGTGAGCCGGACGACCTCGGCCTCGACCCACAGCGTCAGCAGCCGCTGATGAAGGTCGTGGGTGCGCAGTTCGGGCCGCTCGCGCCAGGTCCGCACGACCGGGTTGATCATGCCGCCCTCACGCGGGATCCGCATGCCGCCGATGGAGACCCGCTCGTTCATCAGCGTGGTCTGTGCGACGCGCCAGCCGTCGCCGATCTCGCCGAGGCGGCGGTCGTCGGGGATGCGGACGTCGGTGAGGAACACCTCGTTGAACTCGGCCTCACCGGTGATCTGCCGCAGCGGCCGGACCTCGACGCCGGGGTCGGTCATGTCGCAGATGAAGTAGGTGATGCCCTGGTGCTTGGGCAGGTCCGGGTCCGTGCGGGCGATGAGGATGGCCCAGCGGGCGAGATGGGCGCCGGAGGTCCACACCTTCTGCCCGTTGACGATCCAGTCCCCCGACTCGCCGCGGACGGCACGGGTGCCGAGCGCCGCGAGGTCGGAGCCCGCGCCGGGCTCGCTGAAGAGCTGGCACCACACCTCCTCGCCCGTCCACAGCGGCCTCAGGTAGCGGCGCTGCTGTTCCTCGGTGCCGTAGCGCAGGATCGTCGGCGCGGCCATGCCGAGCCCGATGCCGTTGCGCCGCGGGTCGTTGTCGGGCGCGCCCGCGGCCTGGAGTTCGGCGTCGACGACCGGCTGGAGCGAGCGCGAGGCGCCGAGGCCGCCGAGGCCCTCCGGGTAGTGCACCCAGGCGAGTCCGGCGTCGAACTGGGCCCGCAGGAAGTCGAGTCGGTCGGTGCCGCCGGGCGGGTGGGCGGCCAGCAACGAGCGGGTGCGCTCGCGCAGTTCGGCTGCGTCGGTCATACGGCGGCTCCGTTCTCCGGTACGACGGCGATCCGGCCGGTGGTGAGGCCGTCGGCGACGCGCTGCACGGCGTCCGCGGCCTCGCCCAGCGGCACCCGCTCACTCACCAGCGGCTTGATCGCGCCCTGCGCGGCCAGCTCGGTGAGCTGCTCGTGGCAGTGCTGGATCAGCTTGGGGTTCTTGGTGTTGTACAGGCCCCAGTGCAGCCCGACGATGGAGTAGTTCTTGACGAGGGCGTGGTTGAGCGCGGGGCTCGGGATCTGGCCGCTGGCGAAGCCCACGACGACGATGCGTCCCTCGAAGGCGACGACCTTCGCGGACTGCGCGTAGGCCTGACCGCCCACCGGGTCGTAGATCACATCGGCGCCCCGGCCGCCGGTGGCCTCCTTCACGGCGGCGATGACGTCCTCGGCGCGGCGGTCGATCACGACGTCGCAGCCCAGTTCGCGGGCGACGGCAGCCTTGTCGGCGCCGCCGACGACGCCGATGACGGTGGCGCCGGCGGCCTTGCCCAGCTGCACGGCCGCGCTGCCGACCCCTCCGGCGGCAGCGTGGACGAGCAGTGTCTCGCCGGCCTGCAGACCGGCCCGGCGGTGCAGACCGAACCAGCCCGTCTGGTAGCCGATGTGCAGGGCCGCGGCCTCGGCGTCGTCGAGGGCCTCGGGGGCGGGCAGCAGGGCAGCGGCATCGGCGACGGCGTACTCGGCGAAGCCTCCGTGAGGCAGCACCGGGTTGGCGATCACCCGCCGTCCGTCCTCGGTCTCCGCGCAGATCTCGACGCCCGGTGTGAACGGCAGCGGCGGCGTGATCTGGTACTGGCCGCGGCACAGCAGGGCGTCCGGGAAGTTGACGTTCGCGGCCCGCACCTTCAGCAGGACCTGGCCGTCGCCGGGCGTGGGCGGCTCCACCTGCGCGAGTCGCATCACCTCGCTCGGCTCACCGTTCTCGTGCACTTGCCATGCCTGCATGCGCGGCCTCCAGAGGGCTGTGCTGGTCGTGTTCGCTGACCGGGTCGATCGCATACTAAGCGGTCGCTTGCCGATCAGGGAACAGTCGCCCGCGTCACGGGCGGCGGGGCCGCGCCCGTACGTGCATCCGCTCGCCCTGGGGCCCGAACAGACTGAGGAACTCGACCGGCCCCTCCCCGGTCGAGCCGAACCAGTGCGGCACCCGGGTGTCGAACTCGGCGGCCTCGCCGGCCACCAGCACCACATCGTGCTCGCCCAGTACGAGCCGGAGCCGGCCGGAGAGCACGTACAGCCACTCGTAGCCCTCGTGCGTCCGCGGGTCCGGATCGAGCTTGCGCTGCGGCTCGACCACCTTGAAGGCCTGAAGTCCCCCGGGCTGGCGGGTGAGCGGCAAGTGGGTGCGGCCGTAGCGGACGATCGGCTCGCCGCGCACCCGGGGGTCCCGCACCGGCGGGGCGCCGACCAGTTCGTCGAGCGGCACCTCGTGGGCCTGCGCGATCGGCAGCAGCAGTTCGAGGCTGGGCTTGCGCAGGCCCGACTCCAGGCGCGAGAGCGTGCTGACGGAGATACCGGTCGCCTCCGAGAGCCCCGCGAGCGTCACCTCCCGCTCCTTGCGCAGCCGCCGCAGCCTCGGGCCCACACCCGCGAGAACCTCGTCCGTACTCATGGACCTCATTGCAGTTCCGGCAAATAAGTTTGTCAATGCCGTGGCGGCCGGGCGACGGTTCCGGCGGAGGTGGTCACCATGACGGTCGCGATGACCGAGAACAACAGCCGGACGTACGAGGTGGTCGTCGTCGGAGGCGGGCCGGCCGGACTGTCGGCGGCGCTGGTCCTGGGCCGGGCCCGGCGGCGCACGCTCGTCGTCGACGCGGGCGAACCGCGCAACGCGCCCGCCGCTCATCTGCAGGGCTATCTGTCCCGGGACGGCATGCCGCCCGCCGATCTCCTCGCGGTGGGCCGCGAGGAGATCGCGCGCTACGGCGTGGAGCTGGTCCGGGATCAGGCGGTGGACGTCGTCCGGGACCCCGGCGGCGAGTTCGACGTGACGCTCGCGGGAGGGAGCTCCGTGCACGCCCGCATGCTGGTGCTCGCCACCGGTCTGCGGGACGAGCTGCCCCCGGTGCCCGGGGTCGCCGAGCGATTCGGGCGGGACGTGCTGCACTGCCCGTACTGCCACGGCTGGGAGGTGCGCGACCAGCCGTTCGGGGTGCTCGCGACGAGCCCGCTGAGCGCGCATCAGGCGCTGATGGTCTCCCAGTGGTCGAAGGACGTGACCCTGTTCCTGCACACGGTGGCCGAGGAGGAGCTGACCGACCTCGATCTGCGCAGGCTCGCGGCGGCCGGGGTCGGTGTGGTGTCCGGCGAGGTCGCGGGGCTGGTGGCCGAGGAGGACCGGCTCACCGGGGTCCGGCTCGCGGACGGTACGGTCCACGACCGCTCCGTGCTGTTCGTCGCGCCCCGGGCCGTCCCGCGCACCGGTCTGTTCGAGCGGCTGGGTGCCGAGCTGAGCGAGACCCCGTTCGGCAGCTATCCGGTGGTCGACGAGCGGGGGCTGACGACCGTGCCCGGTCTGTGGGCGGCGGGCAACGCGACCGGTTTCGCGGAGCAGATCGTGAACGCGGCCAGCCGCGGCTACCGGGCCGGGGCCGCGATCAACGGGGAGCTGCTCATGGCGGATCTGGACGCGGTCGCCCGGGTGTAGAGCCGCCGCCCGCGGTGCACCATGACTGCATGCTTCTCGCCCGGCTGGCCCGTGTGTCCCGGGAGGTCGCCGCCGCGTCGGCGCGCTCCCGGAAGATCACGCTGCTCGGCGAGCTGTTCCGGGACGCCGACGCGGACGACGTGCCGATCGTCATCCCGTATCTGGCCGGGCGGCTGCCGCAGGGGCGGCTCGGCATCGGCTGGAAGCTCCTCGGGCAGCGGATCGAGCCCGCCGCCGAGCCCACGCTCACCGTGCGGGACGTGGACGCCCGGCTGAGCCGGATCGGCGAGGTCACCGGCACCGGCTCCCAGGCGGAGCGCAAGCGGCTGGTCGGCGAGTTGCTGGCGGCGGCCACCGCGGACGAGCAGCGGTATCTGACCAGGCTGCTGACCGGTGAGGTGCGGCAGGGGGCGCTGGACGCCCTCGCCGTGGAGGGGCTGGCCGAGGCGACGGGGGCCCCTCCCGTGGAGGTCCGGCGGGCCGTCATGCTCGCCGGGTCGCTCCAGGTCGTGGCGCGGGCCCTGCTCGCCGAGGGCACGAAGGCCCTCGGCGCCTTCCGGCTCACGGTCGGCCGACCGGTGCTGCCGATGCTCGCGCACACCGCGCCGTCCGTCGCCGAGGCCATCGGGAAGCTCAGCGCGTGCGCCGTGGAGGAGAAGCTCGACGGCATCCGCGTCCAGGTCCACCGCGACGGCGACGACGTACGGATCCACACCCGCACCCTCGACGACATCACCGCCCGGCTGCCGGAGATCACGACGGCGGCCCTGGGGCTGCCGGGCGAGCGGTTCATCCTGGACGGCGAGGTCATCGCGCTGGACGAGAACGGACGGCCGCGGTCCTTCCAGGAGACCGCCGGACGGGTCGGCTCCCGGCTGGACGTGGCGACCGCCGCCGCGGCCGTTCCCGTCTCCCCCGTCTTCTTCGACGCGCTGTCGGTGGAGGGCCGGGACCTGCTGGACCTGCCCTTCGCCGAACGCCATGCGGAGCTGGCCCGGCTCGTACCGAAGCCGATGCGGGTGCGGCGCACGGTGGTGGAGGGGCTCGCGGACACGGCCACCGCGGAGGCCTTCCTCGCCGAGACCCTGGCGCGCGGCCATGAAGGCGTGGTGGTCAAGGCCCTCGACGCCCCCTACAGCGCGGGGCGGCGCGGCGCCTCCTGGCTCAAGGTCAAGCCCGTGCACACCCTCGACCTCGTGGTGCTGGCCGCCGAGCGGGGCCACGGCCGCCGCACCGGCAGGCTGTCCAATCTGCATCTGGGGGCCCGCGCCCCGGACGGCTCCTTCGTGATGCTCGGCAAGACGTTCAAGGGCATGACGGACGCGATGCTCGCGTGGCAGACCGAGCGGCTCGGGGAACTGGCGGTGGAGGACGACGGCTGGGTGGTGACCGTACGGCCCGAACTCGTCGTCGAGATCGCGTACGACGGGCTCCAACGGTCCACCCGCTACCCGGCCGGCGTCACCCTGCGCTTCGCCCGGGTGGTGCGCTACCGCGAGGACAAGCGGCCCGAGGAGGCCGACACGTTGGAGACCCTACTGGCCGCGCACCCCGGGGTGGTGCCATGAGCGGGCGGCCGCGGCGCAGCGCCGGTCTGCTGCTGTTCCGGCGCACCGACCACGGCCCGGAGGTCCTGCTCGGCCATATGGGCGGCCCGTTCTTCGCCCGCCGCGAGGAGGGGGCGTGGACCGTGCCCAAGGGCGAGTACGAGTCCGGGGAGCCCTCCTGGGAGGCCGCCCGCCGCGAGTTCCGGGAGGAGCTGGGGCTGCCGCCGCCGGACGGCGAGGCCGTGCCGCTGGGCGAGGTGCGGCAGCGCGGCGGCAAGGTGGTCACGGCATGGGCCCTGGAGGCCGACCTCGACCCGGCGTCGATCGTCCCGGGCACCTTCACGATGGAGTGGCCGCCGCGCTCGGGGCGCCTTCAGGAGTTCCCCGAGCTGGACCGGGTGGAGTGGTTCGGCCTCGACCGGGCCCGTGAGCTGATCGTGACGGCACAGGCCGCGTTTCTCGACCGGCTCGCGGAGCACTCGGGCTGACACAGCAGCCGCGTTGCGGTGGTGGCCGCCGCGCGGGAAGGTCGTAGCAGAGCCTGTTCTCAGGAGGTCAGCATGCCCATCGCCACCGTCAATCCGGCGACCGGCGAGACGCTCGAGACGTACGACGCCCTGGCCGAGGAGGAGATCGAGCGCAGGCTCGCCACCGCCGCGGCCGCGTTCCGCACCCATCGCACGACCACGTTCGCCGAACGGGCCCTGCGGATGAACAGGGCGGCCGGCCTGCTGGAGGAGGACGAGCAGGAGATCGCCCGGGTGATGACCACCGAGATGGGCAAGCCGGTCAGGCAGGCTCGCGCGGAGGCCGCGAAGTGCGCCAAGGCGATGCGCTGGTACGCGGAGCACGCCGAGGAGCTGCTCGCCGACGAGGAGCCCGCCGAGTACGACGTGAAGGACTCGGGCGCCGCCTGGGTGATCGTGCGCTACCGGCCACTCGGCCCGGTCCTGGCCGTGATGCCGTGGAACTTCCCGCTGTGGCAGGTGGTCCGCTTCGCCGCGCCCGCGCTCATGGCGGGCAACGTGGGGCTGCTCAAGCACGCCTCGAACGTTCCCCGGACGGCGCTCTATCTGGAGGACCTGTTCCGCCGGGCGGGCTTCGCCGAGGGCTGTTTCCAGACCCTGCTCGTCGGCTCCGGCGCGGTGGAGGGCATTCTGCGCGACCCGAGGATCAAGGCCGCGACCCTCACGGGCAGCGAACCGGCCGGCCGGTCCGTGGCGTCGGTCGCCGGGGACGAGATCAAGAAGACGGTCATGGAGCTGGGCGGCAGCGATCCGTTCATCGTGATGCCGTCCGCGGACGTGGAGCGGGCCGCGGACGTGGCGGTGACGGCCCGGGTGCAGAACAACGGGCAGTCGTGCATCGCCGCCAAGCGGTTCATCGTGCACACCGATGTGTTCGACGCGTTCGCCGAGCGGTTCACCGCCAGGATGAAGGCGCTGCGGGTCGGCGACCCGATGGAGGAGGAGACCGAGGTCGGGCCGCTCGCCAGTCAGCAGGGCCGCGCCGACGTGGAGGAGCTGGTCGAGGACGCGGCCGCCCGGGGTGCGGCGGTGCTGTGCGGCGGTGCGCGCCCGGACGGTCCAGGCTGGTACTACCCGCCGACCGTCCTCGCCGATGTCACCCCGCAGATGCGCATCCACCACGAGGAGGCGTTCGGCCCGGTCGCCACGCTCTACCGGGCGGCCGGCATCGACGAGGTGGTGGCGATCGCGAACGACTCGCCGTTCGGACTGAGTTCGAACGTGTGGACGCACAACGGCACCGAGGTGGACCGTTTCGTCCAGGACCTTGAGGCCGGGGGCGTGTACATCAACGGGATGACGGCGTCTCATCCGGCGTTCCCGTTCGGCGGGGTCAAGCGGTCCGGCTACGGCAGGGAGCTGTCGGGGCACGGAATCCGCGAGTTCTGCAACATCACCACCGTGTGGCACGGGGCGTGAGCCTTCCGCGGTTACGATCCCTGCTGTGAACCGCGAAGTGACCCTGCCTCTGATCGTCGACGACCACGGCACATTGCAGGTGGCGGCCGCGGACGTGAGCAAGCTGCTGCGCACGGTGGGCGGCCGGTGGGTGCGCCTGGTGGAGGCCGGTGAGGACGGGCTCGACGAGGACACCGTGGCCGCGCTGACCATCGAGCTGGCCAAGCTGGCGGACCGCATCGATGTGGCGTGCATCGCGCACAGCAGCGGCTCGTTGCCCTAGGGACGCCTCCGGCCCGGCCCATGCCGCCGGGGGCGCCGGGCAGCGGTCAGGTGCGCGCGTCCAGTTCCCACAGGGCGTGCCAGAACCGGGTCTCGTACCCCTGGAGCAGCCGGCCGTAGCGATGGGCGCACTCCTCGTCCAGACGACCGGTGTCCAGGCCCTCCTGCACGGCCTCCTCGGCCCTGCGGTGCAGGTCCGGTGACGGGTCCGCGAAGAAGTCGAAGAAGCCGCAGGCCGCGTCGTCGAAGCCGTAGTGGCGGCGCAGCGCCTGCGCGATCGACGCGCAGTAGCCGCCCCAGGCCGCGAAGTTGGCGCTCAGGGCCAGGACGACGTCGGCCGGCTGCCCGTTCAGGGCCAGCCAGGCCACGTAGGCCGGATAGCCCTGGCAGTCCGCCGGCGGTTCGTAGATGTTCGCGGTCTCGTCGGCCCGGCAGACCGCGGCGAAGGCACCCAGACGATCCTGAGCCACCGCCTCACCCTCCGCAAGTGCGGTGAAGAAGGCCGCGCTCGCGGGCGCGTCCCGCGAGCGCTCGGACAGATGCAGAAACGCCCTGCGGTCCGCGGCGATCACCTCCCGCTGTTCGAGGGCGAGCGCCGCGAGGGTGGTCGGCTTGGCCGCGCCCCGGGCGATCAGCGGAAGCAACCGGTTGGCGTGCGGATCCGGGGCCAGCTTCCGGGCGGACTCCTCCAGCAGTTCCCTGGCCGTGCGCGCCATCGACGCTCCTCCTCCGACTCGTTCGGCTCACCGAGCATGCCCGGAATGTCACTGTGCGTGCATCACTGAAGCGGAGTAACCCGACGAGATATCGCAGGCCCGCCGGGCGATCGTGGGTGAACACCTCAAACGGGTGAACCCCTTCCGCCGGGGGACGACGAGTCCCCCGCCAAGGCGAAAGAAGGCGCGCTCCATGGCCACTCTGTGCAGACCCGCGGTTTCCGTTCCTGAGTATGTGATCACGATGGAGGAGACACTCGAACTGGCACGCTCCCGCCACACGGACCACCCCCAACTCCCGCTGGCGCTGCGACTGATCGAGAACACCGGGGTCCGTACCCGGCACATCGTGCAGCCCATCGAGGAGACCCTGAAGCACCCCGGCTTCGAGGAGCGCAACAATCTCTACGAGGCCGAGGCGAAGGCCCGGGTGCCCGCGGTCGTCCAGCGGGCGCTGGACGACGCCGAGCTGCTCACCACGGACATCGACGTGATCATCTACGTGTCGTGCACGGGGTTCATGATGCCCTCGCTGACCGCGTGGCTGATCAACGCGATGGACTTCGACTCCGACACGCGGCAGATACCCATCGCCCAGCTGGGCTGCGCCGCGGGCGGCGCCGCCATCAACCGGGCGCACGACTTCTGCCGGGCCTACCCGGACGGCAACGTGCTCATCGTGGCCTGCGAGTTCTGCTCGCTGTGCTACCAGCCCACCGATCTGGGCGTCGGCTCGCTGCTGTCCAACGGCCTGTTCGGCGACGGCATCGCGGCCGCCGTCGTCCGCGGCAAGGGCGGAACCGGCGTCAAGCTGGAGCGCAACGGGTCGTACCTGATCCCCAAGACCGAGGAGTGGATCGCGTACGACGTCCGGGCCACCGGATTCCACTTCCTGCTGGACAAGCGGGTGCCGACCACGATGGAACCCCTCGCCCCGGCCCTCCAGGGACTGGCACGCCAGCATGGCTGGAACGCCTCCGACCTGGATTTCTACATCATCCACGCAGGCGGTCCGCGAATCCTGGACGACCTGAGCAAGTTCCTGCGGGTGCCGCCGGAGGCGTTCCGGTTCAGCCGGGCCACGCTGACCGAGTACGGCAACATCGCGAGCGCGGTCGTCCTGGACGCGTTGCGCCGGCTCTTCGATGCGGGCGGTGCCGATCACACGGCGCGGGGCCTGCTGGCAGGCTTCGGGCCGGGCATCACGGCGGAGATGGCCCTGGGCCGCTGGCACGTGTCCAAGAACGGGAAGAACGGAACGTGACGACGACCGACAGGGTGGCCGCGGCCGAGGGACTGTTCGTACCGCCCGGCCACGGCCGCGTCGTACGGACGCCCGCGCAGCATGTGACGTTCAAGGTGACCGGCTCGCACTCGCGCATGGCGTCCACGTTCGAGGTGATCGTGCCGCCCGGCTTCGACGTGGGCGCGCATGTCCACTCCCGCAGCGAGGAGCTGTTCTACGTCCTGGAGGGCGAGCTGGACGTGCTGGCCTTCGAGCCCCGGGTACGGACCCCCGACCACTGGCAGAGATGGGAGTCGAGCTCGGGCCGCCGGGTGGTGCGGGCGACCCCGGGCACGGTCATCGTCGTACCGCCGGGCTGCCCCCACGCGTTCGCGAACCCGACGGAGACCCCGGCGAAGGTGTTCTTCCAGGCCTCTCCTCCGCCGGATCACGAACGCTACTTCGAGGAGCTGCTGGAGATCCTCGCGGACGGGGGTCCGCCGGACCAGGAGGCGATCGAGGCGCTGCGCAGGCGGTACGACATCGAGCAGCTCACACCGCTCAGACACCGCTGAGCCGGACGCCGGCGCACGCCTCGTCACGCACCCGGGACAACGGCAGGCACCGCTAGCGGATCGGCATGCCCGACAGGGTGCGCGCGATCACCAGCCGCTGGATCTCGCTGGTGCCCTCGAAGATGGTGTAGATGGCCGCGTCACGGTGCATCCGCTCCACCGGGTACTCCCGGGTGTAGCCGTTGCCCCCGAGGATCTGGATCGCCTGTGCGGTGACCTTCTTCGCCGTCTCGCTGGCGAACAGCTTCGACATGGAGCCCTCGGCCGCCGTGAACGGCTTGCCGTTGACCGCCATCCACGAGGCCCGCCACACCAGCAGCCGGGCGGCGTCGATCTGCGTCCGCATGTCCGCGAGCTGGAAGGCGACGCCCTGGTTGTCGATGATCGGCCGCCCGAACTGCTCGCGCGTGCGCGCGTAGTCGAGCGCCACCTCGTACGCGGCCCGGGCGGTGCCCACCGCCATCGCGCCGACCGCCGGGCGGGAGGCCTCGAAGGTCGCCATGGCCGCGTTCTTCACGCGCTCGCCGTCGCCCGCCTTCGCCTTCTCCCGGGCGCGGGCGAGGCGCTCGTCCAGCTTCTCCTTGCCGCCGAGCAGACAGGAGCCGGGGACGCGGACGTTGTCGAGGACGACCTCGGCGGTGTGCGAGGCGCGTATGCCGTGCTTCTTGAACTTCTGGCCCTGGGCGAGGCCCGGGGTGTTCGGCGGGACGATGAAGGAGGCGTGTCCCTTGGAGCCCAGCTCCGGGTCGACGACCGCGACCACGACATGGACGTTGGCGATGCCGCCGTTGGTGGCCCAGGTCTTGGTGCCGTTGATCACCCACTCGTCCTTGGCCTCGTCGTACACCGCACGGGTGCGCATGGAGGCGACGTCGGAGCCGGCGTCGGGCTCGGAGGAGCAGAACGCGGCCACCTTGACATCGTTGACATCGCCGTACATCTGGGGGATCCAGGTGCCGATCTGCTCCTCGGTGCCGTTGGCGAGGACGCCCACGGCCGCGAGTCCGGTGCCGACGATCGACAGCGCGATGCCCGCGTCACCCCAGAACAGCTCCTCCATCGCCATGGGGATGCCGAGGCCCGTGGCGTCGAAGTACTGCTGGGCGTAGAAGTCGAGGGAGTAGATGCCGACCTTGGCCGCCTCCTGGATGACCGGCCAGGGAGTCTCCTCGCGCTCGTCCCATTGGGCGGCCGCGGGGCGGATCACATCGGCGGCGAAGCCGTGCAGCCAGTCCCGGACCTCCTTCTGTTCGTCGTTGAGCTCCATGGTGAACTCGGCCATGTCCCCTCCAGTACTGCGCTAACCTGTTACTTGCGGTAACTTCAGTCTGTTACTCACCAGTAGGAGAAGTCAACTCCCAGGCCGAGGCGCCCTCCACGACGGGCGGTCGGCAGCTCGTTCGATACTGACTCGCCTTTCAGTGTTAGTTTGCGCAGGCGTCACCGATACAGCACGGGTGGGGAGAGACCATGGACACCACGCAGCGGACCGAGCAGCAACGGTCCGCCGACCGCCGACGGCGAGAATTGCTGGAGGCCGCCGACCGGGTGGTGCTGCGCGACGGCCCCGGGGCCTCGATGAACGCCATCGCCGCCGAGGCCGGCATCACCAAACCGATCCTCTACCGACACTTCGGCGACAAGGGCGGACTGTACGCCGCGCTCGCCAAGCGCCACACGGACGCGCTCCTCGAATCGCTGCGGGCGGCACTGGACGCCCCGGCCGAACGGCGGGAGCGGGTGGAGGCCACCCTCGACACCTATCTCGCGGCCATCGAGGCACGGCCGCAGGTCTACCGCTTCCTGATGCATCCCGCGGAGGGCGGCTCACAGAACGACCAGGGCTTCGACACCGGCCGGCACTCCATCCCGGTGCTGCGCCGCATGGGCGAGGAGCTGGCCGTCTTCATCGAGGAGCGCCTGGACCTCGGCCCCGGCAGCCACCAGCTCGCCCGGGTGTGGGGACACGGCATCGTCGGCATGATGCACGCGGCGGGCGACTGGTGGCTCGGTGAGCGGCCCTGCACCCGGGCCGAGTTGGTACGGAGCCTGGCGGACCTGCTGTGGGGGCGGCTCGCGGCCGCCGGGGACCGCGTCGGAGGGCCCGGGTTCTGAGGCCCGGGTTCTGAGGACCCCGCCGCGCCACGGCCCCTCACGACGTCGGAGGACGGCGCGGGCGCGTCCCTACCGGGGCGCCCTGCGCCGCCATTGCCACATCACCTTGCGCTGCCGCCAGCCGTCGAGCCGGTCCACGTAGAGACCGCCGTCGAGGTGGTCGCACTCGTGCTGCAGGCACCGCGCGAACCATCCCGTACCCTCCACACGCACCGGCTCCCCGTCCACCGTGCGGCCCTCGACGACGGCACGGTCGTAGCGCTCCGTGCCCGCCTCCAGGCCCGGCACGGACAGACATCCCTCCGGCCCGCGCAGAACCACACCGTCCGCCTCGACGAGTCGTGGGTTCACCACATGTCCCAAATGGCGCACTTCGTCGTCGTCCGGGCAGTCGTACACGAACACCCGCAGCGGCTCGCCGATCTGGTGCGCCGCCAGCCCCACGCCCCGCGCGGCGTACATCGTGGCGAACATGTCCTCGACGAGCCGGGCCAGTTCGGGGCCGAAGTCGGTGACCTCCGCGCCCGGGGCGCGCAGCACCGGGTCGCCGAGCAGGGTAAGGGGCCGGACGTGCCCTCGGGCGCCCGGGATGAAACGGTGTCGCATGGCGGCAAGGGTACGGTCGTCAGGGTCGCGTGGGCGCCGGGGTGGTGCCGCGGTTCGGGCGCGTGAACGGATCTCGATAGGCTGAGGTCCACACGTTGCCGGGACTGGGCGCGGCGCCGTATGCAAGGAGGATCGAGAACTGATGGCAGGCAACTCGGACCCGCTGACGCCGCGGGCCAAGCTGGCCGTGACCGCGGGCAAGGCGGTCGCTGCGGCATCGCGCGCCGCGGGGCGCGGCAGCGGATCGGTGATCGGCGGCCGAGTGGCGCTCAAACTCGACCCCGATCTGCTCGCTCGGCTCGCCCAGAACCTGGACGTCGTCCTGGTCTCGGCGACCAACGGCAAGACGACGACCACCCGGCTGATCGCGGAGGCACTGCGCGCCGCGGGCCCGGTCGTCTCCAACGCGCTCGGCGCCAACATGCCCGCCGGCATCACCTCGGCGCTGGCCGGCGGCTCGGACGCCAAGTTCGGTGTCATCGAGGTCGACGAGAAGTACCTCGCCGGCGTCGCCCGCGACACCGACCCGAAGTGCATCGCGCTGCTCAACCTCTCGCGCGACCAGCTCGACCGCGCCGCCGAGACCCGGATGCTCGCCGAGAACTGGCGTGAGGGCCTGGCCGGCTCCAAGGCCGTGGTCGTCGCCAACGCCGACGACCCGCTGGTCGTGTGGGCCGCCTCGTCGTCCCCGAATGTGATCTGGGTCGCGGCCGGCCAGATGTGGAAGGACGACGCCTGGTCCTGCCCGTCCTGCGGCGGTGTGATGCAGCGCCCCGGCGACGACTGGTTCTGCGGCGAGTGCGGCTTCCGCCGGCCGACCCCGTCCTGGGTGCTCTCGGGTGACCACGTCCTCGACCCGCACGGCTCCGCCTGGCCGATCCACCTTCAGCTGCCGGGCCGCGCCAACAAGGCCAACGCCGCCAGCTCGGCCGCCGTCGCCGCCGTCTTCGGTGTGCCGCCGCAGGTCGCGCTGGAGCGGATGTACCAGGTGCAGGCGGTGGCCGGACGCTACGACGTCGTCCAGTTCCAGGGCCGCGACCTGCGTCTGCTGCTCGCGAAGAACCCGGCCGGCTGGCTGGAGACGTTCTCCCTGATCGACCCGCCGCCGGCCCCGGTGATCCTGTCGGTGAACGCGCGCGGCGCGGACGGCACCGACACCTCGTGGCTGTGGGACGTCGACTACACGCGGCTGACCGGCCACCCGATCTTCGTCATCGGCGACCGGAAGCTGGACCTCGCCGTGCGCCTGGAGGTCGCGAACCAGTCCTTCCAGGTCTGCGACGACCTCGACCAGGCCGTCCAGCTCGCTCCGCCGGGCCGCATCGAGGTCATCGCGAACTACACCGCGTTCCAGGACCTGCGCCGCCGCGTCGGCAACTGACCACGAAGGACGATCATCGATGAGTGACAACAGCCTGCGTCTGGTGTGGATCTACCCGGACCTGCTGAGCACCTACGGCGACCAGGGCAACGCGCTCGTGGTGGAGCGCCGGGCCCGCCAGCGCGGCCTGGACGTGGCCCGGCTCGACGTGCGCAGCGACCAGCCCATCCCGACGTCCGGCGACATCTATCTGATCGGCGGCGGTGAGGACCGTCCGCAGCGGCTCGCGGCCGAGCGGCTGCGCCGTGACGGCGGTCTGTACCGGGCCGTGGAGAACGGCGCGATCGTGTTCTCGGTCTGCGCCGGCTACCAGATCCTCGGCCACGAGTTCATCAACGACCTCGGGCAGCGCGAGCCGGGCCTCGGCCTGCTGGACGTGGTCTCGGTGCGCGGCGAGGGCGACCGGTGCGTCGGCGACGTGCTCGGGGACATCGACCCGCGGCTGGGCCTGCCCCCGCTCACCGGCTTCGAGAACCACCAGGGCGTGACGCACGTCGGCCCGAACGCCCGCCCGCTCGCGCAGGTGCGGCTGGGCAAGGGCAACGGCACGGGCGACGGCACGGAGGGCGCGTACAACGGGACCGTCTTCGGTACGTACATGCACGGTCCCGTGCTCGCGCGCAACCCGCTGATCGCGGACCTGCTGCTCAAGCTGGCGCTCGACGTCAACGCGCTGCCGCCGGTCGACGACCGCTGGTACGAGGCGCTGCGCAACGAGCGGATCACGGCCGCGGAGCAGCCTGCCTGACACCGGCAAATGCGGTCCCGAAACGGTTCCGCGGAGCCCGCCCGGCGGTCCGTACACCCACCGGTCCGCCGGGCGCAACGGGCCCGTCTGACACCTCGTCCGCACAGGTGAGCGGGTGCGTCCAGCAGGCGGACGCACGGTGCTGCCCGGCCCCCCACCGCCGGTAGGCTGGCGGGGATCGAGCCGGACAGCGTGGTCCGGTCCCGGCTCACGTGGAGAAGGTTGTTTCGGGCTATGCGCATTGGTGTCCTCACGTCCGGCGGCGACTGCCCCGGCCTGAACGCCGTCATCCGGTCCGTCGTGCACCGCGCCGTCGCCGACCACGGCGACGAGGTCATCGGCTTCCGGGACGGTTGGAAGGGCCTTCTGGAGTGCGACTACCTCAAGCTCGACCTCGACGCGGTGGGCGGCATCCTGGCGCGCGGCGGCACCATCCTCGGCTCCTCCCGGGTCCGCCCGGAGCATCTGCGGGACGGGGTCGAGCGGGCCAAGGGCCACGTCGAGGAACTGGGGATCGACGCGATCATCCCGATCGGCGGTGAGGGCACGCTCAAGGCGGCCCGGCTGCTGTCCGACAACGGGCTGCCGATCGTCGGCGTACCCAAGACCATCGACAACGACATCGCCGTCACGGACGTCACCTTCGGCTTCGACACCGCCGTGGGCGTGGCGACCGAGGCGCTTGACCGGCTGAAGACCACCGCCGAGTCCCATCAGCGCGTCCTCATCGTGGAGGTCATGGGCCGCCACACCGGCTGGATCGCGCTGCACTCCGGCATGGCCGCCGGTGCCCACGCGATCGTCGTGCCGGAGCGCCCCTTCGACATCGACGAGTTGACGGCGCGGGTCGGCGAGCGGTTCGACGCCGGCAAGCGGTTCGCGATCGTTGTGGCCGCCGAGGGCGCCAAGCCGAAGCCGGGCACCATGGAGTTCGACGAGGGCGGCAAGGACATCTACGGCCACGAGCGCTTCGCCGGCATCGCCCGCCAGCTCTCCATCGAGCTGGAGCAGCGGCTCGGCAAGGAGGCCCGCCCGGTGATCCTCGGGCATGTCCAGCGCGGTGGCACGCCGACGGCCTACGACCGCGTGCTCGCCACCCGGTTCGGCTGGCACGCCGTGGAGGCGGCGCACCGCGGCGAGTTCGGCAAGATGACCGCGCTGCGCGGCACGGACATCGTGATGGTGCCGCTGGCGGAGGCCGTGGAGACGCTGAAGACGGTGCCGGAGGACAGGTACGCCGAGGCCGAGTGCGTGCTGTAGCACGGGGCCGGTCGCGTGCGGTGCGGGACTGACCGCGTACGGAGTCGAAGAGTCCGCCCCCGGTCGCAGTGGCGACCGGGGGCGGTTCTACTCTGGTGCGGACAGACAGCGCACAACCCCCACGAATCAGGAGCCGGCGGATGGATCACAGCGGGCACGGCATGACCATGGACCTGCCGCCGTTCACGCTGGCGAGGGGCCTGGTATGGTCCGCCGACCCGTTCTTTCTCGTCGCCTGCCTGGTCGGACTGGGGCTGTACGGATGGGGCGTGGCCCGGCTCGTACGGCGCGGGGACAAGTGGCCGGTGGGCCGGACCGTGTCGTACGTCATCGGTGTGCTGACGGTGATGCTGGTCATGTGCACCAAGCTGAACGACTACGGCATGGTCATGTTTAGCGTGCACATGGTGCAGCACATGGTGATCAGCATGCTGTCGCCGATCCTGCTGCTGCTCGGCGCCCCCATCACACTGGCGCTGCGCGCGCTGCCCACGGCGGGCCGCGACCGCAAGGGACCGCGCGAACTGCTGCTGATGCTGCTGCACAGCCGCTATGTGCGGGTCATCACCCACCCGGCGTTCACCATCCCGCTGTTCATCGCGAGCCTGTACGCGCTGTACTTCACGCCGATCTTCGACTTCCTGATGCAGTCCAAGGCCGGGCACATCGCGATGATGGTGCACTTCCTCGCCGTGGGCGTGGCGTTCTTCTGGCCGATCATGGGCGTCGACCCCGGCCCGAACCGCCCCGGCTATCTGATGCGGATGCTGGAACTGTTCGCGGGCATGCCGTTCCATGCGTTCTTCGGCATCGCGCTGATGATGGCGTCCACGCCCATGGTCGGCACCTACCGGCACCCGCCCGCCTCGCTCGGCATCGACGCCCTCGCGGACCAGACCTCGGCGGGCGGCATCGCCTGGGCGTTCAGCGAGGTCCCCTCCGTACTGGTGCTTCTCGCGCTGCTGTTCCAGTGGTACCGCTCGGAACAACGGCAGGCCAAGCGAAAGGACCGCGCCGCGGACCGCGACGGCGACAGGGAACTCGAGGCGTACAACGCCTATCTGGCCTCACTCAACACACGCGGCCGCTGAGTTCCGCGACAGCGCTGAATTCTCTTTTCTTCCAAGTCCTTTCAAGTCACCTGAAATGCTCCCGCATTCGGTAACCTGGTGCCCGGCGCCCTGCCTCCGCTCGGCAGGGCACAGGGGGACCGCCGGGGGGAGCGGTGATGACACGTCGTGCATTCCTTCGAAAGACCGGAAAATCAGCGATCCGGAGGATCGGATTTCTTCTGGCCGCCGTACTGATCCTCAGCGGATGCGGCAGAAACGTACAGGTGTACGCGGTGAAGGCCGTCGCCGCGGGGGTTCCGTCGCTGGCCCCCTTCTTCGACGAGCGCAGCGGTCTCGGCCGCGACACCACGGTCCGGGCGGGCCGGGCGCCCGGCGGCCTGCAGGCGGGCGACACACCGGGGCTCTACGGCGGTTCACGCACCCCGACGGTCTGTGACGTCGCCCGGCTGAAGCAATTCCTCACCGATCCGCACAACGCCCCGAAGGCCAAGGTCTGGGCGCAGGTCGAAGGTATTGACCAGAGGGGGATCCCGGAATATCTGGACCGGCTCACACCCGTCCTTCTGCGTCACGACACCCTCGTACAGAACCACGACTTCAAAAACGGCAGGGCCACACCTTTCGACTCCCTGCTCCAGGCCGGAATCGCGGTATTGGTGGACGAGCGGGGGCAGCCGACGGTGAAGTGCTCCTGCGGCAATCCGCTGCGCCCCTTCCGGGGCGACACCACCCGTATCTCCGTCAAGTTCGAGGGCGCCGACGAGAAGTGGGCCGGGTACAACCCGGCCTCCGTGGTGACGGTCCATCCCGCCCCGAAGCGGCTGACGCGGCTCGCGCTCGTCGACGTCGACGACCCGGACCGGGGGCTCGACCGGCCCGTGGGCACGGCCGGCGGGCACGACTCCTCCTTCGACACCCGGGTACGGCACAAGGTGCCCGATGTGACGGGACTGCGGTACGCGGAGGCCGTACGGCGGCTCGCGGCCGAGGGGCTCGCGGTCGCCTACGCCAGCCAGGGCGCGCCGTCCGACGACGCGGCGGTCACGGGCTCGGATCCCGGGCCCGGCACGGAGCTGGCGTTCGGCCGGTACGTGACGCTGTCGGTGGACACGGGCGAGACGGACGGCCCCCAGGCGCCGGGCGCCTCCGACTCGTCCGGGAAGGGAACGGCGGGGCCGACCGACGACGGCACCGGCCGGGATCAGACCGGCGGGTCACCTACCCCGTCGTCCGGCGGCCCGACGCCGAGCGAGTCGGGCGCCTCCTCGGCCACGGCGAGTGACAGCGGACGGGTCTCCTCACCGCCGACGACGGCATCGTCGAGCGGCTCGTCGTCACCCTCCCTGTCCCGCTCGTCCCCGTCGGGCCACTCGTCCTCGACGGCCGGAGGGGGCTCGTCCTCGACCGCCCGCTCGTCCCCGACGGCCCGCTCGTCCCCGACAGCCGGAGGGAGCTCGCCCTCGACCGCCCGCTCGTCCCCGACGGCCCGCTCGTCCCCGACAGCCGGAGGGAGCTCGCCCTCGACCGCCCGCTCGTCTCCCTCGGGCTATTCGTCCCCGTCGACCCGCTCGTCCCCGACGGCCAGAGGGAGCTCGGCGTCGACCGCCCGCTCGTCTCCCTCGGTCCGCTCGTCCCCGACAGCCGGCGGCGGCTCGCCCACGACCGTCCGCTCGTCCCCGCCGCCCCACTCGTCCCCCACAGCCGGAGGCGGCTCGTCACCGACCGCCCGAAGCGTCTCCCCCACGGCACCTCACAGCGGCCCGGCCTCCGCCACGGCAGGCGGCCCGCCCACGACCCCCCACCTCAGCCCGACCTCCGCCGCGACAGGCGGGGCAGGCGCCTCACCCACCACCGGCACGACCCGAATTCGGAAGTGATGGGATGGCAGCAGGATCACCGCAGTCCGGAGTGGGCCGGGTCATCGCCGGCCGCTACCGTCTGCTCAACCGGCTCGGCAGCGGCGCCATGGGCCAGGTGTGGCGCGCCCACGACCAACGGCTGGCCTGCGACGTCGCCCTCAAGGAGGTGGCGTTCCTCGATCAGGTCGAGGCGACCGGGGAACGGACCGCCCGGGTGGCCCGTGCCCGCGCGGAGGCCCGGCACGCGGCCGGGCTGCGCGGCCACCCGCATGTGGTGACCGTGCACGACGTACTGGAGCACGAGGGTCTGCCGTGGATCGTCATGGAGTACGTGCCGGGCGCGCTCGACCTGCGGGAGCGGGTCCACCGGAACGGCCCCCTCGCCCCCGCCGAGTGCGCGCGCATCGGGCTCGCCGTGCTGGACGCGCTCACCGCCGGGCACGAGCGGGGCGTCATGCACCGGGACGTGAAACCGGCGAACATCCTGCTGGCGCCGGACCGCTCCGGGACGCCGTACGCCCGTGTCCTGCTCACCGACTACGGCATCGCGGTGCAGCCGGACGCGGGCGAGACCCGGCACACGATGGCGTCCGCACTGATCGGGACGCCGGGCTATCTGGCGCCGGAGCGTGCCACGGGCGGGCCCCCGACCGCCGCCGCCGACCTGTTCTCACTGGGCTGCACGCTGTACTTCTCGGTGGAGGGATGCGGGCCCTTCGAGCGCGACACTCAGCTCGCGGCGGTCACCGCGGTGGTCCTGGAGGACCCCCGGCCGCCGCAGCAGGCCGGGGCGCTGGCGCCGCTGCTGACCGCGATGCTGGTCAAGGACCCGGCGCAGCGGATCACGGCGCACGACACCGCGGCCGCGCTGACGGCGGTCGTCACCCCGCAACCGCATCCGCGCACCCGGGTCGACCTGGCGCCCACCGCGGGGGGCGCGCCGACCGGCTGGGCACGGCCGGGGCCGGGCACCGCGCCCACCGCGCCCACCACGTCCTACAGCCAGGGCGGGCCCGCCGCGGCGAGCGGCGCTGGGGTCGGAGCGGGCTTCGGAGCGGGGTTCGGCCCGCCGCTCGTCCGCCGCGAGCCGCATCCGCGGCGGGCGCACGCCGTGCGGGCCCTCGTCGCCTGCCTCCTCGGTCTCGCCCTCGCGCTGGGCGGGGTCTGGTACGCCGTGCACCGCGCGGCGTCCGGCGGCACGGCGGCACCGTACGGGAAGTCCGTCGCGCTCAGCCGCCCGCTCAAGGAGGGCGACTGCGTCGTCGCCGCCTGGCCGGGGCAACCGTTCCAGGGGCCCCCTCCACGGCTGACGCTGGATCCGAGCTGCCACGACGAGAGTCCGGACGGACAGGTCATGGCCCTCGTCACCGACGCGTCCGCCGACGAGGCGCGCCGGCGGGGCCCCGCCCTGTGCGAGGAGCGCACTCGGGACATCCGCGGGAAGCTCGCGGACGTCCGCAGTTACGCCGTGGTCCCGACCGCCGCGGGCTTCGCGGCGGCAGGACGGCGCACAGCGTGTCTGGTGCTCGGCTCGCACGGGCCGGTCTACGGGCCGCTCGGCGACCGCCGCAAGCCGGGGATGACGTTCGTGGACACGGCGAACATGCAGAAACGGGACTGCCTGGACGTCCTGTCCCGGTCGGCGGCACAGCTGGTCTCCTGCGCCGGGCCGCACGACCAGCAGGTGCTCGGCTTCACCCGGCTGGCCCCGGACATGACCCTGGCCAAGGCGAAGACGGAGTCGGACCAGGCATGCGCGCGGGACGTGCCGCCGAAGGACCACGGCTACGACCCGAACATCTATACGGCCGCCTCCTGGACGGGAAACGCCGCCTGGGTGTCCTCCCGAACTCATCTGGTCGTATGCACCGTGCAGCGGGAGAACGGGGGCACCATGGGGAAGGACGAACCATGAGGAGGGTGTTGCGATGCCCGGTTCCACGAAGACGATGGGAGTGCTGACCGTCGGTGGGCTCGTCGTGGTGACGGCCTACACGGTGGCGCTCGGCAGCAGTGGCTGGCTGTGGTTCGGCTGGGTCGTGCTCGGCCTGATCACCCTCGGCATGGTCCTGACGCGCGACGCGTGAGCTCTCATGGCCGGGGCAGCCGCCCGGCCGAGTGCACTCCCGGCTGGTACTTCGGCAGCCGGGCAGTGATCTTCATGCCCGCGCCCGGGGCGGTCTCGACGACGAGCCCGTGGTCGTCGCCGTAGACCTGGCGCAGCCGGTCGTCCACGTTGGACAGGCCGATGCCGCCGGAGGGTCCGGCCTCCCCGGCGAGGATGCGGCGCAGCAGCTCGGGGTCCATCCCGGCGCCGTCGTCCTCGATGACGACCACGGCCTCGGCGCCCGCGTCCTGGGCGGTGATGCTGATGTGGCGCCTGTCGGCGGTGCCCTCCAGTCCGTGCTTGACGGCGTTCTCCACGAGCGGCTGGAGGCACAGGAACGGCAGGGCGACCGGCAGCACCTCGGGGGCGATCTGCAGGGTGACCGAGAGGCGGTCGCCGAAGCGGGCCCGTACCAGTGCCAAGTACTGGTCGATGGCGTGCAGTTCGTCGGCGAGCGTGGTGAAGTCGCCGTGCCGGCGGAACGAGTAGCGGGTGAAGTCGGCGAACTCCAGGAGGAGTTCGCGGGCGCGCTCGGGGTCGGTACGCACGAACGAGGCGATCACCGCGAGCGAGTTGAAGATGAAGTGCGGGGAGATCTGGGCGCGCAACGCCTTGATCTCGGCCTCGATGAGCCGGGTGCGGGACCGGTCGAGGTCCGCCAGCTCCAGTTGCACGGAGACCCAGCGGGCGACCTCGCCGGCGGCCCGGACGAGGACCGCGGACTCACGGGGCGCGCAGGCCACCAGCGTTCCGTGCACCCGGTCGTCGACGGTGAGCGGGGCGACGACGGCCCAGCGCAGCGGGCAGTCGGGGGCGTCGCAGCGCAGCCGGAAGGCCTCGCCCCAGCCGCTCTCCAGCGGGCCGGCGAGCCGTTGGAGCACCTCGTCGCGGTGGTGCTCCCCCGCACCGTCCCAGGCCAGCACGGACTCCCGATCGGTGAGGCAGAGGGCGTCGGTGCCGAGCAGGGTGCGCAGCCGCCGCGCGGATCTGCGGGCGGTCTCCTCGGTGAGCCCGGCGCGCAGGGGCGGGGCGGCCAGGGAGGCGGTGTGCAGGGTCTGGAACGTAGCGTGCTCGACGGGCGTGCCGAGCCCGCCGAGGGTCTCGGGGCGTGCGGTGCGCCGCCCGAGCCAGAACCCGGCGGCGAGCAGCGGGAGTACGGCCACGCACAGGCCCGCGAGGAAACCGCTCATGCCTCCGCCTCCGCGCGCAGTTCCTCGGGCAGATGGAACCGGGCCAGGATCGCGGCGGTCCCGTCCGGTACCCGGCCCGGTGTCGCCAGGGACACCAGCACCATGGTGAGGAATCCGAGCGGTACGGACCAGAGGGCCGGCCAGGCGAGCAGGGTGTGCGCGGTGCCGGTGGCCGGGTGGCCCACCATGGTCAGCGCCACGGCGACGAACGCGGAGCCGCCGCCGGCCAGCATCCCGGCCGCCGCGCCCGGCGGGGTCAGCCGCCGCCACCAGATGCCCAGCACGAGCAGCGGGCAGAACGACGACGCGGACACGGCGAAGGCGAGTCCCACCGCGTCGGCCACGGGCAGCCCGCCCACCAGGACGCTCGCCACGAGCGGCACCGCCATGGCCAGCAGCGTGCCGAGCCGGAAGTGCCCCACGCCCCGCGACGGCAGCACGTCCTGGGTGAGCACCCCGGCCACCGCCATGGTCAGACCCGACGCGGTGGACAGGAACGCGGCGAAGGCCCCGCCCGCGACCAGGGCGCCCAGCAGGTCCCCGCCGAGACCGCCGGTCATCCGGCCGGGCAGCAGCAGTACGGCCGCGTCGGCGTTCCCGGTGAGGGTGAGCTCGGGGGCGTAGAGCCGGCCCAGCGCGCCGTAGACGGGCGGCAGCAGATAGAAGGCGCCGATCAGGGCGAGTACGGCGACGGTGGTGCGGCGGGCGGCGACTCCGTGCGGGCTGGTGTAGAAGCGGACCACGACGTGCGGCAGGCCCATGGTGCCGAGGAAGGTGGCGAGGATCAGTCCGTAGGTGGCGTACAGCGGGCGCTTCTCGCGGCCGGAGTCGGGCGGGGCGGAGATGCCGCCGCCGCGGTCGGTGACAGGGGCGGGGACGCGGTCGCCCCGGTCGAAGGTCAGCCGGGTGCCGTGCCCGATGCGGTGGACGCCGGTGGTGAGCCGCACGCGCTGTGCCGTGTAGTGCCGTCCGTCGAGGGTGCCGGTGGCGGTGACGGAGAGCGGGCCCGAGAGCCGCAGGTCGAGGGTGTCGTCGATGCGTACGACCCGCTGGTCGCGGAAGGCCGGGGGTTCGGCGAACGCGGCGCGCGGTGCGCCGTCGCCCTGCCAGGCCACCGCCAGGAACAGCGCGGGGACGAGCAGTGCGGTGAGCTTCAGCCAGTACTGGAAGGCCTGGACGAAGGTGATGCTGCGCATGCCGCCCGCGGCGACGGTCGCGACCACCACCACCGCGACGAGGACCCCGCCGAGCGGCTCGGGCGCGCCGGTCAGCACGGCCAGGGTGAGCCCCGCGCCCTGGAGTTGGGGCAGCAGATACAGCCAGCCGACCCCGACGACGAAACCCCCGGCGAGCCGGCGCACCTGCTGCGAGGCGAGCCGGGCCTCCGCGAAGTCGGGCAGGGTGTAGGCGCCGGAGCGGCGCAGCGGGGCGGCCACGAACAGCAGCAGGACGAGATAGCCGGCGGTGTAGCCGACCGGGTACCACAGCATGTCGGGGCCCTGCACGAGGACCAGCCCGGCGATGCCCAGGAAGGAGGCGGCGGAGAGGTACTCGCCGCTGATCGCGGCGGCGTTGAGGCGGGGGCCCACGGTGCGGGAGGCGACGTAGAAGTCCGAGGTGGTGCGGGAGACGCGCAGGCCGAAGGCGCCGACGAGAACGGTCGCGAGGACGACCAGGGCGACCGCGGGGACGGCGTAGTTCTGGTTCACGTGCCGCGCCTCAGCGGTCCTCGACGAGACGCACGAGGTCCTTCTCGTTGCGTTCGGCGCGGCGCACGTACCAGCGGGCGAGCAGGACCAGCGGCGGGTAGAGGCAGAAACCGAGCACGGCCCACTCCAGCCCCTTGTTGCGGGTGGCGGCGAAGACCAGGGGCAGCGGGCCCACGAGCAGCACGAGCACGGTGAACACCGTGAGAGAGGCGCGCAGTTGACTGCGCATCAGGGAGCGGACGTAGGTGTGGCCGAGGGTGGTCTGCTCGTCTATCTCGGTCCGCGGGCGGGAGTAGCCGAAGGCGCGGCGGGTGTGCCGGGGCGGCCCGGTGACGACGACCCGGCGCTCGGTGGGGTCCTGGGGCACGCCGCTCCTCACCGGCCCGTGGTCCGGCGCGTCAGCACCTCGCGCAGCTCGCGGGCGTGCCGTCGGCTGACCTGGAGTTCGACCGATCCCACCAGAACGCTCACCGTGCCCGCGTCGAGGCGGAGTTCGTCGATGTGCCGTAAGGCGACGAGGTGGCGGCGGTGGATGCGGAGGAAGCCGCGCCCGCGCCAGCGCTCCTCCAGGGAGGACAGCGGGATGCGGACGAGGTGGCTGCCCTGCGCGGTGTGCAGACGGGCGTAGTCGCCCTGTGCCTCCACATGGGTGATGTGCTCGACGGGCACGAACCGCGTCACTCCGCCCAGCTCGACCGGGACGTGGTCCGGGTCGGGTTCGTGGACCGGGATCAGCGGTGCGGTCCGGCGCTGCTGCTCGGCCCGGCGCACGGCCTCCGCGAGCCGCTCGCGCCGCACGGGCTTGAGCACGTAGTCGACGGCCTTGAGGTCGAACGCATGCACGGCGAATCCCTCGTGGGCGGTGACGAACACGACGAGCGGCGGCTCGGCGAGACCGGTCAGCAGGCGGGCCATCTCCAGTCCGTCGAGCCCCGGCATATGGATGTCGAGGAAGACGACGTCGATCGCGTCGGGGCCGCCGGGGCCGGACTCCAGGGCGCGGTTGATCCGGCGCAGCGCCTCGGTCGCGTCGCCCGCACCCTCCACGCTGTCGATCCGCGGATCGGCGTGCAGCAGATAGATCAGCTCCTCCAGCGAAGGGCGTTCGTCGTCGACGGCGAGGGCGCGCAGCATGAACGTGGAGTGTAGGAGGATTCCGTACGCCTGGACATGTGCGGAGCATGGACGTTCCCGCTGGATACAGTGCCCGCATGAACAGCAGGCCAGCGCCGTTCGACGAGCTCGACCGGAAGATCGTCACCGCTCTGATGGCGAATGCCAGGACCAGTTTCGCCGAGATCGGCGCGGCCGTCGGCCTGTCGTCGACGGCGGTCAAGCGCCGGGTGGACCGGCTGCGCGAGACGGGCGTGATCACCGGGTTCACGGCCACGGTGAAGCCGGCGGCGCTGGGCTGGCGCACGGAGGCGTATGTGGAGGTGTACTGCGAGGGCGCGGCGCCGCCCCGGCGCCTGGCGGAGGTCGTGCGCAACCATCCGGAGATCACCGCGGCGATGACGGTGACCGGCGGGGCGGACGCGCTGCTGCATGTGCGGGCCCGGGACGTCGAGCACTTCGAGGAGGTGCTTGAGCGGATCCGCACCGAGCCCTTCATCCGGAAGACGATCAGCGTGATGGTGCTGTCCCACCTGCTACCGGAGAGCCCGGAGGCGGGAGCCAACCAGGCGGCGCCCGACAGCGCAGCAGACGTGCGCTGACCAGCCCCAGAACGCAGTGTTGCTGCGCGAAGACGCAGCCATCGTTTCTTGTCGCGCGTCTCCGTCGCTTTCTACCTTTGTGTCACCCTCACTCGACACCCCAGGAAGCGGAGGAACCCCTCTGTGACCGACTCCCGTGTGCCGCGCCGGCGGCGCTTCCTCGTCTGCGAACCCAGACACTTCGCCGTGCAGTACGCGATCAATCCGTGGATGCATCCCGACACGACGGTCGACGTCGACCTCGCCCGGGAGCAGTGGCAGGGGCTGATCCGCGCCTACCGCGACCACGGACACACCGTCGACGCCGTGGACCCGGTCCCCGGCCTCCCGGACATGGTGTTCGCCGCGAACTCGGCGGTCGTCGTCGACGGCCGTGTCTTCGGCTCCTACTTCCACGCCCCCGAGCGCCGCCCCGAGTCCGACCACTACGAGACGTGGTTCAAGGCGGCCGGCTACGACGTGCACCGCTCCGAGTCCGTCTGCGAGGGCGAGGGCGACCTGGTCTGGACGGGACGCTACCTCCTGGCCGGCACCGGATTCCGTACGACGCGGGACGCGCACCGCGAGGTGCAGGAGTTCTTCGGTCACCCGGTCGTCAGCCTGACCCTGGTGGACCCGTACTTCTACCACCTGGACACGGCGCTGTTCGTCCTCGACGACCACAACATCGTCTACTACCCCGAGGCGTTCTCGCCCGGCAGCCGCGAGGTGCTCGCCCGGCTGTACCCGGACGCGGTGCTCGCGACCCGCGAGGACGCCATGGTGTTCGGGCTCAATTCCGTCTCCGACGGGCGCCACGTCTTCATCGCTCCCCGGGCCGAGGTGCTCGCCGCCCGGCTCGCCGACCACGGTTACGACCCCGTCCCCGTCGACCTCTCGGAGTTCCACAAGGCCGGCGGTGGCATCAAGTGCTGCACTCAGGAGATCCGTTCATGACCGCACCTGCCCGCACGCGTTCCTCCGACGAACTGATCAGCGCCGAGCAGCCGGTTCTCGCGCACAACTACCACCCGCTGCCCGTGGTGGTGGCGCGCGCCGAGGGCACCTGGGTGGAGGACGTCGAGGGCCGCCGCTACCTCGACATGCTCGCCGGGTACTCGGCCCTCAACTTCGGGCACCGCAATCCGGTGCTGATCGAGGCGGCCCACCGCCAGCTGGACCGTCTGACCCTCACCTCCCGTGCGTTCCACAACGACCAGCTCGCCGAGTTCGCCGAGTCCCTGGCCGCGCTGACCGGCCTGGACATGGTCCTGCCGATGAACACGGGCGCCGAGGCCGTGGAGAGCGCCGTCAAGGTGGCCCGCAAGTGGGCGTACGAGGTCAAGGGCGTGCCCGCCGACCAGGCGACCGTCGTCGTGGCCTCCGGCAACTTCCACGGCCGTACGACGACGATCGTCAGCTTCTCCACGGACGAGACGGCACGGTCGGGCTTCGGCCCGTTCACCCCGGGCTTCCGGATCGTCCCGTACAACGACCTGGCCGCGCTGGAGGCGGCCGTCGACGAGACGACGGCGGCTGTGCTGATCGAGCCCATCCAGGGCGAGGCGGGCGTGATCATCCCCGACGACGGCTATCTCGCCGGGGTCCGCGAGCTGACCCGCCGCGCCGGGTGCCTGTTCATCGCCGACGAGATCCAGTCGGGCCTCGGCCGCACGGGCAGCACCCTGGCCGTGGACCACGAGGGGGTCGTGCCGGACGCGGTGCTGCTCGGCAAGGCGCTCGGCGGCGGCATCGTGCCGGTGTCCGCGGTGGTCGCGCGCCGTGAGGTGCTCGGGGTGCTCAAGCCGGGCGAGCACGGCTCCACGTTCGGCGGCAACCCGCTGGCCGCGGCGGTCGGCTCGGCGGTCGTCGGGATCCTGGAGACGGGCGAGTTCCAGCGCCGGGCGGCTGAGTTGGGCGTGGTGCTGCGGGACGGTCTGACCGCGCTGCTCGGCAAGGGCGTCGTGGGCTTCCGCTCGCGCGGCCTGTGGGCGGGCGTCGACGTCGACCCCGCGATCGGCACCGGCCGTGAGATCAGCGAGCGCCTGATGCGGGAGGGGATCCTGGCCAAGGACACCCATGGCTCGACGATCCGTCTGGCCCCGCCGCTGACCATCACGGCCGAGGAGCTGGAATCGGCCCTTCAGGCGCTGGAGCGCGTCCTGACCGCCTGAGGACCGGCGACCGACGGCACCCGGGACTCCGAGCACCACGGATCCCGGGTGCCGCTGTCCGCCGCCGGGTCCCGCGGCGTCGACGCGCCGGTCAGGGCCACAGTCCCGTGAGGTCGAGCGCCTCGGCCGGTGTCCGGGCGTGCCGTACGCCCGGTACCTCGTGTCCGCCGGCCTCGACGGGACGCCAGCCGTCACCGAGTTGGACCACGGGCACACCGCCCCGGCGCATGGCCAGGGCCAGCTCCGAGAGCGTGCCCCAGGAGCCGCCGACCACGATGACGGCGTCCCCGCTGTGGACGATCACACTGTTGCGTGCCTGCCCCATGCCGGTGGCGATCGCGACGCTCAGATCCGGCCCGGCCCCGGCTCGGTCGGCCCCCGGCAGGACCCCGACGACCAGCCCGTCGCTGGACCGGGCGCCCGCCGCGACGGCGGCCATCACCCCGCCGTGCCCGCCGCAGATCACCACGGCCTGCCGCTCCGCGAGCAGCCGCCCCAGTTCATGGGCGAGGTCCCACTCGTGCTCCCCGCACCGCGCGGGCCCGCACACCGCCACCTGCACCGCCATGCCGAGCCTCCTCCGGGCGCCCGACGGCGACCTCAGCCGACCTTATGGCCGTGCAGGGGCGCGGTCGCGGCTCCGGCGCCCTCCCGCAGCCCCTTGAGGAACTCCTCCAGGACCTCCGTCGCCGTAAGCCGCGGCCGCCAGTCCAGTTCGGTGTGCGCACGGGTGCAGTCCATGAGCGGCAGGCGCAGCACGGCGTCGAAGAGATGCGGGGAGGCGGGGAGCAGACGCAGGCCCCACGCGGCGGCGATCGCCGACCGGGCGGCGGTGCGGGGCAGCCGTACCGGGCGGGACCCCATGACCTCGCCCAGGGCGGCCGCGTCGAGGGGCGGGTCGGCGGCCAGGTTGAACGCGCCGCGCACATCACGGTGGAGGGCGAGCTGATACGCGCGGGCCGCGTCGTCGGTGTGCAGGGCCTGGACTCGCAGCCCGGAGACGTCCGGCAGGAACGGCAGCAGTTCCGGGCGGACCAGCGGTCCGGGCAGGAACCGCCCGGCGAAGATCCGCCGCTGTTCGCTCGCCGACTCCCGTTTGAACAGGAAGGCGGGCCGCATCCTGACCACCCGGATCTCGGGGTGCTCGTACTCGAAGGCGTCGAGGGTCCGCTCCAGATAGGCCTTCTCCCGGGTGTAGGCGGCGTCCGGCCAGCCGTGCGTCGGCCATGACTCGTCGACGGCGTCTTCCTTGGGGCCCGGGGAGTAGGCGCCGACGGACGAGGCGTGCACCAGCGTGGGCACCTCGGCGGCGGCGACGGCCTCGAAGACCCGGACGCTGCCGAGGACGTTGGTCTCCCAGGTGGCGACCGGATCGTGCGTCGGCTGGAACGCCCACGCCAGGTGGACGACCGCGTCCGCGCCCTCGAACTCCTGCACGATGTCGGCCCCCGCCGACGTGAGGTCGACCGCCGACCATCGCACCCGATCGGGGCCGAGGTCGGGGACCCGGCGCGCGAGGCCCCGCACGCCGGCCACCTCCGGGTCCTCGGCGAGCAGGCGTACGAGACTGGTGCCCACATTGCCGGTGGCACCCGTGACCACGATCTTCTTACCCGTTGTGGTGCTCACTGGCTGCTCCTCTCATGACCGGGACGGGCGAGTACCCGGTGCGCGCGGGAGCTGCACACCCCGGTGGCCGCCGCGGACCGGTGCCGAGTGCCCTCACCCGTGCCGGCGCTCGTGCCGGGCGAGCAGCGAGAGCAGGTCGGCGACGCTCAGGCTCGACTCCGCCGGGTGCCTCAGGAGGGTGCCGGGCTGGATGCGGTAGATGTTGGAGCGCCCCTCGCGGCTGTGGGTGAGGTAGCCGCCCTCTTCCAGATCCGTGATGATCTTCTGGACGGCGCGTTCCGTCAGCAGGCAGCGGGCCGCGATGTCACGGATCCGGGTGGTCCGGTCATCGGCGATCGCGGCCAGGACGCGTGCGTGGTTGGTGAGGAACGTCCACCCGATGTGCGGCTCAGGCACTCCAGCCATACAGCCGAGCGTAGAAGCCCGGGTACCGGAACACAAAAGGGCGAAAGGGCTTTCAGGTAAGCCCTGACCTGCGAAGTCCGGCTCCCCGCTGCTGTACCCGATCCGCCGTGGGACCCGCCGCCGATGGCCGATATGCAGGGCCGTACGAGTCGTGCCACGCTGATCGGGGGCGGAGTCGCGCCCCCTGTCTCGCCTCGTCGAGGAGTGAGCCGCCATGACCGACCGGGAACGCCACCCGTTCGAGGACGACTCGGGCCACCTCAGGGACATGACCGAGGAGACCCTGGGCGCCCAGGAGCAGGCGCGCCAGGAACGCCAGCACCGGCTGGAGGAGCAGCAGAGCCGGCGCAGGGACGACGAGTCGCCGTCCGCACGCCCTCAGCAGGAGGACGACTACTATCTGTGACCCGTAACCGCGGGGCAGCGCTCACGTCAGCCGTGCGCTTCGCGGAGTCTTTCCCCCACCCCGGCCCGGCCCCCGGTCCGGGGTGTCGTACGCGTGGGGTCCGCCCGGTTCCCGCCGGTCGCGCGCGACCCTACACTGGCACCCCGTCACATGCGGTTGAGCTGCTGGAACACGGCGGTCGAGCCGATCCGCCGGAGTGAGGAGCAGGCCCTTGTTCTACTACGTGCTCAAATACGTCCTTCTCGGCCCCCTGCTCAGACTGGTCTTCCGGCCGCGGATCGAGGGCCTCGACCATGTGCCGGCGGACGGGCCGGCCATCGTCGCCGGCAACCATCTCTCGTTCTCCGACCACTTTCTGATGCCCGCGATCCTCAGACGCCGCATCACCTTCCTCGCGAAGGCCGAGTACTTCACCGGTCCCGGCATCAAGGGCCGTCTGACCGCCGCGTTCTTCCGCAGCGTGGGCCAGATCCCGGTGGACCGCTCGGGGAAGGAGGCCGGGCAGGCCGCGATCCGCGAGGGCCTCGGTGTGCTGGCCAAGGACGAGCTGCTGGGCATCTACCCGGAGGGCACCCGCTCCCACGACGGGCGTCTGTACAAGGGCAAGGTCGGGGTCGCCGTGATGGCCCTCAAGGCCCGGTGCCCCGTGATCCCCTGCGCGATGATCGGCACGTTCGAGGCCCAGCCGCCCGGCCGGACCATCCCCCGCGTCCACCCCGTGACCATCCGCTTCGGCGAGCCCCTGGACTTCTCCCGCTACATCGGCCTGGAGAGCGAGAAGGCGGTGCTGCGCGCCGTCACCGACGAGATCATGTACGCCATCCTGGCCCTCTCCGAGCAGGAGTACGTCGACCGGTACGCGGCGGACGCCAAGGCCGAGGAGGCCGGGCGGACGGGCGAGCGGTCGCCGAGGTTTCCGCGGATGCCGCTGGGGTGAGCCCGGACAGCCCGGACACGAACAGGGGCGGCCGGATGTCCGGCCGCCCCTTTCGCGCGTGTGTCGCGAGACGTGCGCAGGGCTCCGCCCTACGTGTCCGCGCCTACGGCTTCGGCGTCGCGTGCGGCGTGCAGGTCACGTCCGCCTTGTCCGTCTTGCCGGTGAGCAGGTAGGTGTCCACCCGGCTGTTGATGCACGGGTTGACCAGACCGGTCACACCGTGGGAACCCGCGTCCTTCTCGATGATCAGGCGGGAGCCCTGGAAGCGCTTGTGCAGCTCGACCGCGCCGTCGAACGGCGTGGCGGCGTCACGCGTGGACTGCACGATCATGACGGTCGGCAGGCCCTTGCCCGTCCTCACGTTCAGCGGGGACTGCTGCTTGACCGGCCACGTGGCGCACGGCAGGTTCATCCAGGCGTTGGCCCACGTCATGAACGGGTAGCCCTTGTTGAGCCGGGTGTTGTCCCGGTCCCACTTCTGCCAGCTCGTCGGCCACTTGGCGTCGGTGCACTCGACGGCCGTGTAGACGGCGTTGCCGTTCTCGGCGGTGATGTTGCCCGCCGTGTTCGACAGGTCCGGCGCGGCCGCGTCCACGAGGGCCTGGGTGTCACCGGCCACGTACTTGCTGAAGACGGTGGCGACTGGCACCCACGAGGAGTCGTAGTACGGGGCGCTCTGGAAGAAGGAGATCAGCTCGGCCGGGCCGACCACTCCGCCGATCGGGTTCTTCTTCGCCGTGGCGCGCAGCTCGAGCCACTTGGCCTGCACCGCGTCACGGGTGGTGCCCAGGTGGAAGCTGGCGTCGTTCGCGGCGACCCAGTTCTCCCAGTCCTTCCAGCGGCCCTCGAAGGCGACGTCCTGGTCCAGGTTGGCCTGGTACCAGATCTTCTCCCGCGACGGGTTCACCACGCTGTCGACGATCATGCGACGGACGTGGCTCGGGAAGAGAGTGCCGTAGACGGCGCCGAGGTAGGTGCCGTACGAGACGCCCAGGTAGTTGAGCTTCTTCTCCCCCAGGGCGGCCCGGATGACGTCCAGGTCGCGCGCGGTGTTGGGGGTGGTCATCTGCTGGAGCATCGCGCGGCCGGTACGGTCGAGGCACCCCTGCGCGTACTCACGGGCGAGCTTGCGCTGGGCGCTCTTGTCCGCCTCGGAGTCGGGAACCGGGTCCGCCTTGGGCGCCTTCACGAACTCCTGCGGGTCCTCGCAGGAGATGGGCGCCGAGTGGCCGACACCGCGCGGGTCGAAGCCGACGAAGTCGTACGCCTTCGCGACGTTGACCCAGAGCGGGTTCTTGGTGGTGATCCGCAGCGGGAAGCGCATCCCGGAGCCGCCGGGGCCGCCGGGGTTGTACACCAGGGAGCCTTGGCGCTCCTGCTTGGTGCCGGTGTTCCCGACGCGGTCGACAGCGAGCTTGATCTGCTTGCCGTCCGGGTGGGCGTAGTCGACCGGGACGGTGACCCAGCCGCACTGGACGGGCTTCGCGAACCCCCAGTCCGCCGGGCAGTCCTTCCAGTCGATCCCGGCCTTGGCCGCGCGCGCGGCGGCGATCGCCGCGCCACGGGCCTCCCGGTCCTGACCGTGGCGCGAGTCGGCGGCGGCCGACGGCGCGGCCATGGCGCCGGCTATCAGCGTCGCCGTGACAAGCGCCCCCGCGGAGCCGAGCGCGGCGGCTCGTCTCGTCGGTCTGATTCCCCTCAAGTGTGACCTCCCCGTACAAGGTTGCTATAGGTACGGGGATCCTTGCTGCTGTGAGAACCCTGAGAACAGAGGGGACTTGGCATCTTTACCAATCCGATAACCGGTACACGGCGCTCCGCCCAGCGGAGCGGACCGGTCAAGTCAGCTTTTCCAATGCCTCGTTGAGCACTCGGCGTAGCCGCAGCGCGTCCGGCGCGACCGCGGTGACGAGCACACCGGGCCCGGCGAGCGGGGTCAGCGCGGCACCCTCCCCCAGCATCCGCGCCTCAGCCGGGCGTGTATCGAACTCCGGCCCCACGACGAGGAGTTGGCCCATCGCGCGATGTCCCGCCAGAACGGCGGGGCCGTCCCATCCGCCGGGGGCGCCCGGTCCACAGGCCACCTCCTGGTCGAGCAGGGGGCGACCGGCCAGCCGTACTGTGAGACGGCTGGTGAGCCGTCCCGGTTGCTCTCCGAAACGGCCGAGGACCTGCTCCTCGCGGTACACCAGACGGGCGCCGGGCGCGAGGTCGATCCGCGTGGAGACGGACAGCTCGCTGCCCTTGGCCGAGATCAGCTGCTCCGGCAGCCAGTGCAGTTCGCCGCCGGCCGCCACATCGAGCCGGACGTCGTAGCGGGCCTCGCCCTTCGCCTGCCCGGGCAGGGCGAGGGTTGCGGCGGCCGATCCCGTACGGAGCAGCGCGCCGCTGCCCACGGTCGCCTCGACGGTGAAGTGGTCCCCGCCGAGCGGCCCGCTCATCGCGCCGACGAGCATGACCCGGGCCTCCGTACCGCGCGCCCGGGTCCGGCGCAGCGCGAGCGGCCCCTCGCCCGCCAGCACCGGCAGGGACGTGCCGCCCCGGCCGTCGTCCCGGGCCACGATCCGCGCGGTGGCCCGTACCCCCGTCGTCACGCCGTCCACGCGGCGAGCCGCGCCCGCACCCAGCCGGCCACCTCGCCGACGCCGGCCTCGGTCCGCAGGGACTGGAAGACGACGGGCAGTTCGGCCCGCTGTGCCTTCGCGTCGGCCGCCATCCGGGAGAGATCGGACCCGACGTACGGCGCGAGATCGGTCTTGTTGACGACGAGCAGATCCGCGGTGGTGACCCCGGGGCCGCCCTTGCGGGGGATGTCGTCGCCGCCCGCGACGTCGATGACGAAGATCTGCGCGTCGACAAGTCCCTTGGAGAAGGTGGCGGTGAGGTTGTCCCCCCCGGACTCGACGAGGATCAGATCGAGCGGCCCTACCTCGTCCTCCAGGTCCTCCACCGCTTCGAGGTTGGCGGAGATGTCGTCCCGGATGGCGGTGTGCGGACAGGCTCCGGTCTCCACGGCGGCGATCCGCTCGGGCGGCAGCACGGCCTCCCGCAGCAGGAACTCGGCGTCCTCACGGGTGTAGATGTCGTTGGTCACGACGGCGAGGGACAGTTCGTCCCGCAGGGTCCGGCAGAGCGCGGCGACGGTGGCGGTCTTGCCGGATCCGACGGGACCGCCGAGCCCGATCCGCAGGGCGCGCCGGGAACCGTCGGGCCGGCGGGCGTCGGCGCCGACGGCCGCGGGGCCTTCGTGGGTGTGGTCGAGGTGCATGGGGCGGCTCCTGTCGCTTAGGTGGGGCTGGAGGGTAGGGGTCCGCGGACGGGCCGCTGCTACGAGGCGAACAGCCGGACTGGCCGCGCGGCATGCGCCTCCGCGCCGATCTCCAGCAGGGGCGCCGAGGCGGCGGGCAGCGCCTCGGACCCGTCGTCGAGCACGCGCCGGGCCGCTTCCCGTGCGCGGTCGGCCACGAGATCCATCTCGGGCGCCAGCCGCGCGAGCACGGCCGACGCGTCGAAGGGGTCCAGGCTCAACAGCCGTACGACCGCGGTCGCGGGCCCGCTCACGCTCTCGTGGACGGCGCAGTACGCGGCATCCTGCGCGCCGAGACCCGCGGCCCGGGCCGCGACTCCCAGGACCACCGGCTGGTGCGCGCCCCTGGGGAACGCGCCTGCCAGGGCGTCGAGTTCGCCGGAGGGCCAGGTGGCGCGCGCCGCCCGCATCAGCTGCCGTCCCAGCCGGCGCGCGGCGGCCCGGAGCGCGGCCGACGGCGTACGGGCGTCGGCGGCGGCGTCCAGGGTGGCCGGGTCCACACCGAGCGCGGCCGCCGCGGCGAGGGACGCCGACACCAGCCCGGCGGTGTGCAGCCGTCCCCGGCAGAAGTCCTCCAGGCTCGCGGCCCCGGTGATCCGCCCGGCGCGGACCGCCTCCTCGGCCCCGCCGGAGTGGGCATGCCCTCCGGCGGGGAAGCGGCCGTCGGCCAGGACGAGAAGCGCTGCCCTGGACATCAGAAGAGGAAGTACCGCTGAGCCATGGGCAGTTCCGCGGCCGGGGCGGCCTCGACCAGTTCCCCGTCGATATGGACGGCGAAGCTGTCGGGGTCGACCCGCACCCGGGGCCGGGCGTCGTTCTGGCGCATGTCCGCCTTGGTGACACCGCGCGTGGACTCGATGGCCACGAACCTCTTCCCGAGCGCGAGCCGCTCCGGCAGCCCGTCCTCGATCGCGAGGGGCGCCACGAAGTTGACCGAGTTCGAGGCGGGGGCCCGGCCGATCGCCCCGTACATCGGGCGCGGCAGGATCGGCTGCGGGGTCGGGATGGAGGCGTTGGCGTCGCCCATCTGCGCGTACGCGATCTGGCCGCCCTTGATGACGAGATGCGGTTTGACGCCGAAGAACGCGGGCTCCCACAGCACCAGGTCGGCGAGCTTGCCGGGCTCGACGGAGCCGATCGTGTGGGCGAGGCCCTGGGCGAGCGCCGGGTTGATCGTGTACTTGGCGACATAGCGACGTACGCGGTGGTTGTCCGCGCGACCGTCGCCCGGCAGGGCTCCGCGTCGCCGCTTCATCACATGGGCGGTCTGCCAGGTGCGCAGGACGACCTCGCCGACGCGCCCCATGGCCTGGGAGTCGGAGGAGATGATGGAAATGGCGCCCAGATCGTGCAGGATGTCCTCCGCGCCGATCGTGGACGGCCGGATCCGGGACTCCGCGAACGCGAGGTCCTCGGGCACCGCCGGGTTGAGATGGTGGCACACCATCAGCATGTCGAGGTGTTCCTCGGCGGTGTTGACGGTGAACGGCCGGGTCGGGTTGGTGGAGCTGGGCAGGACGTGCGGCTCGGACACCACGGTCATGATGTCCGGCGCGTGTCCCCCGCCCGCGCCCTCGGTGTGGTACGCGTGGATGCCCCGGCCCGCCACGGCGGCGAGCGTGTCCCCCACGAACCCGGCTTCGTTCAGGGTGTCCGTGTGGATCGCGACCTGGATGCCGGTGCGGTCGGCGACGGTCAGCGCGGCGTCGATGACGGCGGGCGTGGAGCCCCAGTCCTCATGGAGCTTGAGGCCGAGGGCGCCGCCGCGGATCTGGGAGAGCATCGCGTCGTGCGAGACGGTGTTGCCCTTGCCGAGCAGCCCGAAGTTCAGCGGGTAGGCCTCCATCGCCTCCAGCATCCTGGCCAGGTGCCAGGGCCCGGGGGTGACGGTGGTGGCCTTCGAGCCCTCGGCCGGTCCGGTGCCGCCGCCCACCAGGGTGGTGATACCGGAGGCGAGGGCCTCGTCGGCGATCTGGGGGCAGATGAAGTGGACATGGGCGTCGATGGCCCCGGCGGTCATGATCCGGCCGTTGCCCGCGATGATCTCCGTCTCCGGTCCGATCACCAGGTCCGGGTGGACGCCGTCCATCGTGTCGGGGTTGCCGGCCTTGCCGAGGGCCGTGATCCGGCCGTCGCGGATGCCTACGTCAGCCTTGACGACGCCCCAGTGGTCGATGACGACGACGCCGGTGACAACGGTGTCGGGGGTGCCCTCGGCGCGGGTGGCCCGCGACTGTCCCATGGACTCGCGGATGACCTTGCCACCGCCGAACACGGCCTCGTCCCCGGCGCGCCCCGGCCCGCCGGAGCGGTCCTCCTCGATCTCCACGAGCAGATCGGTGTCGGCGAGCCGGATACGGTCGCCGGTGGTCGGCCCGAACAGGTCGGCGTACGCGGCGCGCGAGATCTCAGGCATCGAGAGCACCTCCGGTCTCCCCGCGCAGACCGGGCACGATCCGGGCACCGGTGAGCGGGACGAGTTCCACGTCGACGGGAATGCCGGGCTCGAAGCGGACGGCGGTGCCGGCGGCGATGTTCAGCCGCTTGCCGCGGGCGGCCGCGCGGTCGAAGTCCAGCCCCGGGTTGGCCTCGGCGAAGTGGTAGTGGGAGCCGACCTGGACGGGCCGGTCGGCGGCGTTGAGCACGGTCAGCCGGGTGGCCTCGCGGCCCTCGTTGTAGACGACGGGTTCGTCCGCGAACAGGATCTCTCCGGGGATCATGGCGGCCGCTCCCCGTCAGACGATCGGGTCGTGGACGGTGACGAGCTTGGTGCCGTCCGGGAAGGTGGCCTCGACCTGGACGTCGTGGATCATCTCCGGGATGCCCTCCATGACGTCGTCCCGGGTGAGCAGCTTGCGTCCGGAGGCCATGAGTTCGGCGACCGTACGGCCGTCACGGGCGCCTTCGAGGATGTGCGAGGTGATGAAGGCGACCGCCTCCGGATGGTTCAGCCTGAGGCCACGGGCCCGGCGCTTCTCGGCGACGTCGGCCGCCACATGGATCAGCAGCCGCTCCTGCTCGTGCGGGGTCAGTTGCACGTCCCACCTCACCGTCCTCGCCCGGGCCGTGCGGGGCCCGGTTGCCGCAGCCACCGGGCAACATCCCTGGCGGCGTGGAGGGGCAGGCTAGTTGGACCGCGTTTCGCACGCGTTAACCGGACGGTGATCCGCGCCGCCGACGGCAGGGGCACTCAGCCGTTCGGCCGGGCGGCCGGGCGTCAGGAGGCGTTGGGCCCCCGGTGCTCCGCGGCGATACCGAAGCGACGGCGCTCGCGCGGGGCCGAGGAGACCTCGCGGACGCTGGAGACCGAGCTGACCACCTGCTCCTCCGCGGCGTCCAGGGCGGCGAGACGCTCCAGGTCGGCGGCGGAGACAAGGGCGACGAGAGGCTTTCCGTGCCGCGTCACGACGACACGCTCGCCGCCGTACACCACGCGGTTGATCAGATCGGCGAGTTCAGCCCTGGCTTGCGTCACCGGAATCTCGTAGGCCATGTGGTCCAGCTTAGACCGAGGTCCCGAACAGTCCCCGGGGCCGAGAACCGCCCGGGCCGGGGACCGGCTGGACCGGGGACCGTCCCCGATTTCGCTCTCAGCGTGCCGACTTCGCTCTCAGCGTTCTTCGCCGCCCATGGAACGTACGTCCTGTACATTTTTTACAGGATCGCTGCCGAGGAGGCCCGTGCCATGAACCGTCCGTCCGCACGTCATGTCCTGCCCGAGTTCACCGAGCGCACCGGCTATGGGCAGCGCACTCTCGATCCCTACGCGAAGCTGCTGGACGAGCGGATCGTGTTCCTGGGGACGCCGATCGACGACATCGCGGCGAACGACGTGATGGCGCAGTTCATGCACCTCGAGTACCTGGACCCGGACCGCGACATCTCGCTGTACATCAACTCCCCCGGCGGCTCGTTCAGCGCGATGACCGCCGTCTACGACACGATGCAGTACGTCGGCTGCGACGTGGAGACGGTCTGCCTCGGCCAGGCGGCCTCCGCCGCCGCCGTGCTGCTGGCCGCGGGAACGCCCGGCAAGCGGGCCGCACTGCCCGGCGCACGGGTGCTGATCCACCAGCCGTCCCTGCCCGAACCCGTGCAGGGACAGGCCAGTGATCTGGTGATCCAGGCCGAGGAGTTGATGCGCGTACGCAGGCGACTGGAGGAGATGCTCGTACGTCATACGGGGCAGAGTCCGGAGCGGATCGCCGCCGACATCGAGCGGGACACGATCCTCGACGCACCGGCCGCGGTGGAGTACGGACTGGTCGACCGCATCATCCCGAGCCGCAAGGCGTCACACACCGCCACCGACGCGAGGTGACCCGCCGATGCTGCCGCCCGAACTGCCGCCGCTGCCCGCGCTGACCCGGGCCGAGGCCGAGCTGATCGACCGTTATCTCGACGTCGTCGACCTGCTCGGACGCATCAACCCCGGACACTCCGGGGACACCTACCGGGGACTGCGCGCCGCCCAGGCCCTGGCGAGCAAGGCCGCTGCTCTGCGTGACGCCCTGACGCTCATGCACCAGCGCGGGGAGCACGAACTGCACGGCCCCACGCTGGCCCGGGCCTTGCGCGTCCTCGACGGCGAACGCCGCACCGCCCGCGTCGCGGTGCCACCGGGACCGCAGTGACGACAGTGTGCGGGGGCCGACGGTACCCGACTGACGGGCAGTGATGTACGGGACGCGCGTGCGGAGTTGATTACGGTCCGGTCGGCCCCCGCACACGGCCCGCGCCGCCGGCCCTGCCCCTGGACCCGCGACACAAACGGACCGAATGGCGTACCCCTGGTCGGTGTAGCGACTGCTCCACCCGGGATCCGGGAGAACGTGGGCCAAGTGCAGGGCGTCCAGGGCGTCATGGAGTTGCTCCGCCGCAGGTCCGGGCCTCGTCGATCCCCTCAACGGCCCGCGCTCACAAGGGTGTCCAGCCGAACGGGTGAGTGGTGAGTAATGCCACAAAGACCCGGTTCCATTGTGATTTTCCGACATCCCTGGGTGAAGATCCCTTCCTGACGACAAGCCCCCGCCACCGCGGCGGGGCGGTCCGGGCGGACGCCGAATCCTGCCGCCGCCCGGATGACCGGTCGACAGAAGTGGATCGGCAGGAGTGGAGGACCCAGCAAGGCGGGCCGCCGGAGAGATCCGGAGGTCCTTGGGGTGAAGCCGCGCGAGCGGCCGGGCTACTTCGCCAGCCCGAATCCGACAGGTCATCCTTCACAGGCGGCTGACGAAGGGTTGCGCATGACTGCGCTCAATCGTGTCCCGTCGCTGCTGACCCGGGCCGGCACCGCCTCGGCCCTCACCCTCGCCGCCGTCGGCGGCAGCATCGCGGTACCCGGCGTCGCAAGCGACGCCGCGGCCGCGACACCGGCGACCAAGGCGCTCCAGGTCGCGGCGTCCAAGAAGGGCGCCCCCTACAAGTGGGGGGCCACCGGACCGCGCCGCTTCGACTGCTCCGGGCTCACCCTCTACGCCTACAAGAAGGCCGGCAAGACCCTGCCCCGCACGGCAGCGGGGCAGTACAACAAGACACACCATATTTCCGCCTCCCACCGCAAGGCCGGTGACCTGGTGTTCTTCCACTCCGGCCGGAGCATCTACCACGTGGGCATCTACGCCGGGAAGGGAAAGATCTGGCACTCCCCAAAGACCGGCTCCGTCGTACGGCTGGAGAAGATCTGGACCAAGAGCGTCTGGTACGGCCGGGTCAGCTGACCCGGCGGGGGGGGGGGGGGGGGGGGCGGCCGCCCCCCCCCCCCCGCCCCCCCCCCCGGGGCCCCCGCGGGGGGGGGGGGGGGGGCCAGCGGTGAAATTGAAACAAGTGGGCGGCACCA
>NZ_JBIARC010000032.1:0-112591 GCF_042889625.1 Streptomyces sp. NPDC002573 | reverse complement strand
GGGGGCGGTGCGATCATGCCCTGACCGTTACACCGGGCGCCCGACACCTCTGACCCCCCGGGGGGGGGGGTCGGGGAATAATGTTCGGCCCGGACCCCGCCGTCACGCTTCCGCGTCACCGCAGCCACGCGTCACCGCAGTTCAGGCGGTGCGTCGCGGTGGGGTGCGAGTCAGACGAGCGACTCGACGGCCGACGTGGCGAAGGAGTGGTCCTGCTCCGGGGCACCGCCGCCGACACCGATGGCGCCGATGAGCCGGCCGTCGCGGTGGACGGGGAGTCCGCCGGCGATGAAGAGCAGCGGCTGGCCCAGGGCGGTGGGCAGGGTGTGGAAGGGTCCGTCGGGCTTGACGGCGTCCACGAGGTCGGCGGTGGGGGCATTGAGCTGGAGGGCGGTGTACGCCTTGCGGGTGCTGGTCTCTCCGGAGATCAGCACGGCCTGGTCGTCGCGGCGGAAGGCGAGGAGGTGGCCGCCCGCGTCGAGGACGGTGATGCTGACGGTGACTCCGGCGGCCTCGGCGGCACCGCGGGCGGCAGCGATCAGGGCCTCGGCGTCCTGCGTGGTCAGCGGCGTGACGGTGCTCATAGGGGTTTCACTCCACGGGTTGTAGATCGGTGACGGGGTGCCAGATCGCTGAGTGGTGATCTGCCGTCGGTGAACGGGTGGTCTGCGGCCCCGAGATTCAGGGGCTGGGTGAGGGGGAGCGCGACGACGCTCAGTGCATCGCGTCGGCCGGCGTATGTGCCGTGCTGCCGGATGCCGCCACGAGGCGGGCGGAAGCGCGTGTGCGTCGATTGAGATGGGCGGCCAGGAAGGACAGCAGGAGCGCGGTGCCGGACAGCAGGGCGCCGACCCAGTTGGGCGAGGTGTAGCCGAGGCCCGCGGCGATGACGATGCCGCCGAGCCAGGCTGCCAGGGCGTTGCCGAGGTTGAAGGCGCCGATGTTGGCCGCCGAGGCCAGGGTGGGCGCGGCCGAGGCCTGGTCGAGGACCCATTTCTGCAGCGGCGGTACGGTGGCGAAGCCCAGGGCGCCGATCAGCGTCAGCGTGATCGCGGCCAGGATCTTGTTGTGCGCGGTCACCGTGAACAGCAGAAGCGTGAGGGCCAGGGCGCCGAGCGAGGTGAACAGCATGGGCATCAGGGCGCGGTCGGCCAGCCGGCCGCCGATGGCGTTGCCCAGGAACATGCCGATCCCGAAGAGAACCAGCAGCCAGGTGACCGCGGCCTCCTTGTAGCCGGCCACCTCGGTCATCATCGGGGTGATGTAGGTGATCGCGGCGAACACTCCGCCGTAGCCGAGCACCGTCATGGCCATGGCCAGCCATACCTGCACGTTCCGGAAGACCGCGAACTCGGTGCGGATGCTCTCGGTCTCGGGTCGGCCCATCGCCGGCACCAGCTTGGCCACACCGAGGAGTCCGACCACGCCGAGCGCTGCCACGACGGCGAAGGTGGTCCGCCACCCGAGGGCCTGGCCGATATAGGTGCCGCCCGGCACGCCGACGATGTTGGCGACGGTCAGTCCCATGAACATCAGGGAGATGGCCGAGGCCTTCTTGTGCGGGGCGACCAGATCGGCGGCGACCACGGAGCCGATGCCGAAGAAGGCGCCGTGTGCGAGCGAGGCGATGACTCGGCCGATGAGCATGGTGCCGAAGGTGGGGGCGAGGGCGGTCAGCGCGTTGCCCACGATGAACAGGCCCATGAGGTACATCAGCATCTTCTTGCGGGAGATGTTGGTGCCCAGCACGGTCAGGAGAGGTGCGCCGATGACGACGCCGAGGGCGTAGCCGGACACCAGCCAGCCTGCGGTCGGGATGGAGACCCCGAAGTCGCCCGCGACCTGAGGCAGGACGCCCATGATCACGAACTCGGTGGTGCCGATTCCGAAGGCCCCGATGGCCAGAGCCAGGAGCGCGATAGGCATGGGAAAACAGCCTTCCAGATGATTGCGCGAGGGATTTACGTGCGAACACAATAATTGCAGACGCGGTATGAATCAAAGCCGAACATGTGGAGTTCGCTGTATATCTTCGTCTGCAACTATCTCAGCGTGCAAGGGTTACGCAACGTGGTCGGGTGTATCCGCGTCGTCTAGCAGTCGGGGCAGTCCGTGGGCGGCGGCTCGGGGGAGGTCCGGTTGCCGTCCAGCCAGTCCGTCAGCCACTGGGCCAAGGTGAACCGCGCCGGGAAGAAGCGGTGCCGCTCGCAGCGGGCGTTCGGTTCCCAGCCCCACATGCGACCTTCTGGCGTGCTGAAGTCAACGAACCACCAGACGGCGCAGCCTAGGGTCGTGAGTGGCACCGTGTGGCGCGGGGGATGCGGAGGTTCCGGCTCGGCCGGCCCGAACGCGCGCGCGAGCTGGAGGAGGGACTCCTCGTCGCTGTACCACCGGCCGGTGTCGGTGAGGGACAGGACTCTGCTGCTGGGGCCGAATCCGCCGTCGGCGACTTCGAGATACAGGCGCCGCAGCAGGGTGGGCATGGGCCACCCGATGATGGCCTCCAGCTCCGCGACTGCCTCCGCGGGTGCTGGGGGAGGCAGTTCGCGCTCCTGGGCGAAGGCCCGAACGCGGTCGATGAGTTCGTCCTCGCTCACCGCCTGATCATCGAGGCGGCGACTTCGCCCTGTCCACTGGGCGACCCCGGCGGTCGGCCTGCAACGGGCCTGTTGCCGGGCCCGGTTGCCTCATACCACCCGACCGTGTCGGCCGCTCACCGCCGGGTTCGTTCGTACCCACCAGGCTCAGCCGTAACCACCGGACTCAGCCATGGTCGCCGGACTCGGCCCTGGCCGCCAAGTTCAGTCGCAGTCGCAGGGCTCGGCCGTAGTCGCCGGACTCGGCCGTGGTCGCCAGCCTCAGTCGTGGTCGCCGGACTCGGCCCTAGCCGCCAAGTTCAGTCGCAGTCGCAGGGCTCGGCCGTAGTCGCCGGACTCAGTCGCTGTCCGGGCTCGTGTGGATCAGGCCCGGCCCGCGGTCCACGACCGTGTCCCCGTACGTGATGTCGTGGCCGTTCTCGCACTGGAGAACCGCGTGGACCGGTGCGCCGCACTCGTCGTGGCGTACGACCACCGAGGGCCCCTTTTCGCTCGCGGCCCAGGTGTCGCCCCACTGCCGCAGTGCCATGAGCACGGGCAGGAAGTCGCGGCCCTTCTCCGTCATCTGGTAGGCGTAGCGGGTCCGCTGGCCGGGCTCCCGGTAGGGGACGCGTTCCAGCAGTCCCGCGGCGGTCAGTTCCTTCAGGCGCGCGGAGGTGGCGGGCTCGCCGATGCCCACGCGCTTGGCGAAGTCGTCGAAGCGGCGAGTGCCGAAGAACGCCTCGCGCATGATCAGCAGCGCCGACTTGGTGCCGACGATCTCCAGGGCGCGGGCGATGGAGCAGTTGGTCGTGGACCAGGCGTCGCGTTCCGTCAGCAGATCAGTCATGCCCTAACACTAACCTGACTTGCTTCATGCGTAGCCAGGCGGTAGCGTCCCAGCTGACTTTTCAAAACATTAGCCAGCTTCGGGGTGCTCCCCCCGGCAGGAGGAATCATGGACATCAGCACAGCCACCGCCCTGGTCACCGGTGCCAACCGCGGACTCGGCAGGAGGATCGCCCAGGAGCTGGCCGCCCGTGGCGCCACCGTGTACGCCGCCGCCCGGAAGCCGGAGACGATCGACCTGCCCGGTGTGAAGGCGATCCGGCTGGACATCACCGACCCCGACTCCGTGGCCGCGGCGGCCCAGGAGGCCGGTGACGTCAATCTGCTGGTCAACAACGCCGGCACCTCGACCGGATCTGATCTGCTGACGGGCAGCTGGGACGACGTCCGCCTCGAGGTGGAGACCCACTACCTGGGCACCCTGCGCATGATCAGGGAATTCGCTCCGGTCATCGAGGCCCGCGGTGGCGGCTCGATCCTCAACATCCTGTCCGTCCTGTCGTGGATCAGCTATCCCGCCGTGGGCCCGTACGCCGCCGCCAAGTCCGCGGAGTGGAGCATGACGAACGCCCTGCGCCAGGAGCTCGCCCCGAAGGGCATCAGGGTCGCCGGACTCCACGTCGGCTACATGGACACCGACATGGCCGCCCATGTGACGACGCCGAAGAGCGACCCCGCGGACGTCGCCCGCGCGGCCGTGGACGGCATCGCCGCCGATGCGTACGAGATCGTCGTCGACGAGGTCAGCCGCAAGGTCCAGGGAGGCTTCCCCGGCGGAATCACGGCTCTGTACCCGCAGCTCGGCTGAGAAGGGGAGTCCGTGCCGGCCACTCCTCCGTCCGCCACGCCGTCGCGCCCGGGCCCGCCCGGGCCCGCCCGGGCGCGACGGCGGCGAACCCAGCGCAGACCCGATCTCCCCGCACCCGCCCCTCCCGGCTCGCCCCGGCCGTCACGCTTGATAGCGTTCGCGACCCCCAACTTCCTGATCCAGGAACAGAGTCGGGGCATCCACTTCAACAAGGACGCCGATCTGCTGTCCTATGTGATCGGCCCCGAGCCGTTCCGCTTCGTCGACGGACACGCACAGCGCGGCGAGATACGCGGCCTCGGCATCACCGTCGACGAGGACGCCGTACGCGCCGCGGACCGCACCGGCGACGCCTGGCGCAATCCGGTGTGGCGGCACGACGACGGCAGCCCCGACGGTATGGCGGTCGACGTCGAGGGCGCGCTGTGGGTCGCCGTGTGGGGCACGGCGACCGTGCGCCGCTACCGGCCGGACGGCACGCTCGACCGTATGCTGCACCTCCCTGCGGCCCGGCCGGCCGGAGTGTGCCTCCAGGGCAGCACGCTCCACATCACCTCGGCCCGCGTGGGCCTGGCCGCACCCGGCCCGTCAGACGGCGGGGTCTTCGGGGTTCCGGTCGACGTACCGGGCCCGCCCACGCCCGCGTTCCGGCCCGATCCGGCCTGGCGCCTGCCCGCGCCGGTCGCGCAGGAGCCCGTATGACGTCCCCATGGTGTCCGCGGGCCGGACGGGTCGTCTTCGTCGGCGAGACCATGGCGGCCCTGACTCCCGACCCGCCCCGGCCGCTGGCCGACGCCGGGACCCTGCGCCTGTCCGTGGCGGGAGTGGAGTCGAACGTGGCGATGTGCCTCGCCGATCACGAGATCCCCTTCAGTTGGCTCTCGGCCCTGGGGGACGATTCTCTGGGGCACCGCGTGCGCACCACCGTCGCCGACGCCGGGGTCGATGTCTCCCAGGTCCGCACCGATCCCCACCGTCCCACCGGCCTCCTGGTGAAGGACCCGGGTCCAGGCGGACACGCGTCCACTACTACCGACGCGGCTCGGCCGCCTCGGCGCTGGGCCCCGGGCTGCTGGACCAGGAGCCGGTGACCACGGCCGCGCTCCTGCACCTCACGGGCATCACTCCCGCGTTGTCCGCCTCCTGCCGGAGCCTGGTGACACAGGCCCTGGCCGTCCCGGCGGACGAGCGGCCGTACGCGGTCAGCTTCGACGTCAACCACCGTGCCGCCCTGTGGCCGGACGGCACGGCCGCGTCCGTGCTGCGTGAGTTGGCCGATCGGGGGGACGTCGTCTTCGTCGGCCTCGACGAGGCCCAGGGCCTGTGGGGCGCCGACGTGACGGTCCCTGGCATACGGGAGTTGCTCCCGCATCCCCGGATCGTCGTCGTCAAGGACGGCGCCCGCGCCGCGACGGCCCTCACCGCCGAAGGGATGTGCACGGTCCCCGCTCTGCGCACGACGGTGGTCGAGCCGGTCGGCGCCGGCGACGCCTTCGCGGCCGGGTTCCTGGCGGGGCTGCTCCGGGGAACGACCACCGTGCGCGCGCTGCGACTGGGACACATCACGGCCGTCAGCGCCCTCCAAGTGACCGGAGACCACGGTCCGTTGCCCGACCCGGCCGAGATCGAACGCCTCCTCGCCCTCTCAGCCGGTGCGTGGGAGCGGCTCAATGAGCTCCGGGCGGACGCGTGAACGTCATCCGGTGCTCGGCACGCCCGCGGACCGGGTTCACGGGCACAGGATGAAGTCGGGAAAGGCACGTCGAGCGGGCCGGTCACCGACCTCCGCGAGCGCCGCGCGGATCTCACGCAGATGGCGGGTGGTCATCTGCAGCGGGGGCTCGTCGGGCTGGTAGGTGGTACGGATCGGGTAGTCCACGCCCGGTTCACGGGTCATCTCGATATGGCAGCCGAGCACATGGGTGACCGGCCGTCCGTCGCTGAACTCGATCAGGCGGTCGATGGTCCGGGTGAAGGCGACCCAGTCCTGGATGTAGAGCCTGCCGGGGTAGACCGTGTCGCCCGTGAGCAGGAACCCGGTCCACGGGTCGTAGAAGGTGACCGCCGCGTCGTGATGACCCGGGGTGGCCAGACACTCCAGCACCCGGCCGCCCAGATCGATCCGCGCCACGGCGCCGGGGTCCTCGGTGAACCCGAAGTACTCCCAGGCGGTGGACCGGTCCGCAGCCACCACCGTGGTGGCGGGACGGTCGGCGAACTGGGCGTCGCCCGCGACGTGGTCGCCGTGTGGGTGGGTGTGCAGGACCAGCAGGCCGTACCCGTCCCGGGGGTTCCGGGTGAGCCACTCCGCGACGAGTTCGTCGACGGTCCGGCGCAAGGGGAAGTACTCCGCGGAGGCGGTGGCACCGGTGTCGATCAACACCGCCCGATCATTGCCGAACAGCAGAAACAGGAAAGGCGCTTCATAGTTGATCGCCATGTTCTGCCGCAGGATGAACGTGTGCTCGTCGTAGCCGTGGACCTGGATGTCCGGGTCCGCGTTGTGCTTGGCCGACGGCGAACCATGGATCCACGGGACGTCGAGCGCACGCGGCTCGGGAACCCCTGCGGCGAAATCGACCCACGACGTGCCCGTATCCATGACGACTCCTTCGGTGCGTCGTCTTGGCAGGCCGGGTACGGCGCACATCTCGTCCGGGGCAGGCACGGTTACGAGCCGCCGCGGCGAAGCTACCACGAGGCCGACCGACTGATCATGACAATGACAGGCGGCCGGGTCGGCGCCGCGTCGGCGCACGGCAGACGGCGCTTGTCGGCCAGGTGCTCGTACGAGTCCAGGCCGGTGGGGTGAATCCGCTGGACACCAAGATCCAGGCGGGCAAGGCCGCTCATGCGCAGAGCCGGCTGCCCGCGGTGCTCGGCCTGGACCTCGCCGGCGAGACCACGCTGGAGGCGCTGCTGGAGAGGGTCCGCGAGACCTTCGGCATGGAGTCGGTTGCGCTGCTGGAGCGCACCGGCGAGACTGCGCCCTGGACCTGCGCCGGCAGTGTGGGACCCGAGCCCGCGGGCGTCCCGGAGGACGCGGACGTCGACGTACCGGTCGGCGACCACATGGCGCTGTCCCTGCGCGGCCGGGTGCTGCCGGCCTCCGACCGGCGGGTGCTGGCCGCGTTCGCCGCGCAGGCCGCCGTCGTCCTGCACCGCCAGCGCCTGCAGCACGAGGCGGACCAGGCCAAGGAACTGGCCGAGGGCAACCGCATAAGGACCGCGCTGCTCGCCGCCGTCAGCCACGACCTGCGCACCCCGCTCGCCGGCATCAATGCCTCGGCGACCTCGCTGCGCTCCGACGACGTCGAGTGGTCCGAGGAGGACCGGGCGGAGCTGCTGGCCGCGATCGAGGAGGGCGCCGACCGCCTCGACCACCTCGTCGGCAACCTGCTGGACATGTCCCGTCTCCAGACCGGCACCGTCACCCCGATCATCCGGGAGACCGACCTCGACGAGGTCGTGCCCATGGCGCTCGGCGGGGTCCCCGAGGACAGTGTGGAACTGGACATCCCCGAAACCCTGCCCATGGTCTACGTCGACCGGGGCCTGCTGGAGCGGGCCGTCGCCAACGTCGTCGAGAACGCCGTCAAGTACAGCCCGCCGGGGGAGAGCGTCCTGGTGTCGGCGAGCGCCCTCGCCGACCGGGTGGAGGTGCGGGTCATCGACCGGGGCCCCGGGGTCCCGGACGAGGCCAAGGACCAGATCTTCGAACCCTTCCAGCGGTACGGCGACTCGCCTCGCGGTGTCGGCGTGGGCCTCGGTCTGGCGGTCGCACGCGGGTTCGCCGAGGCCGTGGGTGGCACGCTGCATGCCGAGGACACGCCCGGCGGCGGCCTGACCATGGTGCTCACCGTTCCGACCTCACCGGAGGGGCGGCCGGAGTGGCCGAACGTGTCGGCGGCGGCGATGTCCTGAGGACCAGGCGTCGGGCGACACGTCTGACGCTCCGTTCCCTGCCCTCCCAGCCGACGTGACCGGCCTGCTCCCTCCCGGCTCCCCGGCGGAAGCAGGCCGGTCCTCCCGTATCCACACCGACCGACCCGCCCGGGCCGCACTGGGAAGCGGACGCCCGCCCCACGGCGGAGACTGACTGCGACCGTTCGACTGTCCGACCGGCCCTGACGAGGTCCCGATGGCGTATGGCCTGGCACGACGTGAGCTGAGACCGAGGGTCCCGCTGCGTCCCGGCGAGGGCGAGAAACACCACCTCACCAGCCTGGAAGGGCTGGCCGCGCTGTCACTGGACGCGCTCAGCTCGGTGGCGTACGGCCCCGAGGCGATCGTGCTGGCGCTCGTGGCCGCGGGCACCGGGGCGCTGAGCGCGACCCTGCCCATCACGCTGGCGATCACCTTTCTGCTCGCGGCACTGGTCATCTCGTACGGCCAGGTCATCGCCGTACACCCGGACGGCGGAGGCGCCTACGCCGTCTCGAAGGCCGAACTGGGCCCGACCTCCAGCCTGCTCGCCGCCGCCAGCCTGGTCGTCGACTACGTGCTCACCGTGGCCGTCAGCCTGGCCGCCGGCGGCGACGCGCTGGCCTCCGCGTTCCCCGCCCTCGCCCATGACAAGCTGCTCATCTGCCTGATGGGCCTCGCTCTGCTGACGGGTGTGAACCTCCGCGGCGTCACCGAGAGCGCCCGGGTGCTGATGCTGCCCACCGTGCTGTTCATCGTGGCCATCCTCGGAGTCGTCGTCCTCGGCCTGCTCCGCCCACATCCCGCGGCCGTCGTCGGCATGGCCCAGTCCTTCCCGGCGCACGAGACGCTGGGTCTGCTGCTCATCCTCAAGGCGTTCTCCTCCGGCTGCTCGGCCCTGACCGGCGTGGAGGCCATCGCCAACGCCGTACCGACCTTCCGTACCCCCAGGTTCAAGCGCGCCCAGCGCACCGAACTCATGCTCGGTGCGCTGCTGGGGATCATGCTGGTCGGCCTGGCCGTGCTGATCCGCCGCGACCATGTGGCCCCGCGCGGCGGCGTCACCGTACTGGCACAGCTCACCGCAGGCGCCTACGGCACCGGCTGGGCCTACTACGCCACCAACATCATCGTCACCCTGGTGCTGCTTCTCGCCGCCAACACCAGCTTCGGCGGACTGCCGGTGCTGATGAGCCTGCTCGCCCGCGACCACCGGCTGCCCCACCTGTTCGGACTGCGCGCCGAACGCCCCGTCTATCGCTACGGCGTCGTCGCCCTCGCCCTGATGGCCGCCCTGCTGCTCATCGCGGTCAACGCCGACACCCACCGGCTGATCCCCCTCTTCGCCATCGGCGTCTTCATCGGCTTCACCCTCAGCCAACTCGGCCTAGTCAGGCACTGGGCCAGGCAGAAGCCCGAGGGATGGAAGCGGCGCGCGCTGATCAACGGCACCGGGGCACTGCTGACGACCCTGGCCGGCGTCATCCTCCTCACCACGAAGTTCCTGGAAGGGGCGTGGGTGGTCGTCATCGCGGTGCCGCTGATGATGCTGCTGTTCGCCCGGATCCAGCGGTACTACACCGAAGTGGGGAAGGAGCTGGGACTCGGCCGTATCCCCGGCCCACCCGACCGGCGTACAGCGAGCCTGGTCATCGTTCCGCTCGGTGACGTCAGCAAACTCGCGCGGCACGCCATCGGCGCCGCCCTCGCCCTGGGGGACGAGGTGGTCGCCGTCGCCGTCCAGGCCGACCCCGACAAGACCCGTGCTCTGCGGGAGGCGTGGGAGCGATGGGACCCCGGTGTCCGGCTCGACATCATCGACAGTCCGCACCGCTCACTCGTACAGCCGATCGTCGACTATGTGCAGCGCGCGGCTCAGGACGGAGACGGACGCCAGATCGCCGTCCTCATCCCCGAGGTGGAACCCCGCCACCGCCGCTACGAGATCCTCCAGAACCAGCGCGGACTGCTCCTCGCCACCGTCCTGCGATCGCGCACGGACGTGGTGGTGTGCATGCTCCCCTACCGACTACGCCTCTGAGCCGGGCGACGCCGCGGAGTGCCCCTGGCACCGCTTCGCTCGCTTCCGTAGCGTGGCGTGATGCGCTTCGCCTTCAAGACGTCACCGCAGGGAACCACCTGGAACGCTCTGCTCGATGTGTGGCGGGCAGCCGACGAGATGGAGGTCTTCGAGTCCGGATGGACCTCCGACCACTTCCAGGCCATGCACGGAACCGACCCGACGACCCCTCGCCTCGAAGGCTGGATCACCCTGGCGGCACTCGCCCAGGCGACACGACGACTGCGCCTGGGCACGCTGGTCACCGGCATCCACTATCGGCATCCGGCGGTGCTGGCCAACATGGCGGCCACGCTTGACGTCATCTCAGGCGGTCGGCTGGAACTCGGCATCGGGACCGGCTGGAACCAGGAGGAGTCCCACGCCTACGGCATCGAACTCGGCACCCCCCGACAGCGCAGCGACCGCTTCGAGGAGGCCTGCGAGATGCTGACCGCCCTGCTCGGACCCGACCAGAGCACCACGTTCAAAGGCGCGTACTACGAGCTGACCGACGCTCGCTGCAACCCCAAGCCGATCCAGCGACCTCACCCCCCTCTCTGCATCGGTGGCAGCGGGGAGAAACGCACCCTACGGACCGCGGCCAGGTTCGCCCAGCACTGGAACTTCGACACCGGAACACCCGAACAGTTCCGCAGAGCACGCGACGTGCTGCACCAGCACTGCGGCAGCGTCGGACGCGACCCGGCGGAGATCCGGCTCTCCGCGCAGGTGCGCCACACCGGAGACCCCGCGCGGACCGCCGCGGACGCGGCCGCATTCGCTGCCGAGGGTGCCGAACTCGCCGTCGTCTACCTCCCGTTGCCCTACTCGCCGCACGTCCTCCAGCCGCTGGCGGACGAACTGGCCGGCATGGCCTGACCGGAAGCGCCGTCCGTCACAGATTGCGCAGCGCGCGGCCCATTCTTGTCAGGGCCTCGCGCAGTACGGCTGGTGACGTCGCGAAGTTGAGCCGTACGCACCCGGCCCCGCCGGAACCGAAGACATGGCCGGAACTGAGGGCTACTCCGGCCTTGTCCAGGAACATCCTCGCCGGCCCGGCCACATCACTCACCACCCCGGGACCATCGGCCCGCTGGTCGCCGTGCAGTCCCAGCTCCGTACAGTCCAGCCAGGCCAGATAGGTGCCCTGCGGCGGGCGGTAGCGAACGGCGGGGAGGTGTTCCTCGACGAGTTGCCCCAGCAGACGCCGGTTGGCGTCGAGGCCGAGCAGCAGTTCGTCGAGCCAGTCCCCTCCGTCGCGAAACGCCGTGGCGTGGGCGATGACCCCCAGATGGCTGGGGCCGTGGCTGACCTCTTCGGGCATACGACGAAGGTCGTCGGCCGCCTCGCTGCCGGCGATCGCCAGCGCGGCCTTGAGACCGGCGAGGTTCCACGCCTTGGACGCCGAGATCAGCGCGAAGGCGTTCTCGGAGCCCGGAACGCAGAGAAAGGGCGTGAAGGCTGCTCCGGGCAGCACCAATGGGGCGTGGATCTCGTCGGACACCACCCGTACGCCATGCTTCCGGGCCAGCTCGGCGACGGCTCGCAGCTCCTCCCGGGTGTGGACGACTCCGGTCGGGTTGTGCGGGTTGCTCAGGAGGAACGCCGCACGGCGGCCCCGGCTTCGGGCTCGTACGAAGGCGTCCTCCAGGGTGCCGAGATCGATCCGGAGATCCTGTCCGAGCCTTGCCTCGACGACCTCCCGGTCGGCGTGGGTGATGAACGCGTAGAAAGGCGGATACACCGGCGAGCACACGACCACGGTCTCCCCCGGGTCGGTTGTCAGCCGGAGCACTTCGACGATCCCCATCATGACGTCGGGCACGATCGCGGTGCGGGCGATGGGCAGGTCCTCCCAGCCCCATCGCACGCGGGCGAACTCCGCGAGCGCCTCGGCGTAGGCGCTTCCATGCGGGTAGCCGGTGTCGCCGAGGTCGATCGTCGTGTGCAGCGCTTCGACGATGGGCGGCGCGAGAGGCACATCCATCTCCGCGACCCACAGCGGGAGCACATTCTTGGGGTACACGCGCCACTTCATGCTCGTACGCTTCTGCAGCTGCTCAAGGGACAACTGTGTGAGGGGATTCGCGCGACCGCTCCTCGCGTCGTCGAGACCCGCGCTCTCCCTGCGATCCATTGGTCTGCGCTCCCGTGGCCGTGTAGAAGCGTGCTCGTGAGTTCGTGGGCACTCTCATAGTGGCCCCGCCGGGCGCCTCCTGCTCCTCCGCGTGCCGGCACCTCTCCGCCGAACCCATCCGCAGTATGAGATATGTGTCCCTTAGCGTGGCTTTTGTGCAGGCGGGATCTTCGTGAGCGGAAGGGAGCTGGGGACGTGGCGTTCGCGGAGTCTGCCGGTGGCGGTGAGCCCCCGCTCCCTCCTGTGTCGGTCCCGCGGGCCGGGCGGCGGTCCCCGGCACCGCTGCTGGCGGTGTGCTCCGGGTACTTCATGGTGATCCTGGACGTGACGATCAGCAACGTCGCCGTGCCGGTGGTCGGCCGGGACCTGTCCGCCTCGCTCACCGGCATCCAGTGGATCACGGACGGATACACCATGGTCTTCGCCGGGTTACTGATGACCGGCGGCGCGCTGGGCGACCGGCTCGGCAACCGTCGGATCTTCTGCTCGGGCGTGGCGGTGTTCACCGTGTCCTCCGCCGCGTGCGCGTTCGCGCCCACGGCTCCCTTCCTGGTGGCGGCCCGGCTGGTGGAGGGGCTCGGCGCGGCGCTGATCGTGCCCGGCTCCCTGGCCCTGCTCCAGCAGGCCTACCCGGCGCCGGCCGCACGCTCACGAGCCTTCGGCCTGTGGGGCTCGATGGCGGGCATCGCGGCCTCGGCGGGACCGCTGCTGGGCGGGCTCCTGGTCTCGACCGTGGGCTGGCGCTGGGTCTTCCTCATCAATCTGCCCGTCGGCGTGGCGTGCCTGCTGCTGACACTTCGGCACGTGGCACCCTCGCCCCGGAACGCCGACCGGGCTCTGGACCGGCCGGCGCAGTGCGCCGTCGTGGCGGCCGTGGGGTTGCTGACGGCCGCGCTCAACGAGGCCGGACGACGTGGCTGGTCCGACCCCGCCGTCCTCGCCGGGTTGGGCCTGGCCGCCTCGGCCGCCGTGGCGTTCGTGCTGCGCGAGCGGCTCGCCCGGTCGCCCGCCCTCCCGCTGAACCTGCTGCGCTCACGCGCGATGAGCGGCGGGGCCGGCATCGGTCTGCTGTTCAACTTCGCCTTCTACGGCATGGTGTTCACCGCCAGCCTCTCCTTCCAGCACCAGCGCGGCTTCAGCGCCCTCGCCACCGGGGCGGCCCTGTTCCCGGCGGTGGCGATGACCATGTTCGCCTCCGTGCTGTCCGGGCGGCTGAGCCGCCGCACGGGCGATCGTCCGCTGGTCGTCTCCGGCATGCTGCTGGCCGCCCTCGGACTGGCCGGCTGGGCCGCGGCGGGAGCCGCTCCCGCCTACCCGCTGCTCGTGGCACCCATGATGGCCGCCGGGTTCGGTACGTCCTTCGCCCTCACCGGCTCGACCGCCACCGTGATGGGTGCCGCGTCACCGGCATACGCCGGGGCCGCCTCCGCCCTGTTCAACACCACCCGCCAGATCGGCAGCGCCACCGGCGTGGCACTCGGGGGAAGCCTCCTGGCCACGCACACCGACTACGGCGCCGGGCTGCGCACCAGCATGGCCATCGGCGCCCTCGCCTATCTGACCGCCGCCTGCCTCGCATGGCAGTGCGTGCCCACGGACTCCGAAGTCCCGTAGGCCCTACCGGGGCTGCCGAACGGGCCGGAGCGGTCCGCGTATGCGCGTAGGCCGTGCGGAGGAACCGGCCGCTCCGGGGGCACCAGGGCCGCCCGGCCGGGAAAGCACACAGGGGGAGGACCGGCAGACCCGCACGGACGAGACGGAGACAGGGCGATGGCGACCACCACCGCGAGCGAGGCCCGGACCGGTCTGGAGCCGGCCAGTCTTCAACTGCCGGGCATCGTGCTGGGGGTGGGGCTGGGCGGGTTCCTCGACGGCATCCTGCTGCACCAGCTACTGCAGTGGCACCACATGCTCAGCAGCACCAACCACGACCGCATCGGCGTCAAGTACTACAACCCCCACACCGTCTCGGGGCTGGAGATGAACACCCTCTGGGACGGCATCTTCCACATCGTGTGCTGGATCGCCGTCCTCATCGGCCTCGCGATCCTGTACTCCCGGGTCACCCACAACCGCCGCCGGGTGTGGACGTCCCGGGTGCTGTGGGGCTGGATCCTGGTGGGCTGGGGTCTCTTCAACCTCGTCGAAGGCATCCTGGACCACCACATCCTCGGTATCCACCATGTCCGCGGCGGCCCCCACCAGGTCTGGTGGGACATCGCCTTCCTCGTCCTGGGCGCGCTGCTGGTCGCGGGCGGCTGGCTCCTCCAGCGCAGTGGCCGGCCCTTCGACCCCGAAGCCCCCGCCCCCCGTCTCGCGGGATCACCCGCGTAATGGGTCACGACACCCATCACCTCCACCACGGCGCCGGAAGCGGCCTGCCGGAGATCCTGCTGCCGGTGCTCGCCCTGCTGGCGTGCGCGGGCATCTACCTTCGTCTCGCCCGCCTGGCCCGGCTCCGGAACCCGGTGCGGGGCTGGAGCCCCTGGCGTACGGCTTGCTTCACCATCGGCCTGGCCCTGCTGGCAGCGGCGATCCTGCCGCCGCTCGCACCCCTCGCCCACACCGACTTCCGCGGCCATATGGCCCAGCACCTGCTGATCGGCATGTACGCCCCGCTCGCCCTGGTGCTCGGTGCCCCCGTCACCCTTCTGCTGCGGACGCTGCCGGCACACCGCGCCCGCCAGGTCACCGCGGTCGTGCGCAGTCGGCCTGCCCGCCGGTCGGCCCATCCGGCCGTCGCCCTGCTGCTGTCCGCCGGCAGCCTCGCGATCCTCTACTTCACCCCGCTCTACGACACCGCCATGGCCCATCCGGCCGGGCACTGGCTGCTGCACGCCCACTTCCTGATGTCGGGCTGCCTGTTCGCCTACGTCATCGCCGGCCCCGACCCGGCCCCCGCCCGCCCCGGCGTCCGCGCCCGGCTGGTCTACCTCGGCTGCGCCATCGCCCTGCACGCCGCCATCGCGCAACTGATGTACGGCGGCATCTGGGTCGACATTCACGCCCCCGTCCCCGAGGTCCAGGGCGGTGCGGAAATCATGTACTACGGCGGCGACATCGCCGAGCTCCTTCTCGCCGCCGCCCTCGTGACCACCTGGCGCCCCGAACGCCGGTCCCTCCCGGCCGCGAAGGACTACCCGTCCTACCGTCCCGCGCGGACATGACGCCCACCGGTTCGCGGCGTCCGCCAAGGACGGTGACGCCGCCGGCCGCGATCCCTTGCGCGAGGGGCGGGATTCGCCTCGCCGCCATCTTCGAGCCACTCCCAGGACGTGTCCGGCTGTGACGGTCGGGGAAGTTGGCTATACAACTTTGCCCGAGGAGTGAACGTGTCCCCCCTGCCCGCTTTCCCGATCGGCGACCTGCCGGTGATGTGGCTCCGCGACAACTGCCCCTGCACCCAGTGCCGCGATCCGCGCTCCGGCCAGAAGCTGTTCCAGATCGGCTCCCTTCCGGACGGGCTGCGGGTCGCCGCGGTGGCCGCCGCCGACAGCGCCGGGGCGCCGGCCGTCGAGGTGACCTGGGGCCCCGACGGGCACCGCTCGACGTACCCGCAGGCCTGGCTGGAGGCCCATCGGCCCGGGCGACCGGAGCGCCGGGACCGGCGCACCGAAGCCGGCAAGGAACTGTGGACGGCTCGCGATCTGACCGGCCGGGTGCCCACGGCGGACTGGGACGAGTACCTGGCCGAGCCGGCCCTGCGGGCGCGGATGCTGGAGTCCGTGCTGCGGCTGGGCTTCATGGTGCTGCGCGGGGTGCCCGAGCGCGAGGGCCAGGTGCTCGCCGTGGCGGAGACCTTCGGCTACGTCCGTGAGACCAACTACGGCAAGCTCTTCGACGTACGCGTCGAGCCCGACCCGAACAACCTCGCCTTCACCTCGGTCGCCATCACACCACACACCGACAACCCGTACCGGGACCCGGTTCCGACCGTGCAGCTGCTGCACTGCCTGGTCAACGACGCGGACGGCGGGGACTCAGGCCTCGTCGACGGCTTCGCCGCAGCCGCGCTGCTGCGGCGCGAGGACCCGGAGGCGTTCGAGGTGCTCACCCGTACACCTGTACCGTTCGTCTTCCGCGACGCGGGGACCGAACTGCGCGCCGACCGCCCACTGATCGACACCGACCCGCTGGGCCGCGTACGCGAGGTGCGCTTCAACAACCGTTCGATCGGCACCCTGCGGCTGTCGGCCGACGCACTGGAGGCGTTCTACACGGCCTACCGCACCTTCGCGGAGCTGCTGGAGCGCCCGGAGCTGCGTCTGGACCTGCGCCTGGTGCCCGGCGACTGCCTGGTGTTCGACAACACCCGGCTGCTGCACGCCCGCACCGCGTTCGCCAAGGACGGAGCACGTCACCTCCAGGGCTGCTACGCCGACCTGGACGGGCTGGCGAGCACCCTGGCCGTGCTGCGCCGAGCGGACACCCTGGAACCGCTGGTCCAACTGTTCGCCGGGGCCGGGACGACGGAGTACCTGGGCGAGCCGGTCTCCATGGCCCAGCACATGCTGCAGGCCGGGGCCAGGGCCGAGGCCGCGGGTGCCCCGCCGCATCTGGTGGCCGCCGCGCTGCTGCACGATGTCGGGCATGTCGAGGACGACGTCGTCACCGGCCGGGAGCTGATGTCCGGCAACGACAACCGGCACAGCCACACCGGTGCCGACGCACTGGGCCGCTGGTTCGGGCCCGAGGTCACCGAACCGGTCCGGCTGCACGTGGCCGCCAAGCGCTATCTGTGCGCGGTGGAACCGGGCTACCACGACCGGCTCTCGGAGGCGTCGAAGTACACGCTCGCGGTCCAGGGCGGGGTGATGACTGCGGCGCAGGCGGACCGGTTCGCCGCGCTGCCGGGAGCGGCCGACGCGGTCGCCGTCCGCCGCTGGGACGACGAGGCCAAGGACCCGGACGCCGTCACCCCGCCGTTCGAACACTTCCTCCCGCTGCTGACCGCGCTGCTGCGCGGCTAGTGCTGCGGCCGGAAAGGTTTGCCGGAAGGCTCGCGGCGTCCGGTGCTGGGGCAGTGGGGGAGCGTCGCAAGGCGGAGCATCGCCCGTGTACTGGATGTACTCGGGTGATGCGACAACGCGGCGAGGTGCCGTGCCGGGCGTCGCGAGCCGTTGAACCTTTCCGGCCGCAGCTCTAGGTCCCAGGGGTTGCCGTGCCGGGCCGGAGGCGGCGGCCCAGGGTGGAGGTGGCCACGGAGTTGTGCACGGTGAAGGCGATGGTGCCGGGCAGGTAGCGGTCCTCGGACCACTCCACCGGCACCCCCGCCGGATCCGTCGTGCGGCGCCGCTCGCGCAGCAGGACCTGCCCGGGCGGGCACTCCAGCAGCCGGGCGTCGTCGCTGTCGGCCCACGCGAGGTCGATGGTGTGGTCGGCGTCGGTGAAGAGCACCCCGTGGATGACCAGGGCCTCGGTGTGCGAGACGACGTCCGGCGGCAGCTCCGCCACCAGCTCGCCCACCCGGGCGGGGTAGAGGGACCGCTCGACCATCACCGGCTCCCCGGACAGGGTCCGCAGCCGCAGTACCAGATACACCTCCGTCCCCGGCTCCAGGCCCAGTTGCCCGGCCTCGAAGGGCTCGGCCGGCCGGCGCACCACGCGGTCCAGCCGGCCGCCCGGCGTCTCGCCGATGGAGCGCGCCCAGTTGGTGAAGCTCAGCAGCTCCGAGAAGCTCTGCGCCCGGGGACCGCCCAGCACCGTGCGCGGGGTGCCGCGCCGGGAGGTGACCAGACCGTCCGAGCGCAGCACGGCCAGCGCATGCCGGATCGTGCCCCGGGAGACGCCGTAGCGCTCGGCCAGGGTCCCCTCGGGAGGCAGCTTCGCGCCGGTGGCGTACTCGCCCGCGATGATCGCCTCGCGGAGTTCGGCCGCGACCCTCCGGTAGCGCAGCTCGCTGTCCGGGCTGCCGTGCTCCTGCCGCACCGTGTCTCCTGGGCCGCTCATGGTCGTGCGGGCCGGAAGCCCGGCCCGCAGCAGACCCTACCGGCAGGGGAGGGGCCGGACCGGGGCCGCGGCCGATGAGCGGTCCCCCCACGGCGTGCCTCGGCCAGGGTGAAAGGATCTGCTTACTGGGCGGTGCCGAAGTCCTGGGTCCAGTAGCTGTTGGGCTGGGCGAGACCGACGCCGATCTCCTTGAAGTCGCAGTTGAGGATGTTGGCCTTGTGGCCGGGGCTGGCCATCCAGCCCGCCATGACCTGCTCGGGAGTGGCGTAACCGTAGGCGACGTTCTCGCCGTAGGTGCTCCAGATGTAGCCCGCCCGGGTGATCCGGTCGCCGGGGGAGGAGCCGTCGGAACCGGTGTGCGACATGTTCTGGTGGGACGCCATGTCGTCGCTGTGAGCCTGCGCGACCTTGGTGAGGGTCGCGTTCACGGTCAAGGCCGAGCATCCGACCTTGGCGCGCTCGGCGTTGACGAGTTCGACGACGCGGGCGGTGACCCCGGAGGCCGTGGGGGTGGCTGCGGGCGCCGTGGGAGCGGCGGCAACTGCCGTGGCGGTCGCCGTGGGGGTGGGGGTGGCGCTGGCCTTCGGGCTGTCGGCGGGTGCCTGGTGCTGCTGGGCGGCCTCGGTCTGCGTGGCGCGGGGACGCACGGGAGCCTTGCGCTTGGGCGCGGCCTTAGGAGTGCGCTTGGTGGCCGTCGGAGTCTTCGACGGCGTCACGCTGGGCACGATGTTCACTTCGCCGTAGAGGAGGTGCGGCCGGTCCGGGTGGCTCCAGGAGACCGAGGTCGAGGCCTTCGCGTCGTTGTGGGTCTGCTTCCCACCGCCGCCCTGCCAGTCGACGCACGCCAGAGCGGCGCTCGGCGCGCCCACGGCTCCCACGGCGACGGCAGCCATGATTATTCGCCGGTAGCGGCTGTCCTTGCGATGCTTTCCCATGCGTGACCTCAAGATCCGCTCCTGAACTGCGGCGACCTTCTGCCGGACGATTCTTAGGACCGCGCCATAGCGAGAGCAAAGAGGCTTCTTACTAGGCCGCTTAGTAGGGCAGGACGGCCCTTGCGGCGGGCGTGAGGGCATGCTGGTCCGGCCGGGGTGGCCTTGAAGCAGGTCTGCTATCGCGTCAGAAGGCCGCCGCATTTGCGGAATGAGCGCAAGGGCCGAGCGAGTGCAACACCTCAGGGCCCGGCCTGTCATACGCCGGGCTCAAGCCGGACAAATTCCGTTTTGTCGGCAAGGTGCTCTCTACTATCGGGCACGTGTAGATCGCCAATTGCTGTGAGGGATATCACCGAACCCTCCAGCCCGGCCCGAAGAAGTCGTTCAGCGTCCCGCAGCTCGGGCCAGGGCGTGGTCGGCCTGAGCGGCCAGTGCGGCGACGAGAGCAGCCGCGGGAGGCCGGTCGGTGACGAGGTCGACGCCTTCACCCGCCCACACCGGCAGCGGCGGCACAGGGCCGCGTGCCACATCGGCCCGGTAGGTCTGCCGGGCCCGGGGTCCGCAGCGAGTTCCGCTTCCCGGCCCCGCCGGCGATCGAGGTAGGGATGGCCGAGCGTGCGAGCCGTGTACTCGGCCGGCCATCCGGATTCCCGGGCGATGTCGAGGACGCTGCTGCGTTCCGTGTCCTGCCCGCGCCCGCGGATGATCGCCTCGGTGATCGAGGGGTCGACCGGGGCTTCGGCCGTGGACTGGAAACGTGTGCTGATCAGCGCCCCGGCAGCCCCGAGAGCCAAGGCGGCGGCCACGCCCCGGCCGTCGGCGATCCCACCGGCCGCGAGCACCGGCACCGGTGCCGCAAGATCCACCACGACCGGCACGAACGGCAAGGTGGCCCTTCAGCGCCGAGCCCCGTGCCCGCCGCTCTCGGTGTCCTGCGCCACGATGACGTCCGCCCCCAGGCCCACCGCCCTGCGGGCCTCCTCTTCGTCGGTGACCTGGGCGATCACCGCCGCACCGGCTGCGCGGACGCGCTCGACGAACGGGCTCGGGTCGCCGAAGGACGGCATCACCGCCACGGGGCCGTGCTCCAGGGCCTGCTCGGCCGCGCCGACACCGGCCGACCAGCACAGGAACCCGGCCCCCCACGGCTTCCCGCACCCGGCCACGACCGGCAACTCGCGGGCCAGTCAGTCCCGGTCCCCGCGCGCGCCGCCCAGCAACCCCAGCCCGCCGCCGCGCGACACAGCAGCGGCCAGCGCGCCGCCGGCCGACCCACCCATGGGCGCCAGCGCGATCGGGTGCCGCACACGGAACAACTTCGTGAACGCCGTCGACAGTGCCATGACCGTCATCGTCGCCCTGCTGCCGCCCCGGGCGATGCCGTTGATGACGCCGAGTTCGGCCACGCCGTGGGTGACTTGATGCCCGGGTGCCCTCGACGGCGCTACTCGAGCACGCCCTCGTGCAGTTGGGCGAAGGGGGCGGTGTTGTGGCTGTAGTCGACAGGGACGTTCAGAGACGTTCATTCTCCTTCGGCTTGGCGGATTTTCTCCGACAAGTCGGACGAGGTCAGATCGGAGTCGAGGAACTCAGGGGTGTTCGGCAGGCTGAGGTGGAGTTCGGGCCGGGCGGCGATCTCGATCCTTCCCTTCGTGATGCGGAATTCGATCGAGTGTCCGCCATGGGTATGTGTTTCATCGAGAAAATGCAAATGATAGCCCGCCACTCCGATTCCCTGTTCGTAATCCGGCGTGCGATATCCGGCGAGCGTCCCGGTTATATCGGTGAACGTCGTCTCGGCTTGTCCCCGGGTCGCATCCGTAAGCGGTGGATATGGCGGTGTCTGCTCGCGGACCGTGCGTGTCCGCACTTCAGCGAAATGGCCGGTGATCCGCACGGCGTACATCAGGTTCTCGCTACGGATCAGTTCGTCGATGAACGCCGTCAGTTCGGCACGATTCATGCTCGAGGACACATGGGCGGTCTGTTCGGTGCTGAACCACGTCAAGGCGGCGAACGGGGTCAGATCGCTGCCGTCGGCTACCTCCACCGAACCGTCGGCCCGCAGGTGGTAGCAGACGCCGCCCAGGACCAGCATTTCGCCGTCGAGGTGATTGAAGGTCCCCACCCCGAAGTCGCCATGGCGGAGCAGTTCGCCCACGGTGACGTCGCCGTCGTACACGCCCTCCATGAGCGCCCCCATGGTGGAACTCTGATAGACCTCCCGCGCTCGTTCCGCGTCCTGGTCGGCGCTGTGACCGCCCTTGCGATGGGCCAGGACCGTGCGGGCGAACCGTCGGAAGAGGTCGCGTGAGGATTTCTCGTCTCCCATGCCTCTTCCCTCCAATATCTCGGGTGTCGACATCTGCAGGAGGCCTGGTGTGGCGTGTGCTGTCGACAAGGGCAGGAGCCGACGAAAGGACGCACGTCCGTACGCGGCGTCCGGCGCCGCCAGTCGGATCGGGCACCCGCCTTCCATGTCGAGTCCTCTGTCCGGCCTGCAAGGGGGACCCCTGCTTCAACATGCTCTCGTCCCTGCCAGGGGGCGCAACCCGAGATCTGCGGACGCTCCCCGGCGGCCCCCGCCCCACCCCCGCGCGGACATCGGCCCGCCCCGCCTCCGGTCCGGTGCGCGCGGGCCGGGCGGAGGCTTGCTCAGGCTGATCAGCCGAAGCAACCGGGGACTTGGCCGGGCGGGCTCCGGCAGCCCGGGGCGTTGCGGCCGTTGCCCGCGCTGCGCGGAGTGGGTCTGATGCCTCATCACCACCCCACCGAACAGACGGGTCAGGCCGGGTCGGGCCAAGCTGGAACTCCTCGAGCTCCGCCTTCAATCTTGGTTGCGGGTAGAACCGGTCCTGGTACATCGTCTTGGCATGATCGAACTGAGTTCTCTGGGCCCGGATGACTGGCCGGTGTGGCGTGAGCTGCGGCTGGCGGCGCTCACCGAGGCGCCGTATGCCTTCGGCTCGACGTTGGCGGAGTGGCAGGGGCAGGGCGACCGGGAGGAACGTTGGCGGGCTCGTCTCGGGATTCCCGGCTCTCGCAACATCGTCGCAGTCCGGCGGGACGGGCCGGTCGGTATGGTGAGTGGTGTCCCGGCCGAACATCCGGATGTCGCGGAGTTGATCTCTTTGTGGGTCAGTCCCACGGTTCGCGGTCAGGGGGTTGGAGACCTCTTGGTCGAAGATATCGCACGATGGGCTGTGCGGAGGGATGCCAAGACCTTGCGGTTGTCGGTTATGCCGGACAACCGTGCCGCCATCGGGCTCTACGAGCGTCATGGCTTCAAGGACACCGGAGAACTGGGCGACCTGACGCCGGACGGCGTGCGCAGAGAACTGGTCCTGGCGAAGGTTCTTGATTCCGCATAGGCGTTGCGGGACGTGTGAAGCGGCATCGGAAATTGAGCCGCGGCTGTGGGCCGGCTGTGGCAGGGTGGCGGATCGTCCCTGGGCCCGTTCGACACAGGAGCGTCCGATGACGACACCGCCCCGCCTGTATTCCCTGCTGGAGCAGTTCGACTTCGCACGCAAGCGTCTTGCCGACCGTATGACCGGGCCGGTGATGGACAGCGGCGACGGGGCGGCCACGGAGGTCGGTGGCCCCATGACCGACGAGGAGTACCTCTGGGAACCGGTGCCCGGCTGCTGGTCGGTACGGCGGCGCGTGGACGGGCCGGGGTCGCGCGCGACTCTCCTCGCGGGCACCGGCGACTGGGGACGCGACGCCGCCTCCTACCCGCACCCGTGGCCACCGCCCTTCACCACCATCGCGTGGCGCCTGAGCCACCTCAGCGAAATGCTGGCCCTGCGCGCCGACCACACCGCCGGCAACCACGCGCTGACCCGGGACGACTACCCCGTCAGTGGGGACGCCGCGGGGGCGGTCGTGGCCTTCGACACCGCCGCCGCGGCCTGGCGGACGGCCCTGCTGAGCGTTGACGACGCCGCACTCGACACCGTCGGGTACTGCACTTACCCGCACGGCAGCGACCCGGAGGAGCCGCTCATCGACATCGTGTGGTGGGTCAACCAGGAGTTGCTGCACCACGGGGCTGAGATCGCCCTGTTGCGCGACCTCTACCGAGCCCGACCGCAGTGACGCCTTCGCCGTCCGACGAGTCCTCCACGATGGACATGGAGGTATGAAGTGGGCGATGGTGTGGTGACGGCCCGCCCGATCGCCGTCCTGGCAAGATAGGCACATGGAACGTGTGCTTGGAATCGGCGGACACTTCATGCGAGCCGCCGACCCTGCGGCCTTGAATGCGTGGTATCGCGAATGCCTGGGCCTGGACGCCGATGAGCATGGCCTGTGGCATCAGGAGGCCGGGGCGACGGTGTTCGCGACGTTCGAGTCCGAGACCGAGTACTTCGGGTCCCGCACCCAGCAGACCATGCTCAACTTCCGAGTCCGCGACCTGGAGGCGATGCTCGCGCAACTGCGCGCCAGGGGAGCGGACGTGGCCCAGGAAACTCAGGAGATGGAGGGCATCGGTCGATTCGGTTGGGTGACCGATCCTGAGGGCAATCGGATCGAGCTGTGGCAGCCCGCCTGACCATGACTGACGTGTTCGCCTGCGCCGAGGCCCAAAACGTCACGCTGCCGAACGACGGCGCAGGGGCACGCCCAGCGCTCCGCTGGGGGTGTCCGGCCGAGCGCGAGCCGGCGTCGATGGAATCCTGCGCTCGCCGAATGAACAGCCGGCGCTGAAATCGACACAGTGCGCCTTTTCCAGCCTCAGTCTGAGCCTGCCAGATGCAGGCAGGGGACAGCTTGGACGAGACTCGTGATGCGGGTGGTCGAGCACCGGAGTTTGCGAAGGAGCCGCCAGGAGTGTGCCTCCGGCGCCCTGGTAGCCCTCGTCGGCCCAGCAGGCGACTTCGGCCTGGTCGAGAGCCTCGACGATGCCAGGCTCACGAGTAGCCCGGACGTCATGGACGGCTCCGGGCAGGGCCGGTGAAGCCCAGCGCAGTCGGCCAGAGGCGCCGTCACCGGGAACCGAGCTCCCGGCGGTGCTGACGCCGCTTGGTGGACAGGAGGCGGTGGGCAGAGTTGGACACGTCGATGCCGGACGGGTAGGCAAGCGCACGAAGACTGTGGTGGAGACGGATTTCTTGGTCAAAACCCCATCCACCAGGGGCTTCGCCTGTCTGCCAGCCCGAGGTGCGTTCCCGCATGTTGGCCATCGTGTTCACGGGGTTGGCGCCGACCACGGGCCGGGCATCGGCAGCGGACTTCTCGTGATCGCACTCCACCGCGGGTAGAGGCTGTCAACCGCCCGCTGTCGGCGACTCGCCGGCAACCGCGCCATCCGAAACTGCGGCACCCACCGATCTGACGCTGCGCCAGTTGAGGTGGCCGGATTCTGCCCGCAGCGCCTTCGAATCCTCACATCATCTACGCGCGACCCTCACAAACGGCTACGCTCCTCGCGCACTCCGTGAGCGGGGTGCGCGTAGGCCGCATTTGACATGCACCTGACCTGTTCTGAAGGTCGAAAGGAGTGTCTTCGCATGACACGAACCAAGTGGGCTTCTCGCGGTCGTCGCCGCTTCCGGGCCGGCCTCGCCACGGCTGGGGTCGCAGCGGCCCTCTTCACGGCGATGCCTGCGGCTTCGGCCGCTGCCGCACCGCACGCTCTGTCCGGGGCCGTGATGATCGAGAGCGGCACGTTCCACGGCTATGTGCTGTGCGCCAGTCCCACGGATGAATCGGTCTGGCTCAAGCCGATCAACACCGGCGACCCGTACTGCTCGTGGATGGCATTCGGCCCTGCCTCGCAGTTCACGTTATTCAATCCGGCCAAGGGACAGGTGATGGCCTACACCGGTGGCAACGAGGGCGCTGTGGTGATGGAGGCCCCCGGGACCTCAAGTCTGGGTGCGAACGGCGAGCTGTGGTCGTGGGGAGGACAGGAAGACTGGGGTGCGGCAGCGCTGCAGTCCTTCTGGGACAGCGGACAGAACGTCGATGCCAAGTCCCCGAACGGGGACTCCCCTCGCACCGACCCGGTCCGCACCCGTGGGTGGCGCCACGGCTACCAGCGTGAACTGACCTGGAACGCGATCACCGTGGGCTGACCTCCGCCAGGTCCACGACCAGTTCGAGCCGGGCGCGAGGCGCTCGGCTCGAACTGCGGGTTCAGCCATGGTGCTCCCACGCACGGGACAACGCTCAACGGACCACCCAGGCACCTTCCGCAATGCGGATCCACCTCATCGTGTCAGCCTTTGTAAGACGACGCCCGGCCAACCCGCTCGGGCCACCCCCGGTGCTCGAACCAGCCCGGTGCGAGGATCGACATCAGGGCGGCATCCACCCGCTCGCCCTCCCACAGCAGCGCGTCCCGCAGAACCCCCTCCGGCACGAAGCCCACCTTCTCGTAGACGCGGCGGGCTCGCGGATTGAACGCGTACACCTCGAGCGAGATGCGGTGCGGCCCCAGCCTCTCGAAGCGGTAACGGACGATCAGCCGGGTCGCCTTGGTTCCCAGCCCGCGTCCGTGCGCGCCGGGCCCGAAGGCGATACGGCAGTTGCAGCCCTCGTTGCCCGCGTCCCACTCGTTGGGGACCGCCTCGCCGACGACGTCCCCAGTCGCCTTCTCCACCACCGCGAGGTCCAGACGGCCATCGTGGTCGGCACGTGTGCCGTACCAGGCCCGTAGCCGTGCTTCGTCGGGCTCGCCCTCGGCGTGGTGGCCGGTCAGCCGCATCGTCTCCGCGTCCTGGAACATGGGCAAGAGCGCGTTCGTGTCGTTCACCGTGACCGGTCGCAGCGCTGCCAGTCTCCGTCCAGCGTGGGCTTGAAACGGAAGCCGGCTGCCGGAACGGCTCCATCATGATCAGCCATTCCCGCAGTGTGTCCGGCCGACGGACCTGTCGTCACCGAGTTATCGGGAAGAGCTTCCTGGGGGGAGACGTCACATCCGTGGACCGCGGCGGATGCGGTAGAGCACGTTCGAGCGCAGTGGTCCTTCGGGTGCGGTGGGGTCGTCGAAGTCGTCGGCCGGGTTCCGGGTCATGCCGATCCGGCGCATCACCGCCTGCGAACGGAGGTTGGCGGCCGTGGTCACGGCAAGGATCTCGGGAAGCTCAAGCGTCTCGAAGCCGTGGGCCAGGACAGCCCGTGCGGCCTCGGTGGCGTAGCCCTGGCCCCAGGCCGGGCGGGCGAGCCTCCAGCCGATCTCCACTCCGGTGAACGGCATGTCGTCGTCCACCCGGTCCAGGCCCGAGAAGCCGATGAACTCGCCCGTGGCCCGCACCTCGACCGCCCACCATCCGTAGCCTCGTAGGTCGAACTCGGCCCGGAACCGTGCCACAGACGCATCGCTCTGTTCGCGGGTGAGTAGGTCGCCCAAGTGCTCCCGGACCGCGGGATCGGCATTCATCGACGCCCATGGTGCAAGGTCCGAGTCACGCCATCCGCGCAGGGTGAGGCGATCGGTGTGCAGTTCCGTCATGCGCTCAGCCAACGGGAGCCCCGGTCTTGAGGCAATCTCTTTTCTTCGCTCCGAGGTCCGGACGGGACGATCTTCAGGCGAACGGTCCGTCGTCGACGAAGCGCCGGAGGTGGTCGGCGAAGGTTCGGGCTTCGTCGGCCGACCATGAGGCGAGGCTGGCCTCGATGTGGGTGGACAGGCGTTGGCGCAGGATCTCCACCGTCCGCTCGCCCTCGCTCGTGAGGGCGAGCAGCGTCGCGCGACGGTCCGCGGGGTCCGGTTCACGTCGTACGAGCCCTGCCTCCTCGAGCCTGGAGGCACGACGGGTGACGCCGGAGCGGTCGAGTCCGGCATCCGGGGCCAGATCGGCGGCGCTTCGCGGCCCGGTCCTGGCCAGCCCGCTGAGCACCGGGTAGGTCAGTTCGTCCACGGCATCCCCCATGCCGGCGGTCAGGGTTCGGTACAGCTCCACACGGGTGCTGCGTTTGAGCAGTACGCCCAGGGCGTCGGCGATCTCGTGCCCCACATCGTTCTTCATGCCTCCCAGATTAGCGTGCGTGGCGCACGCGTATGGGCTACAGTGATGCAAGAAGCGTGCGTCGCGCACGTACTTCGGTTTGGGGTACCCCTTGGACGCCCCTTGGACACCACAAAGGATCGCGTTATGAACCGCACCGGCATCGCCGCCGCACTGGCCGACCTGCTCCTCGACTCCGGCCTTGACCTTCGTGAGGCTGCCGGCCGGCACTTCGCCCCCGACTACCGGCAGCGCACGGACGGCCGGTGGGACGACCGCGACGGCTTCCTGGAGCACATCGCCCACCTCCGTACGGTCGTCGCCGAGGTGTCCGTCGAGGTCCACGACGAGATGTACGACGGCACTCGCTACGCCGACCGCCACACGGTCCACGTCACGAAGCGGGACGGATCCACCGTGCGTACGGAGGTCTACCTGTTCGGCGAGTTCGCATCCGACGGGCGCTTTCGCCGTATCGAGGAAGTCACCCTCATGCTCGAAGGCTCCGACACGGATCGGAACCTGGGCAGCGCTCGCTGAGGATGGGGTTCGGTCCGCACCCTGGGCGGGGTGCGGACCGATGACTCAGCCGGTGACGCTGGCCGCACCCGTCTCGATGTGGCCCACGAAACGCCGCGAGAAGGAGCTGTCGGCGCCGACCGTGACGGTGAAGTCGTACCAACCGCCGTTGTACGCCACGGCGTTGAAGTAGTCGTCCGTGAACTGTCCGGCGACTACCCGATAGGTCCAGGGGCCGTCGCCCCGATAGTTGTTCGACGTGATGGTGAAGGTCACGTCCGCGGCGGTCTGGTTCGTCATACGGAACCAGACCGCCTGCTTACCGGTGTTCGGGGCCGGGGCGTAGAAGCAGCCGACCTCGATGTCCTTGGCCGGGCCGAGGGCATTGCCGGTGAACCGGCGCAGGAAGCGGTTGGGGCCGAGGACACTCAGGTCGTAGAGGCCGTTGCCGTAGCCGCTGCCGACGTTGATGTAGTCCTCCACCTGGCCATCGGTGTGCGTGGCGGCGTTGTAGGGGTCGACGGTGTACTGCCACGGGCCGCCGCTGCGGTAGGCGTTGGCGTAGACCGAGAAGTGCACCGCCTCGGTGGCCTGAACGCCCTGGTTCGCCAGGTCGATCCAGGCCAGGACCTGACCGTTCGCGTTGTAGTCGAACCGGCCGATGTAGGCGTTCGGCTGGTACGGCAGGGCCCGGGCCGGCTTGGTGCCCGGCTCCTGCGCGGGCAGCGCGTTGGTGTTGGAGTTCGGGTTCGGCAGCAGATAGCAGTGGACCTGGCCGATGACCGTACTGGTGGAGGGCAGGGACGGCATCCCGTAGACGGGGGAGGTGAAGTCGAAGCAACTGGTCAGGTCGCCGGTCACCTTGCGACGCCAGGCGCTGATGCTCGGGCAGCGCGCGGGGGTGCCGAGTGCCGTCGTCCAGGTCTCCAGGAACTGGATGACCGACGTGTGGTCGGTGACCTGGGAGTTGACCCAGCCGCCGCGGCTCCAGGGCGAGATCACGAACATGGGCACCCGGAAGCCGAGCCCGATCGGCGCTCCGTTGACGAACTCGTCCGAGGTTCCGGTCGGGGGGACCGGCGGCGGCACATGGTCGAAGAAGCCGTCGTTCTCGTCGTAGTTGACGAACAGAACGGTGGAGTTGAAGACGGCCGGATCCGCGTCGAGCGCCTGCATCACCAGGTTGATGAAGTGTGCACCGTCGTTCGGCGGGGCGGAGGGATGCTCCGAGAAGCCCTGGTTGGCGACGACCCAGGAGACCTGCGGAAGCGTGCCGTTCTGTACGTCGTGCCGGATGGCGGCCGCGATGTCGTCAGGCGTCGAGCCGGTGGCTCGCGGCACCGACGCCATGCCCCGGTCGTACAGCGGGTTGCCTGGCGAGGCGTTGGCGAACACGGAGAAGTAGGCGAGGCCGTTGTCGCCGAAGTTGTCGCCGGCGTTCTGGTAGACCTTCCAGCTCACGCCCGCGTTCTGCAGCGCCTCCGCGTAGGTCTGCCACTTCAGGCCGGACTCGTCCGCGCCGTCGTACGCGGGACCGCCGACGGTGCCGTTGGGGTCGATCATGCCGCCCCAGAGATAGGTGCGGTTGGGGCCCGTCGCGCTGAGGATCGAGCAGTGGTACGCGTCGCACAGGGTGTAGGCGTCGGCGAGGGCGTAGTGGAACGGGATGTCACCGCGGTTGAGGAAGCCCATGGTGCGGTTGGTGCCCTTGGCGGACACCCAACTGTCCATCTTGCCGTTGTTCCAGGCCTTGTGCTGCGAGGACCACCCGTGGTCGAGCGAGCCGTCGCACTGGGCGAGCCGCTCACCGTCGACGCCGAGCCAGGGGGATGTGGCGCTCATCGACCACGGGTACTGGCGCCCCGCTCCGGACGGCTGGTTGAAGACCGAATAGCCGCCCGGCAGCGTGATGGCGCTGCGGTCGGCGAAGCCCCGGACGCCCTTGAGGGCGCCGAAGTAGTGGTCGAAGCTGCGGTTCTCCTGCATCAGGACGACCACGTGCTTCACATCGGTGATGGCCCCGGATGCGGCTGATGCCGTTGAGTGGTCCGTGGCGGGCAGTGCGTCCAGCCCCAGAGCGGTGCCGACGACGGCTGCTCCTCTGAGGAACGTACGGCGGTCGAGCGGTGACACGTGGACCTCCGAAGGGCGGTGGGCGAGATGACAGGCAGGGTTACCTTCGATCCGTTGCGTGGCCGAGGGCCGAGGGCCAGCCAACATGGGCATGAACCTTTCAAATCCCTCTTGGACCAGACTCGTTACACAATCGAGATGAAGGGTGTCCGTGCACATCGGGGCGGGGCCGTCGCCGGACCGGACTCCTCGGTCGGCGTCGGCTGTCCGTGACGGTGCTGCGGTCGATCACAAGGGGATCGATCACAAAAAGATCGATTACGAGTGGATCGATTGCGAGTCGATCGATCACGACGGACGCGCAGGTCCGCCGTCCTCCCCCTCTTTGCCCCGGTCGACGGGAGGCGTCGACGGGCCACCTGTGTCCGGTGTGATCCGTGCCGTCATCTCGGCCAGCCGCCTACAGGTTTCCTCGATCTTCGCCTGGGCCTGGTTCCGTTCGGTGATGGCTGCGGAGAGCAGCAGCGCGGTCATCGAGGCGGCTCCGTTGAACGCCTGTAGGGCGACCATGTCGGTGAGAACGGTGTGACCGGCGAACGAGCCTGATCTGCGGGTGGCGGCGAGGATCGCCCCGGTGGATGCGGCCAGCGCGCAGGGTGCGGCTCCGGAGAGTTGGAAGCGGAAGGCGGCCCAGGTCACCAGGGGGAAGGCCAGGAAGATCAGCGGGACCGGAGCGTTTTCGAGGAAACCGACGCCGAGGGCGGCCGTGACGAGCACCGCTCCCTCTTCCCAGCGGATGGCTGGTGCGAGCTTCGGCCAGTGTGTCGAGCGCAGGACGAGCAGCACGGGTGTGACCACGAGAACGCCCATCGTGTCACCGGTCCACCAGACCCACCACGTGGACCAGAACCCGTTGGTGGGAAGCGCGTGTGCGAGGTGCAGGGTGACGCTGCCCACCGTCGCGCTGATCAGCATGCCGGTGAGCCCGCCGAGGAAGACCAGTGCGAGCGCGTCGCGGAAGCGGTCGACATCGGTGTGGAACCCGGCGCAGCGCAGGAGCGCGTACGAGCACAGGGGCGCAAGGGTGTTGCCTGCCGTGATCGCGAGCACGGCGGGGACCGATGGCCCGAGCGAGATGTTGATCAGGAACGCGCCGAGTGCGATTCCGGGCCAGACCCTCAGGCCGATCAGGAGCAGGCCGGCCACGGCGATGCCGGTCGGCGGCCACAGCGGGGTGACCTGGCCGCGCACGAGTTCCTGAAGCAGCCCCAGCCTGCCGGACGCGTAATAGAGCGCGGCGACGGTGCAGATCTGCAGAACGCTCATGCCGCCGCGCCGCAGCCTGTCACGGTGAGCGGCGGTCATCGGGGGGTCCGCAGGGCGAGGATGGCCATGTCGTCGTGCCCGTCGCTGGGGTGGTGGTCGGCCAGGGCCCGGACGAAGTCCTGCAAGGGCAGGGCCGCGTACCTGATGGACAGTTCGGCCAGTGCGGCAAGGCTTTCGTCGATGGGGTGGTCGGGGTGTTCGATGAGCCCGTCGGTGAAGAAGACCACGGTGGAGTCCGGAGGCAGGGGGTGGGTGTGGTCCGGGCGGTCGTGTCCGCAGGCGACGTTCAGCGGTAGTCCGGGCTCGGCGGACAGGTACTGAGCCCGGCGGTCGGGGGTGATCAGCAGAGGTGGGACGTGGCCCGCGGTGCTCCAGTGCAGCCTCCAGGCGGACCCGGCGGGTTCGATACGCGCCAGGCTGGTGGTGGTGACGGGGTTGTCGGTGATGGCCTGCAGGGTGCGGTCGAGCTGGGCGAGGATCTCGCTGGGCGGAGTGCGCAGGTGGAACAGCAGAGCGCGCAGCATGTTGCGGGTGGAGGCCATGGCGGCCGCGGCGTGCAGGTCATGGCCGACCACGTCGCCGATCACCACCGCGGCAGCGCCGTCGGGCAGCAGAATGGCGTCGTACCAGTCGCCGCCGAGCGGGCTGGGTTCGGTGGCCGGTCGGTAGATGGCGGCCGCGTCAAAGGGCCGCATGTCGGGCAGCGTGGGCAGCAGCAACCGCTGGAACTGTTCTGATCCGGCACGATCCTGTTCGAAGAGGCGGACGTTGTCGATGGCGACGCCGGCGGCGCTGGCGAGGGCGATGACGATGTTCTCGTCGTAGACGTCGAAGGGCTGTCCGTCGCGTCGCTCGGAGAGGTAGAGGTCGCCGTAGATCTCGCTGCGGATGCCGATGGCGACGCCGAGCAGGGTGCCCAGGTGTGGGTGGCCGGGCGGGAACCCGACGGAGGCCGGGTGGGAGGCGATGTCGTCGAGCCGCAGGGGCTCGGGGTGGTGGATGAAATGTCCGAGCACGCCCATGCCGCGCGGAAACCCCACCTTGGCCAGGGCCGCGCGTTCCCCTTCGGACAGGCCGACGGCGATGAACTGCTCAAGGTGCTCACCGGACTCGTCGAGTACGCCCAGTGCCCCGTAGCGGGCGCCGACCAGATCCATGGCGGTGGTCACGATGCGGTGCAGTACTGCGGGCAACTCCATCTCCCTGGTGATGGCCACCACCGCGTCCAGCAAGTCCTGGATCCGGTCCTTCGCAGCGGCCAGGGCGCGCAACTGCTCGTCGATCCGGCTCAGTTCGGCGTCCAGACGCAGCAGCAGGTCAGAGTGGGGCGGCCGCCTCGGCGCCTTCCCCCCCTCGCCGCCCGTCATCACGACGGCCCGGTGGAGCGGTACACGCTCTCGGTGGCCCTCTCGTCCGGGGCCGGGCAGCCGAACTCGTCCAGGCGCAAGTGGCCGATGGTGCTGAAGCGGGCGATCACCGAGCTGAGGTGCATGGCGGCCCCGGCCTCCTTCGTACGTGAAGACTGCACGGGTCGCATCGACGCGGTCTCGGGGTGCTCGGCGGTCCTCGCGGGGCTCATGCGCTCGTGCCCTTCTGGTTCACGGTTCTGGTGGTCGGCTTCGACGGCCGGTCGTACGTGGCCGGGTCCGGCAGCGGACGCGGAACCGCCGGTGGACGGCGCCTTGCACGCGGCGAGATGACCTTTGCCGCCGCGGGGATGGGTCTCATGCTCGCGGGCGCCGCGATCCGTCTCCAGGGTTTGGTTGTCAACGACCTTGCGGGCTTGGAGGGCCACCAGATCGGTGCCGGCCGATCCGAACTCGTGTGCGTCCTGCATCCCGGCGATGACGGCGGCGGCCGGGAACTGGCCGCGCAGCAGCGGAACCTGTGGCTGCTGCGTACTCCGCCCAGCACCTCGAACGCCTCGACCTGCCCTCGTCCGCCGACGCCCGCGCCTTCGCCACGGCGTTCCAGGTCGCTCGGTTGCTCCGGGCCGACACCTGAGCCGAGACCTCGGGGTCCGCCCTGCGGTCACGACGTATCCGCTTGTACAGCCACTCATCGGAGCGGTACACCCCGGCCTCCTGACACGACCGTGATCAAACGAGGCCACAGCGTGACACGGCCGAACAGTCCAACCCGCTCATTACTCCGCAAGCGGCATGCCCTGTCGGCAGCTTGGGGATGCCTCGGTGCGGTGGTCCGGTCCCGTTCGCCCGCCCCGCAACGACTGTCCGCTTCCTCCGATGGGTCATCAGGAGGGCGCGCCGTCCAGGACCTCCACCTTGCCGGTGTCGAGCGAGTAGTAGGAGCCGACCACGGCGAGGGCGCCCTTGGCCACGAGCGGTGCGAGGTCATCGTTGGAGCGCAGCGCCTTCGCGGTCAACTTGACCTGAGCACGGGCCATCGTCTCGACCGGGTCCGTGCCCCCTTCCCGTACCGCCTGCTGGTACGCCGGCCGCAGGGCCCTGGCGATCGCCTGCAGATTGCCGGGCAGCCGCTTACCGTCCTGAAGGGCGCCGTACGCCGCCTTGACGGCGCCACAGCGCTGATGCCCGAGGACCACGACGAGCGGAGTGCCACTCGTCATGGGGCCGTACTCGACAGATCCGGTGACGACCGGGCCGGCCGCCGTCCCGCCGGTGCGCATCACGTAGAGGTCACCCAGGCCGGTGTCGAAGAGGAGTTCGGGAGGCACGCGGGAGTCGATGCACGACAGGATCGCTCCGAAGGGCTCCTGCTCCTGCGCCACGAGCTGACGCCGGTCCGGGTCCCGGTCGGGGTGTCGCAGATCTCCGCTCACCCAGCGCTTGTTGCCTTCCACCAGTCTGGCGAGCGCGGTGGCGGGCGAGGTCGGGCGTGCTTCCGGCGAAAGACTTTTCGCGGTCGGTGCCGTCCTGGTCGATGAACAGCTCGCGAGCATGATCGTCGCACCCGCAAGCCCGCCGGCGAGCAGGGTTCTGCGGTCCGGGCGTCCTGCTGTGTCCATCGGTCGTTCTCCTCAGCCGCTCAGACACGTCCGTACGTCTTGGCCGGGGTGATTGTGCAGGGTGGCGCGGGTGCCCCTGAGGCAGGCACGAGCGGCTGCGGGCCACGTTGCCACCGACGGCCCACAGAAACGCTGCCATCGGCTCTACGGGGCCCGTCAGGCCAGGGCCCGCGCCACCCATCCTTCGTCTTGGGCTGCGGCCCGGCGGGCGTTCAGCTGCAGACGAGCAGGCCCGCGTTCTGCTTGGCGGTGAGGATCCGACGCACACTGTCGTTGACCTTGGCGCGGAAGGCGGCGTCCTGCTGCATCCGGGTCTGGACCGCCTGCGCCATCGCCGGTACGACGTCCGGCCGCACCGTCAGGATCATGTTCCCGCCCGCCGCGATGAAGTTGACCGCTCGCTGGGCAGGGGTGAAGGACCGCACCGCCACCGCTTGGCCGAGGTCGTCCGAGATGACCACGCCCTTGAAGCCGAGCTGGGTGCGCAGCACTTGACCGATGACGGTCGACGAGAAGGCCGCCAGATGGTGTGAGTCGATCTTGGTGTACGTGGCGAGTGAGATCATCACGAACGGCGAACCCGCCCGGATGCCGTTACGGAACGGGGTGAGGCTCGCGCTGCCGGCGCTCGTCACCGAGTCCTTCACGTTCGCGGTGGTGTCGGTGTTGCCGAGCACCTGGCCCAGCCCGGGAAAGTGCTTGAGCGTGGTCATGACGCCCGCCTGTGCGAAACCACTGGCGAAGGCGCCGCTGTGGGAACTCACGACGTCGGGTGTGTGGCCGTACTCGCGGTAGTAGCGGCCGATCGGGCCGTTGCGGGTACCGAGGGAGGCCGGGACGACATCGGCGACCGGAGCCAGGTTGAGGTTGACGCCGGCGGCCTTCAACTGCTTGGCCCAGTCGGTCGCCCGGCTGCGGAGGGTCGTGGTCGACCAACTGCCCTGAGTCAGCCCGTTGGGTATGGTCGAGAACCCGGGGCCGCTCAGCACCTGCACCTGGCCGCCCTCCTGGTCGGTGGAGACGAACATGCCCACGCGATGCCCGCCGACCACGTCCGCCTGGCTCCGGACGCCGTCGACCACTGTCTTGGTCGCCCGTGTGCCGGCGGTGCTGCGTCCGGTCAGCATGATCGACCCCACGTGGTTGGCCCGCAGAGTACGCACTTGAGTCTGGTCGGCCCGGGCCGCGGAGACGCCCCCCATGAAGAGCTGTCCCACCCGCTGTGCGGTGGTCATGGCGGAGAAGTACTTGTCGACACAGGTGGCGGCGGCCAGGGGCGGGACGACGCTCGCGTTGGCCGGTGCGGTGAAGGTGGCACCCGAAGCGGCGATTGCGGCCGAAAGAGTGGTGGTGGCCGAGGTTCCCCCGGTGGGAGAGTAGCCGGGCAGAGAGCCGGTGGCGCCAGGAGCCAGCGCGCCAGGGCTGTCCGGGGCGGCTCTGACGGAGCCGGTGACACTCCCGTGCGCGGCTGCTTCGCCGCATGCGGAAGCGGCCAGCACCAGGGAGACCAGTGGGGCCGCGGTGCGCAGAGCCGTGGAGCGGCGTCTGCCGAGCCGCCGGGCGCGTATCGTCATCGATTCTTCTCCTGTCCTGGATGCACCATGGACCGTCCGCGACGGTGGGACCCACCTTGCTTCTGTTGCGCTGAACAGGGGGTGCCGCGTCACCTCGACCGCGCGCGCAGTACGTGAGTGCGGCGCTTCCTTCGGGGGGGTGGACGGTGCCGTGAAAGGAATGAGCTGGGGTGTGCGAACGCCGTAGGTGAGAGGCCGGGGGCCTGCCCCGGGACCCCGAGGCACCTGGCCCGTTCCGATGGATGGCGCCGCATGTCAGGATTGCGATCTGCCGAAGTCCTGGCCGGCCGGCAGCCGCTCCCTTCGGGCTTTATGGTCGGCTCGGCTCCATCCTGCGGACTACTGGTTGGCTTTGCAACCCTGGCGAGAGTGTCACTCGGGCGTGCGCCGGTGCTTCGGAGGCCGAGTTGCCGCACCCCCTTATTTGCGTATCAATGCAACAAGGGCCACACTCTTGGGGTCGGGTCCTGTGCATGCGCTGAGCGTGGCCGGGTCGGAGTCACATCACGAAACGGAGGCGGCCATGAGCGCAGACCCTCCCAGTCCGTGCTGCCTCCAGGGCATTCGCTGACACTTGCCCACCGGGCCGCTCGGCCCTGTTTCTCGCGCCGGGCACGACCTCAGTTCCGCTGAGGCGGCGGTGCCCGGGTGGGCCTTTCCCACTTCCCCTTCTTACTTACCTGTTTTTCCCATGCTGTCCGGGGTTGCCCTGCCCTGCCGTCGGCACGCCGGTGCGTGCGTGGCGGTCGGGCGTGTCGTCGTGCCCCGGTGGGGGGCGGAGGTTCTCGTGATGTCGATCCGTACGGACAACGAGCCGGCTGAGACGGCGGTGCGCATGCCGCCGAGGGCGAGGCTGCCCAGGCGCCTGTCCGGGTTCTCCTGGGTGGACGCGGCGGTGGCCGCGGCCGTGCTGGTGACGTTGTACGGGGTGCTGCGCGTGGGGCACGGCACCACCATCGCGTTCAACACCCACCAGAACGTGAGGGTCGACACCGATCCGGCGCGGCTGCCCTACGACGCTGCCCGCTCGCTGCTGCGGATGTTCGCCGCGTTCGCCCTGTCGATCGTGTTCACTTTCGTCTACGCCTATGCCGCTGCCAAGAGCAGAAGGCTGGAGCGGATCCTCCTCCCCGCCCTGGACATCCTGCAGTCGGTCCCGGTGCTCGGCTTCCTGACCGTGGCGGTGACCGGGTTCGTCGCCCTGTTCCCCGGCTCCATGCTGGGCCTGGAGTGCGCCGCGATCTTCGCGATCTTCACCTCTCAGGCGTGGAACATGGCCTTCGGGTTCTACTACGCCCTGACCTCCCTCCCGCGGGAACTGGACGAGCTGTCACGGTCGTTCGGCTTCACCCGCTGGATGCGGTTCTGGAAGGTGGAGGTGCCGGCCGGGATGATCGGCCTGGTCTGGAACGGCATGATGAGCTTCGGCGGCGGCTGGTTCTTCCTGGTCGCCTCCGAGGCGATCAGCGTCGACAGCCAGCGCTATGCCCTGCCGGGCGTCGGCTCCTACGCCGGCGCCGCGATCGCCGAAGGCGACCTGGGCAAGGTGGGCTGGGCGATCCTGGTCATGGCGGTCATGGTGATCGGCGTGAACTTCCTGTTCTGGCGGCCGCTGACGGCCTGGGCGGAGAAGTTCAAGAATGAGCAGTCCGAGGCGAGCGAGGTCCAGCGGTCCGTCGTACTGGGCGTCCTGCGCCGCTCGCACTGGCCGCAGTTGCTCGGGCGGGTACTGCGCCCGGTGGGGCACGGGCTGAGCAGGGCGGCCCGCGTCTTCGGCCGCGACGATCGGCCGCTGATCGTCGACCGCACCCGGCAGCGCGCCGGAGACATCGTCTTCACCCTCGTCGCGGGCGGCCTGATCATATGGGGTCTGATCGACCTCGGCCGCTATCTCTACGACCGCACGGGTCTCGATGTGTTCGACGAGCCGCTGCTGCTGGGCCTGGCCACGCTCGCCCGGGTGGTGGTGCTGGTCGCGCTGGCGACGGTCGTGTGGGTGCCGATCGGCGTGCGGATCGGCTTCTCGCCGCGGCTGACCCGGATCGCCCAGCCGGTCGTGCAGGTGCTGGCGTCCTTCCCCGCCAACTTCCTCTTCCCGCTCGCGGTGTGGTTCTTCCTGAAGACCGGGCTGTCCATCGACGTCGGCGGCACACTGCTGATGGCGCTGGGCGCGCAGTGGTACATCCTGTTCAACACCATCGCCGGTGCCATGGCGATCCCCAGTGATCTGCGCGAGGCCATGGACGATCTGGGCGTGACCGGCTGGCAGCGATGGCGCCGACTGATCATTCCGGGGATCTTCCCGTCGTACGTCACCGGTGGGATCACGGCCTCCGGCGGTGCCTGGAACGCCTCGATCGTCTCCGAGGTGGTCACCTTCGGCGGCACCACCCTCACCGCCACGGGCCTTGGCGCGTACATCGCGAAGGCTACCGAACACGGCGACCACCCGCATCTGATCGCCGGAGTGGCGGTGATGAGCCTGTACGTCGTCGGACTCAACCGGCTGCTGTGGCGCCGCCTGTACCGGTTGGCCGAGACCCGCTTCTCCCTCTGAACCTCCCGTTCCTCACAAGCATTTGGAGCACGTCCATGGTGCTGAACGCGCTGCGCGGCCTTCGCACGAACCGGCAGGCCCGGGCCGGCCTCGCCCACCTGACGGCCGACAGGCCTCGCCGCCCCGCCGACGGCGAACTGCTGCTGGAGACCGTCGAGCTGACCAAGTCCTACGCCGGCGCCGACGGCGAACTGCCCGTACTGTCCGGTATCGACCTCCAGGTCCGCGCCGGTGAAGTGGTCGCGCTGCTCGGCAAGTCGGGCTCGGGCAAGTCCACGCTGCTGCGCTGCCTGGCCGGGCTGGTGCCCGCCAGTTCCGGCACCGTCACCTACAGGGGCACGCCGCTGACCGGCGCCAATCCGGGCACGGCGATGGTCTTCCAGACGTTCGCCCTGCTGCCGTGGCTGACCGTGCAGCAGAACGTCGAGCTCGGTCTGGAGGCCAAGGGAGTCCCGGCCGCCGAGCGCGCGGACGCCGCCCGGCAGGCCATCGACCTCATCGGCCTGGACGGCTTCGAGTCCGCCTACCCCAAGGAGCTGTCCGGCGGCATGCGCCAGCGCGTCGGCTTCGCCCGCGCCCTCGTCGTGGAACCGGACGTGCTGATGATGGACGAGCCGTTCTCCGCCCTGGACGTGCTGACGGCGGAGAACCTGCGCGGTGAGTTGATGGAGCTGTGGGAGTCGGGCCAGTTCCCGACCCGCGCCATCGTGCTGGTCACCCACAACATCGAGGAGGCCGTGCTGATGGCCGACCGGATCGTGGTCCTCGGTGCCCGCCCCTACGGAACGATCCGCGAGGTCTTCGAGGTCGGTCTGGAGCGCCCCCGGGACCGTGACTCGGCCGCCTTCGAGGCGCTGATCAACCGTGTGTACCGCACCATGACCGGACGCCAGAAGGAGGGCCGTGTCCCCGGTCGCCACGAGCCGGCCGAGCTGGAGAAGCGCACCCCGGCCAACACCCCGCTGCCCCCGGCGAGCGTGGACGGACTCTCGGGGCTCGCGGAGATGGTGCTCCACCGGGGCGGCCGTTGCGATCTGGCCGACCTCGCCGACGAACTCGGCCTGGAGATCGACGATCTGATGCCTCAGGTCGATGCCCTGGACCTGCTCGGCTTCACCCGTCTCAGCGGGGACGACCTGCTCCTGACGGACACGGGTACCGCGTTCGCGGACGCGGATGTCCAGAAGTCGAAGAAGATCTTCGCCGAGGCGGTCCGGCACGCCCCACTGGTCACGCTGATCGCCAACAGCCTGCGGCAGAACTCCGGCGGCAGTCTCCGCGCCGGTTTCTTCCGCGATCTGCTGGCCCACCACTTCACCACCGAGCAGGTCACCCGCCAGCTGGAGACGGCCACCGACTGGGGACGCTACGCCGGGCTGTACGCCTACGACGCCGAGCCGCAGGAGTACCACCTCGATGAGAGCGACGCGAACGAAGAGCACGATGAGATCGACGCGAACGACGACATGCGCCTGGCCCTGACCGGCGAAGAGCAGGCCTGAGCCGGCGCAGAGGCGCCGGTCTCAGTGTTCGGCGGCGGTCCGCCGCACCCTGGTCAACCGTGCCGGGGCGTCCTGTTCCTGCACGGCGGCCGCTTCACGTGCCGTCGCCGCTTCCGTCCCCCCTGCGGCCACCACCTCGTCCGATGCCAGCACCGCACTCTCCAGCAGTGCCCGCACCTGCGGACCGGCGGCCCGGTAGAAGATGCGCGTGCCCTCGCGCCGAGAGGTCACCAGCCCCGCAGAACGCAGCTTCGCCAGGTGCTGGGAGGTGGCCGCGACATGCGCCTCGATCAGCTCGGCCAGGTGGCTGACCGGCAGCTCCCGTTCGCTCAGCGCCCACAGCAGCCGGTAGCGCGAGGGGTCGGCCACCGCCTTGAGCACCGCCACCGACCGCTTGGCCCGCTCCTCGTCCCACGACGCTACTTGCGCTTCCATGCAAATATGTTAACCGTTGGTGTGGCTGAGGCCTCGCGTCATCAAGAGGTCTGCACAGCCCCTGACCTTCGGCCCCCGCCCGTGAGCGCCGTCAGCGCCGGCGTGGTCGGCGTGCGCCTCCCGGTCACCGCTCATTCCGCCGCAGGCACCGGCTTTGACCCGGTCCTTACCCGCTGCTGGCACACTGCGCGGACCCGGCGAAGGAGAGCACCCCTATGTCCATGGTCGGCAACCTGCGCAAAGTGGCCAGCCTGACGCGTCGCAACCGCCGTCGCGTCGACCTCAGCCACCCCGCCCGCTCCCCGCTCGGCTCGGCCGTCGTCAACTGCGTCATCTACCGCGACGGCGTCCGCCAGGAGACCGCCCCCACCGTCGAGGAGTCCCTCGCCCGGGTCCGCAAACACGGTGACGGCTTCGTCTGGCTCGGCCTGCACGAGCCCAGCGAGGCGGAGTTCGCGCGCGTCGCCGAGTTGTTCGGCCTGCACCCGCTCGCCGTCGAGGACGTGGTGCAGGCTCACCAGCGGCCCAAGCTGGAGCAGTACGACGACGTGTTGTTCACCGTCCTCAAGACGGTCACCTACGTCGAGCACGAGCGCCTGACCGCGACCAGCGAGGTCGTCGACACCGGCGAGATCATGGTCTTCATCGGCCCCGACTTCGTCGTCACCGTCCGCCACGGACGCCATGGCTCCCTCGGCCCGCTCCGCGAGGACCTCGAGGCCGAACCCGAGCAACTGGCCAAGGGCCCCTCCGCGGTGCTGCACGCGATCGCCGACCACGTCGTCGACGACTACGTGACCGTCGCCGACGACGTCCAGGAGGACATCGACGAGGTCGAGACCGAGGTCTTCTCACCGAACGGCATCAAGACCGCCGACGCGGGCCGTATCTACCAGCTCAAGCGTGAACTCCTGGAGCTGAAGCGGGCGGTGGTCCCGCTCGGCCGTCCGCTGGATGTGCTCTCCACGACTCCGCCGCGCACCGTCGACCCGGAGATACGCGCGTACTTCCGTGACGTCGCCGACCATCTCGCCCGAGTCACCGAGCAGATCACCGGCTTCGACGCCCTGCTCGACTCGATTCTCCAGGCCCACCTGGCGCAGGTCGCGGTCGCCCAGAACGACGACGCCCGCAAGATCACCGCCTGGGCCGCGGTCATCGCCGTACCCACCATGGTCACCGGTATGTACGGCATGAACTTCGAGTACATGCCCGAGCTGCACTGGCGCTTCGGCTACCCCCTCGCGCTGGGCGTGATCGTCGTGGTCTGCGCCGTCATCTACCGCGGGTTCAAACGCAACGGCTGGTGTCCGGTCTCGGGTATCTCCGGGTACGGCGTTCCTCCGACCTGCGGTACCCGGACTTGAGTGAGACACCTTGCTCGTCCGGCGTCTTGGAGAAGTCCGGGTAGCAGCTCGTCCGCCACGCCGAGCTGCGAGCGCCGCAATACTCGGACCAGCACAGACATCGAACCGTGCCCGGACTTGTGCGGGACGTTGGTTGGATGCCCGGAGATCTCTGAGACTGCCCGGACTTCGCGGAGACCGGACAGCTGGCTCTGACCGGGCATCCGGCAGCCGTGGTAGGGCTTCCCGCGTGCCCGCGCCCGTCAGGCCGAGAGCGCGCACGCGAAACGCACGGCGAACGTACGCGATCCGTACGCCGCGCGACGTAGGATGGCGCGCGGGAGGTGCTGATGTCCGAGCTGTTCGACGCGGTCGACGCGCTGGTGGCGTCCCGGTCCCCGTTGCCGCCGCCGGAGGAGCGCAAGCGGCTGCGTTAGGCCCATGGGCTGACTCTGGACGAGGTGGCAGGGGCGCTGAAGGTACGGCGGGCGACGGTGTCCGGCTGGGGGTCCGGTAAGACCGAACCGCGGCCGCCGGAGCGCGACGCCTACGCGCGTCTGCTCAAGCAACTCGCCGCGATGTACCCCGCCCCGGCCGACCCCGCCCCGGCCGACCCCGCGCCTGCCGCCATCGGCGCGACGCCCGAGACCACCGACCGCGCGCCCGCTCCGGCGGTAGAGGCGCGCACTGTGCCCCGAGACCGGGCACGTGAGGCTGCGGCCACGGCTTCTTCCGGGACCACTGCACCCCGCCCCGCCGTTGGTGCCGTTGGGGCGGGTTTCGCGGTCGCCACTACGCCGTCGCCGGCGTCGCGCCGCCCGATCGGCAAGCAGGCGACACCGGCCAACGCCCCGGTGACCGGAACCGACCGGTTCGGCAACGGCCCCTTGCTCGTGATCGACGCCGACGACGACCGCCTGGTCACCGGTTACGGCATCGGCGGCCTGGTCCTGGACGTACCCGCCAAGTCGCTGCCCGCGCTGGTGGAGTGGACGCTGAAGGAGGCACAGCTGGGGGCCGCGAAGCTGCATGCCTCCGGCAAGGACGCCGACCCGCTGCTGGTGCTCACCGCGGCCGCCTGCGAGCGATACGGGCTCCCGGCCGCGCTGCCGGACTCCGAGCGGCTCGCCGGACGGCTCTCGGACGGACACAAGGTCCTCAAGTAACTGGACCGCGCCGACTGGCAATTGACGAAGCGCGGGTTCGGACCCTGGGCGCGGATCTACCGCCCTGCCCAGGGCCGGGTGCGACAGTGTGTGCAGCTGTGCATCCCGTCGTGGAACGCGCTCGACACCCGCACCTGGGGCCACGCCGCGCAGCTCGACGCGGCGGAACTCGCCCGGCTGCTGGCCACCTACGCGACCCGGGTGATGACGCCGCGGGGCTCCACCGCCGTCACCGGCCTGGAGCTGATGACCGCCCTCAACCCGCCCACCCGCGCGAGCGAGCCGGACGCGAGCGGCAAGCGGCACAAGGAGCACCGGCCCGGCTCACTGGGCGAGCACCCGATCGACTGCGCGCCGTGCGAGGCACCCGACGGTCACCCGCTGCTCGCCGACCTGCCCCGCTTCCACCAGCGGGGACCCGCGGAGATGCTGTTCGAGGAAGCGTACGACTGGGCCCGGGAACTGACCGACGCGGAGTGCATGCAGCGGTTCCTGGTCGGCATCGACGTCAACCTCGCCTTCGGCGCCGCTGCCAACGGCGCGGTCGTCGGACTGGCGACCCCGCCCGTGCACGTCACCAACCCCACCTTCGACCCGACGCTGCCCGGGGCATGGCTGGTCGACCTGTCCCACGTCGACCTCTCCCATGTCCTGGTCGGCAAGAAGTGGCGGCGACTGGAAGGCGCTTTGCTGCCCAGCCCGTTCACCCCGACCGGCGACCGGCCGACGGGCCCGGCCTGGTACGCGACCCCTACGGTGGCGTACGCGGTGGAACTCGGTTACGAGGTCGCCCCGATCGAGGCCTGGGTGCGGCGGGAGAAGGGCAGGTTCCTGGACGGCTGGTACAAGCGCTTGCGCAACGCCTACGTCGACACGATGGGCGACCTGGGCGTGGACGAGTCGCTGCCCCCGCAGCAGTTCCTCCAGGCCATGGACGGCTGCAAGCAGCGTGACCCGGAGACGGCGATCGTGCTGGACGCCGTCAAGTCCACGGTGAAGGGCGGTATCGGCAAACTGCGTGAGCGGGCGCGCGGCGGCGGCTGGAAGCCGGCTCAGGCATGGCCTGCCCTCGCACGGCCGACATGGCGGCCGGACATCCGCGCGGTCGTCATCGCCCGGGCCCGTATCAACATGCACCGCAAGATGGTGGCCCTTGCCGCGGCCACCGGCCGGTACCCGGTGGCGGTCCTGTCCGACTGCGCCGTGTACGCAGCCACCGGTCCGTCCCCGCTGGACGTCCTGCCGTACGACGCCGACGGCAAGACCGTGCCCGGCTCCTTCCGGCTGGGGGTGTCGCCTGGGATGGTCAAGCACGAGGGCACCCAGACCACCCTGTGGGCGGAGGAAGTGCGCGAGCAGTACGGCGAGGTCCTCAGCCTCGCCCGGTACATCAACACGGGCGAGGTCACCGCCAAGGACGACGGAGAGTAGGGGACGAGGACCGATGGACACGGTCGGGGACGGTCTCGACTCCGTACTGCAGAAGGCGTTCACACGCCCGATCCCGAAGAGCGCGGGTGCGCAGATGCGATATCTGGTCCGGCAGCTCAAGGGCACCAGGGCGGTGGCCGAGCTGCTCGGCGTCACCCAGCGCACCGTCGAGCGGTATGTGAAGGACCAGATCAAAAGGTCACGGCCGGAGTTGGCGCAGCGCATAGAGCGTGAGGTCAGGAAGCGGTGGCAGCCGCAGATCCGCGCCAAGGCCAAGGAGGCCGCGGCCACCACCGGCGGCATCGTCATCGACACCAGCGCCCGGTTCGGCTACTCCGCCGCCCCCGGCACCACCGACGACGCCCGGCTGCGCCACCTCACCGTGGCGCTGCCCCCGCAGTACGCCGCCCGCCTCTTCGAGACCAAGGACGCCGGCGGGACCGAGCAGCAGCTACGGGACATCGCGGCCGAGGGCCTCCAGAAGATCTACTTCAAGGACCACGGCCGCCGGGCCCAGGGCCTGCTGGTGGAGTTCACCGACGTGGAGCAGGTGGAGTTCGACCTGTAGGCACGCTGTGCCGGAGCGAGTCGCGGGCCATGCCGAGGGGAGCAGCGGGTCGCGCTGATCGTGCGCCCGGTCAAGGCGGTCGAGGCGCGGCACATCGTCGGGGGCGGGCCGTTCCGTCCCGGTGGCCCCGTCCCCGCTCCCTGCGGCCGGTGACACAGCCGTTAAGGTCACTCCGAGCAGGGGTTTCTCCTCCGGCACGTGCGAAACGGGAGCCATTGTGGCCGAGATGCCGATAACGACCACCTTCGTCACAACTCCGGCGATGGTGCTCCGCTCCTATCGGGCGTGTGCTCGGCGGGGGTACATCCAGCGCTTGGTGATCACCATCGGGCTTCTGGTCGTGGGCGGGGGCATGTGCGCGGCCGGACTCGCCGGGGTTCGCGGCGTTGCCCCTTTCGGCGCGGCATTGATGCTCTGGGGAGCGGGATTCTTCCTGTTGCGCGAGCGTTCGGTCCGGCGCCAGCTGGCGCCCTACCTGGCGGGTGAGCGGGAGGTCACGGTCACCATGACGGATACGGAGTACCGAACTCAGGGCGCGGACCGGTCCACGTCCCGGACGTGGACGACGTTCCGGAGTGTCTCGCGTGTCGGTGACTTCTGGGTGCTGCGCGTGTCACCGCAGATGGCCATGGGCTTGCCGGTCGCTGCTTTGAACGAGCAGCAGACAGCGGCTTTCCTCGAACTGCTCCGGGACAAGGGGCTCGACCGGACGATGTCCCCCCTGGCGGCAGACACGGCGATCGGTGGCCTGCGCATGCGCCCTGGCTGGGTCCCGTTCGTGACCGTCCTGCCGTGGACGGTGGCGCTGTTCGTCTTCCTCCGGCTGGGCATGGGCTACATCTGGCCGGTGAGTCTCGGAGTGCCGGCCCTGTACACGGTGTATGCCTGGGTGACGACGGCGCGATCCGTTCGCAGAAGGACCGCCGCTGAGCTTGCGGCCCGCTCAGCCGTCTCGGAGGACAGTGCCGCATAGTAGTTCCCCGCGGTACTTGTGCCCGTGAAGGGCGAACACGCCGCCACCGGCGCGGGATTGCCGTCGCTCTACGACATCCCCGCCGGGCACTGGCTCCATCTGTGGACGACCATGGTCAAGGCCATCAAGGCGTGTCAGGCGGACAAGTCGGTGGCGTAGCCGATCTCGGCGGCCGCAGCCGCGACGGTGCTCAGGGACACGGTGCTGTTCAGGGCACGGACCGTTTTCCGGTCGAGTGGGCGGAGGTCGTACACCCGGCGCACTGCGGCGATGTTCACAGGTATTTCGTAGTAGTCCTCGGCGAACTCCTTGAACTTTTCCGGCGTGGGGGTGGTGAGCAAGTCGAACAGCCAGTCGGCCCCATCGGGGTCCTGATACCCCTCGGGGAAGTCGATCTCTCCCGCTGCCCACCGATCGCTCCCCGCCTCCCGCCACAGGCAGGCGGTCACGCTGGGGATGCCCCCGTCCGTGAAAGCCGGCTCCAGGACGTGGTGCGCGAAGACCCGGGGAACCGAGTCCGCGACCCCCGGCCACGGGACGCCGTTGACATGGGGACTCATCGGCGACTCGTGGTCGAACCCCCGGACATACACACCCGCCTCGGAGAAGATGACGTCGAACTCGTCGCCGGAGCCGTTGCGCATCGACGCGATCTCCTCCGTCTCCGACCACTTCGCGCTGAACGAGTAGTAGCGCTCACCATCCGGATTGAGCACCGCCTCAACCATGGCCATCGACCGACAAAGATCCCGAAGCACCGGGACGTCGGGAAGTGATCGGGCTACATCATGAACAGTCATGAGGGCATCCAACCCGACGCCACTGACACTCTTCGCGCGCGCCTTGTGCACCCAGGCAGGTGATGGGTGGCAGCAGACCTGCCTGAGTGACAGCTGTCGGGCTTCGGCTCAGCCGATCACTCCTCCCACCACGGCTCGACGCCCTCCTCGGCGACGAATTCGTGGAAGTCCATGTTGCTGATGTCCAGATTGCACGCCATCGATCCGACGTTGCGGCACGGAAGGACGGCGGGCTGTCCCGGGATGTCGTACAAGTCGACGGCGGTCAGGGGGCGGCCCGGCTCCGCAAACGTCCTGGCGTCGGCGAGCGCGACGAGTGTGGTGTGCTCCTTGGGCGGGACCAGTGCCGGGACCTGGCCTGGCGTGAGGCCCTCGAAGGCTCGGTCGTCGACGACCAGCGCCGTCAGTGGGAACTCGTCCGGGTCGACTTCGTCGACGTCCACGTCCGAGCCGACCCAGCCGCTCTCGTCGGCACCGCCCAACTCGTCGAGCAGGGCGCGCCAGCCGTCCTCGTCGTCGAAGGAGGTTCGGACCAGCAGGACCGCGTCGGTGGAGGGCAGTACCGGGAAGGACCGGCGGGCCGGCGTCGTCGGCGCGGGGAAGGCCGGGCGGCCACCGTCCCCCTGGTACTTGCCGTACCTGTCCATGTCGCGCACCAGGTCGTCGAATGTGAGCGTGCCGCCCAGCAGAGCCGCCAGGGTCTCGTCGAGCCGTGCCGACGGAATCCGGACGCCGCGTCCGGGTATCGCCCCCAGGTCCACCAGCAACGGCCCGTCCCCGCCGTACACCACAGGGATGTCCGCCAGGACGACGACCGGCGGCAGAAGGTCGGAGCCCGGGACGAGCGCCGGCACGTTACCGCCGTGCAGGTAGTTCCACCCGCTGCCTTCGACCAGGTGGAGCCGCACCCCGCTGTCCCCGAGAACGAGTACGTCGTCTTCTCGGCGGCCCCCGATCTCGTCGAGCAGACTGCCCCACAGGGCCTTGTCCTCCTCGTAGCACGTGCAGATCAACAGCACTTCACCCGGCGCAGGCTGGGGAAGCTGGGGAAAGGACATGGCTCTCCTTCGGAGGACTGGCGCGAGCACCAGGACACTAGCTCACCGGTTCAGCCGATGTGCAGGCGAGTTGATCAGGTCGGGTCCGAAGGTTTACCCATGGGCCGATGGCGTCGACTCGCTTGGTCCGGACTCGGGCGCCGCGACGCTCGACCCGGTCGCGCGTCACGCCAGGGTGACGCGCATCCCGCCATCGGCCAGGGCGTCGAGGGTCTCGGTGAACAGGTCGAAGTGACGGCCGTCCGGTGTGAGCTTTCGGGACAGGTGCTCGCGCGCGGTCGCGGAGTTTCGCCAGAGCAGGGTTGCGGGGGCGGTGTAGCCGAAGGTGCCGCGCAGACAGTCGTCGAGGGCGGCCAGGCAGCCGCCGAAGTAGCCACCCGGACCGTTCACCGCCTCGCCGAGTGCCAGGTAGAGGCCAGGGACATCGGTGATGTGCCGGCCGTCGAGCTCGTAGGCGTGACCGGCCGGCCGGTCGTGGCGCTCGCGTCGGCAGATCCGCCGCCGGACGAGGTCGAGCCAGGCATCGCGTTCCCGTGTGTCGAGGTCCGACCAGGTGCCGAGGGTGCCCGGCGGCCCGGCAAGCCACCGCTCCCAGAGGGAACGTGCGTATTCGGGGACGGGTGCGAACTGCTCGCCGTCCAGTTCCAGGTCGATCAGATCCCTACCGTGGGCAGATGGGCGCCAGCCGCGGATGGTGGACCACAGCAGCAGTTGGGTGAGGGGCTCCCCCCGATCGTCCCGTAGCTCCAAGGCGACCTGCTCCAGGTCCAGCGCCCGCCGTGTGCCCTTCACCAGCGCCCGCCGCAGTTCCTCACCCGGGGCGAGACCACGCAGGACGAGCGGAGGCGCGGGCTGCTCGGACGGCACGATACGGGTGAATTCCTGGCAGGAGCCCAGCCATCGGTACTCGTCGTGGACCCGGACGAAGCCCCGGTATCCCTCGGGCGGACCCTCGTAGTCGTCCAGAGCGGTGAGCACCAGACCGTCCGCGCCGGGGCTCCGCTCATGGCTCTCCGTGTCCTCCAGGAGCCAGGGTTCCAGTGCCTGGTCCTCCGGGACCAGCCACAGATGGCTGCCCATCCAGGCGCCACGTGCCTCGGCACCTTCCGAAACCCAGCCGAACAGTTCGTACGTCCCCCGTCGGGGGTGCCCGAACAGCCCGTCCGCCTCGGCGCACACACCCCAGACATGGCCTTGCTCCCCGTCCGTCAGCGTGTAGCGCGCCTGTCCCCGATGGTCCCTGATCTCATGCACGGGGGAATCATGCTCGGAACGGCGTCAGAAGGTGAACTTCATTTCTCCTGGGTGGTCAAGTTCCTCTCAGGTTCACGCACTCCGGTCGGCGGACGGTGCCAACTCCGCGCACGACTGCCACGCCGCAGGGGACAGCAGGTCCCGTGTGTCGGCGAACAGCCCGTACAGGTCCGGGCCGTAGCGCTGTGCCAGTTCGGCGTTGTGTGTCAGCACGTCGAGCTCGTTCGCGGCCGTGATCTCCAAGAACGCGCGTATGTCGGGCTCAGGCGGTGTGTATTCAGCGTCCGTGAAGCGGTCGCGGAAGACGACCGGCCGTGCTTCGGACAGGCGCGGGTACACGACACCTCGGTCGCAGCTCGCGTAGAGGTGGACCAGCTTCTCGGCGCGGTCGCCGATCAGCTCGGCGAGCACGGGGCGCTCGGTGGTGCTCAGCAGTGTCTGATCGAACCCGGCGGTTCCGTACGACGCGTGACACAGCCCCGCGACCTGCACGTCCGGTTCGGCGCCCCATTGGTTCAACAGCCGTGCCACGCGGACCAGGTGTTGCAGAAGCGTGCCCCCGGGGTGGGGCATCCGGTCCGCGCCTCGGGCGGCCAGAAAGCTTGTGATCTCCGGCCGGTCCGGCGCGCCGTCGGGGCCGCCCGCAGGAGGATGTCCGTCGGGTGGGGGAGGGGGCTGCATCACACCTCCTGACGTGCCGCGCGAGCCACCTGCGCCACCAGGCGTGCCGTGACCGGGGTGTCGACGCCATGGGCGGCTGCTGCGCGCAGGACGGCTCCGCCGATGGCGTCGAGTTCGAGCGGGCGTCCGGCCTCGGCGTCGCGTTGCATCGAGGACTTCATCGTCTGCGGAGCGCGGTCGAAGAACGAGAGCACGGCATCGGTGGACGCGGCGGCGCCCGCCGCCTGTGCCACGGCGGTGATCTCGTCGAGGACGGCGAGCAGTTCTGCTCGATGCTCCGTGCGGACGGTACCGACATCGGTCCGGTGGCAGGTGGTCAGCAGGGCGAAGGGCGCGAGGAAGGTGAGCTTGTCCCAGAGCATCGCGCTCTCGTCGTCGCGCAGGGACACGCCGAGACCGGAGCGGCGCAGACTGTCCGTCAACTCCAGGACCAGACCGGCCAGTTCGATGTCGGCGAAGGGGCTGGTGTGGACGATGTGTCCGGGTGCGGTGCGGGTGGCCTCTACCCTGATCGTCCCGGCGACGACCCGGGCCTTCGGGTAGCGCGAGCGGATCACGGCGAGGTGGTCCAGGCCGTTGAGCAACGGAATCACGACCGCATCGCCGAGGACGTGGGGCGGCACACGGTCGAGCGCCGCCACGAGGGCGGTCTGTTTGACCGTCACGAACAGTACGTCCACCGGCTCGCGCAGTTGGGTGTCGGCCTCCACCGGCGCGGTGAACCCACCGTACGGCGTGCTCTCGATGCGTAGACCCTCCCGGCGCAGTACGGCCGCGGTCGCCTCGCCGGCCAGGCAGACGACGCGGTGCCCGTCGCGGGCCAGCAGCCCGCCGACCAGGGCGCCGATGCCGCCCGGGCCGAGGACGGCCACCGTCGGATGGGAAGTGCTCATGTGGGCTCCTGTCCTTGGGAGAACGATGTGTTGTGGGTCGGCACCCGCCCTGCCTCCGCGCGTCCGGACCGCGGTGGAAGCACGGGCGGGTTGCCGCCCTGGGCCCTGCATCGATGATCAAGCCCCCTGGAACCCCAAGTCAATCCAGGGGTTTGCTGGGGAGACCCCAAGCAATACCTTGGGTCTCGTGACACTCGACGATCTTCGCGTCTTCGCCGTGGTCTGCCGAACCGGCTCCCTGAGCGCAGCCGCCCGCGATCTGACCTGCACACAGTCCGCGGTCAGCCAGCATGTGAAGCGGCTCGAGCGCGAGATCGGCCTCAGTCTGCTGGAGCGCCGGCCACGGGGCGTCGTACCGACCCCCGCAGGGAGACGGCTGCACTCGGCGGTCACGGACGGTCTCGGGTGCATCGACCACGCCCTGCGGCAGTTGGAGGAACTCGCGCACGAGGACGGCGGATCGGTACGGGTCACCACCGGGGCCACCACCGTCCGGCACTTCATGGCTGCCGCGGTCGTCGACTTCCGTCGGCGCTTTCCCCAGGCCAGCCTGGAGTTCCAGACCGAACCCTCCAGCCGTGGCTGCTTCGACGCCCTCGCCGCCGGCAGCGCCGACCTCGCCTGGGTCACCCTCGGGCCCTCGATCCGTTCCGCCGAGCAGCACCCCGTCGTCGAGCTCCCCTGGGCGCTCGCCGTCACAGCGCGGGACCCGCTGGCGGGCAGAGCGTTCATCGAGCCAGCCGATCTGCAGGACGCCCGGCTCATCGGGCTCCCGGAGAACTCGACCGCGCGCGCCCAACTCAGCTCCTGGCTCGCCGAGTCCGGGATCCGGCCGGTCTTCGACACCAGTGTCACCGACTGGGACACGGCCATCCTGCTCGCCGAGCTGGGGCTCGGTCATGCCGTCGTCCCGACGTTGCCCGACTGGAGCGGCCCCGGACATCCGGACCTGCGGCTGATCCCGATCCCCGCGCTCCCGCCGCTCGCCGCGGGCTGGGCGGTGCGTCGCTGGGACGCCCTCTCCCCGCTCGCCCGCGCCTTCGCGGAAGGCGTCGCACGCCACTGCCGGAAGCGGCCCGGCATGCCGTGACCAGGGCGTGCCTCAGGACCAGCCAGGGGCCGGAGGGAGCGGCCACGCCGGTGGGGTCGGCAGCGGCAGCTCCGAGCGGAGGGCCGTGTCCCCGCCACGGCCGGAGAGCCAGGCGAGGAGGGCATGGCCCGAACCGGTGACCGTCTGGCCGGTCGGAGCGAGGGACCAGGCACGGTCGAGGTCGGGGGCCTCGATCCGCGCGAGGGGGAAGTCACGTGCGGTCAACGCGGCGACGGTGTCGTCGAGAGCCCAGACGACGAAGTCGACGGGCCAGTCGGCGGTGGTGTGGCCGAGGGACAGATCGGCGTGGTGGATTTCGAGTTCGCGTCGCGCGCGGTGGAGGGTGAACCATGCGGGGTGGCGCCAGCCGGCCAGGGCGGTGACCAGGGTGGACCAGCGCCCGGTGGGCATGGCGGTGGCCTCGTCGAGCAGCCGGTCCATGCTGTCGTGCAGATCGGCGACGAGCGTGGCGGCGTCGCGTCCAGCCCCGTCGCGCAGTGCGCGCGCCAAGGCAGGGCCGTCGGCGCGGGGCCCGGGCTCGATGCCGGTGCGGGCCAGGTGGAGCAGCCACCGGTAGGCGTCAGCGCTGCGCGCGACATGGGTGATGACGTGTCCTCGGCTCCAGTCGGCCAACGCGGACGGCTCGCGGGCCTGAAGGTCTGTCAGCTCGCCGAGACCGGCAGCCAGACGTGCGGCGGAACCCCGGACGGAATCGAGGAGAGCGGTCAGGTCTGCTCGGGTGAGGTAGGTGGTCGCGGTCACGGGCCGGTACTCTACGGCGGCCCGGCACGTGCCGACGCTGTAGAGCCGGACCGATGCGCACACGGCGTCGTGGGCGAGGCGGCGCGGCGCGGCGCCCTCGCGGGCGCCGCGCCGGGCAGCTTGCGCTGCCGTCGTCACTCGGTTCAGGACGCGCAGGTGGGCACGCCGTCGAGCCAGGCCGGGCCCTGGATGTAGATGTTGGTGACCCAGGCCCGGTAGTCGGGCAGATAGGACCAGGCGTCGTTGGTGTATCCGTCGACGGTGACGAGTTCCGCGTGCTTCTGGCACTCGACCCGGATCGTGGTCGGACCCGGGAAGGCGTACACCCGTGTCGCCTTCGTGGACGGCTGGTCCTTCGTCCAGACACCGGTGCCCCACGTGTGGAGCACATGCCCGGTCACCGCACCGGTGTTGACGCGCAACGCCCCGAAGTAGTCGCCGTTCAGGCGGACATTACTGACCATCAGTTTCGTGCCCGACTGCCGTGCCTCGACCATCTTGCCCGCGCCCAGGTAGATCGCGATGTGGTGGAGGTCCTGCGACGTGCCCCAGGCGAGCAGGTCGCCGGGGAGCAGCGGGGCGAGACCCTGAGCGGCCGTGAAGCGGGCGGCGGCGCGGGGCGTGTAGTACTGGGCGCTGGCGTCGCCGTTGAGGATGTCGGACCCGGCGGCCTGTGCGTAGGCGTAGCGCACCAGCCCCGAGCAGTCGAAACCGCGCTGCTCCGGGTCGTGTTCGCTGGCCGGGTCGGTCGGGTCGACCTGGCCGTAGGTGGCGCCGGGCTGCGCGCCGTGGCCGCCGCCCCAGCTGTACCAGACCCCTGCCGCCACCTGCGCACAGGCCGCCGTGATCGCCTGCTCGGCCGCCGCGGAGGCGCCCGGTGCCAGGACGGCGCACCCTTCGTCGGCTCGTGGAGCGGTGGTGGCGGGTGTTCGCTCGGTCGCCAGGGCCGACGGCGCGGACACCCAGGTGACAAGGGTGAGTACGCCGATGATTACGCCGATGAGACCGGTCCTGTCGCGCATGCCGGTACCCCGTTCGTGTCGTGGATGTGCTGTGGTCGCGAGCGGATCCCCGCCGCGGCGCAGGCCGTTCGTGGCGCCGGTGTGCGGGTCCGCATCGGCGTCCAGGCTGCCGATCGGCGGCCCTGCCGGTCGACGCCGACGCGGCACCCTCTTCGGGAAGGCGACGGGAAACCCTTGGGAAACCCCCGCCCGTCACGGCGGACGGAGGCTCAGGTGTGGCAGCAGGCCTGCCGGACCGACACGCCGGAGTCGGGTGTGAGCCCCGCACTCGAGTTGCGGCCCGCGGACTCGAGCAGCCGGCAGACCTGGGCCAGCCGCGCGGAGAGGTCCAGGTCCCACAGCCGTACCGTTCCGTCGTTGCTGCTGCTGGCCACCGTCCGCCCGTCCGGGGAGAAGACCACGCCCCACACCGCGTTGGTGTGACCGGTCAGGGCGGCCCAGGCGTGTCGCCCCCGTACGTCCCACAGCCGCACCGTCCGGTCGCTGCCGCTGCTCGCGAGCAGACGGCCGTCCGGTGAGAAGGCGATGCCCCGCACCGCCCCGGCATGGCCGGTCAGGGACACCTCCGGTCGCCTTCGGCGCAGGTCCCACAGGCGTACGGTGCCGTCGTTGCCGCCGCTGGCCAGCGTGTGCCCGTCGGGGCTGTACGCCACCGCGCGCACCGCACCGGTGTGGCCGGTGAGCGTGGCGGTGGGACGGTGGGTGGCCACGTCCCACAGCCGCACGGTCAGATCGTCGCCGGCGCTGGCGAGGGTGCGTCCGTCGGGACTGAAGGCGACGTCGTTGACGTAGTCGGTGTGCCCGGTGAGTACGGCGAGGGGGCGCTGGGTCGGCACGTCCCACAGACGTACGGTGCGGTCGGATCCCGCCGATGCCAGCGTGCGGCCGTCGGGGGCGAACGCCACGAACACGCTTCCGCGGTGGCCTTCGAGCGTGCCGAGCGGGCGGCGGTCCGCAACGTCCCAGAGGCGTACGGTGCCGTCGGATCCCGCCGACGCCAGCGTGCGGCCGTCGGGAGCGAACGCCACCGAGACCACGCTCTCACGATGGCCGGTCAGGACGGCCAGCAGCCGTCGCCGGGCCACATCCCACACCCGTACCGTGTGATCGGTGTCGGCGGTGGCCAGCAGCGTGCCGTCCGGGCTGTAAGCGGCGTGCGAGACCTCGGTGAACGGCGGTGCGGCGAGCGCCCGGCCCCTGAGGTCCCACAGCACGACGGACTGGTCGAAGCCCGCGGTGGCCAGCAGGGTCCCGCTGCCGTTCACGGCCACACCGAGGACGTAGTCCGTGTGCCCGGCCAGTGTCGCGGTCGGCCGTCCGCTGCGTACGTCCCACAGCCGCGTCGTGCCGTCGCCCCCCGCGCTGACGACGCTCGCACCGTCGGGCGTCCAGGCGACCCCGTTGACGTCGTCACCGTGTCCGGTGAGTGTCGCGGTCAGCCGGCGCGTCGCCACGTCCCACAGCCGTACGGTCCGGTCCACACCTCCCGTGGCCAGGCTGTGCCCGTCCGGTGAGAACGCCACGCCCAGCACCTCGTCGGTGTGGCCGCGCAGGTCGGCCAGGGGGCGGCCCGTGTCGGTGCTCCACAGCCGTACGGTGCGATCGGATCCGGCCGAGGCGAGCGTACGGCCGTCAGGGGCGTACGACAGCGCGGTGACGGTTCCGGAGTGACCGCGGAGGACCGCACCGGCCCGGTGGCCGGGCCCGGTGTCCCACAGCTGCACCGTGCCGTCGAGGCCCGCGACGGCGAGCGTACGGCCACGGGGATCGAAGGCCACCGCACGGGCGCCCGCGGTCTGTTCGGGCAGCACGGTCTCGGTCCGTCGGCCGTCCGTGAGCCACAGCCGCACGGGACCGTCCGTCGAACTGGCCGCGAGAACACGGCCGTCGGGGCTGAAGGCGACCGAGCGTACCCGCCCGGGCAGGGCGAGCGTCGCGATGATGCGGTGGTCGGACAAGCGCCGCAGCTTCACGGTTCCGTCGGAACTCGCCGTGGCCAGCAGCCGGTCGTCCGGCGAGAAGGCGAGAGCGTTGGCCGGCCCTCGATGGCCGCCGAGCCGACTGGCGAACGGCTGGGCCTGGGTGCTCAGGAGTGCGCCGCGTGCCTCGGCCGTGGCGCGGGCCCGGTAGGCCGCGACCGCCAGCAGCATCGAGGCCTCGGGCCGGCCGCCGGCCAGTGAGGTGGACTCCAGGGCGAGGGCCTGTGAGCGGGAGAAGTGCTCCTGGTTCAGCGCTGCCGTGCGCTGCTGATAGGCGAGGCCGCCCGCGGCCAGGGCGAGTCCGAGCAGGACGACGAGCGTGGCCAGCATGGCATCGCGCAGCCGCTCCTGACGCCGGGCCCGCCGCCGCCGGGCCTCCTCCTCGGCGCAACTCGCTCGCAGGAACGCCTTCTCCGCACGGCTCAGGCGGCTCGAACCGTCCAGTTCATCGGCCCATGAGCGCGCCGTGTCCAGCCGGGTTCCCCGGTACAGCGCGGAGGCGTCGCAGCCCTCGCGCTCCCAGTCCGCGGCGGCATGGGCGAGCTGCTGGTGGATCAGGAGCCCGGCCCGGTCCGCATGGATCCAGTCACGCAGTCGTGGCCAGGCGTGCAGCAGCGCCTCGTGGGTGATCTCGACCATGTCGTGGTCCACGGTGATCAGCCGGGCCCGTACGAAGGCGTCGAGCGCCGTCGCGACCTCGTCCGTGTCGCCGAGCTGCTCCATCAGGACGCTGCGGCTCGTACGGCGCCGTGTCGCGCCGGTGTCCTTGGAGACGTGCACCAGCCGGGACAGGATGCGCCGGATCGTCCGCTGCTCGGCCGGGTGTAATCGGGCGAACACGTCCTCGGCGGTGCGGGCGACCGCGCCCCGGATACCGCCCGCGCGTTCGTACCCGGCAACGGTCAGGGTTGACTGCTCGCGGTACTGCCAGGTGGCCAGCAGCGCATGGGACACCAGAGGCAGCAGCCCGGACGGAGTCTGCTGGACTTCCGTACCACCGGGGCCGTCCGCGTCAGGCTCCTCGCGCAGCCCGGCGTCGCCCAACAGCAGCGGGACCAGACCGGGTTCGAGCGTCACGCCCGCGAGTTCCGCGGGGCGGGTGACCGACTCGCGCAGCTCCGCGACCGACATCGGAGGCAGCGCGAACAGCCCGTCGGTGAACACCGAGGCCAGTTCCGGCAGTTCCAGACATCGCCCGGAGAAGTCGGCCCGCAGCCCGAGCACGACCACCGCGGGGTCGTACGCGGGCCCGGAGAGCGGGGCGGTGGCCAGGGCGGACAACACCCGGGCGTAGGCGCGGCGTTCGCCCTCGTCCGTACAGAGGGTGAACAGCTCCTCGAACTGGTCCACGAGCAGCACCGGGCACACCGGCGGCGGCCTGCGGTCGTCGAGGGCGGACTCCGGCCGCCCCGCGTCCGTCATCCGGCGGACCGCGTCCAGCAGCGCCCGGGGCCTGTCCCGGAGTTCGGCGACGCTCAGGCGCAGGTCGCAGCCCAGCGCCTTCGCCGTGCTCTCCAGCAGCTCCTCCAGCGGGCGCGCCGTAGGAGTGAGGGAGACCACCGGCCAGCGGTCCGCGCCCGGCATGGGAAAGCGGCCCGGGCGCCCGAGAGCGGGCACGAGCCCGGCGCTGAGCAGCGAGGACTTGCCCGCACCCGACGGGGCGACCAGCATCAGCGGCCCGACGCCGATGCGCTGGAAGAGCCGCTCGACGAGCGCGGCCGTCGCTCGTTCCCGGCCGAAGAACCACTCGGCGTCCTGCGCGGTGAACGCCGACAGGCCGCGATAGGGGCAGGCCGCCGCGCCGATATCGTTGTCACGGACGTGTTCCCGGGCGGTCGCCGCCTCCGCCAGCGCGAGCAACTCGCCCTCGGCGGCGAGAATGCGGTCGCAGCGCCGGGCGACATCGACGGTCGGCGGCTTCGCCCCCGTCTCGATCTTGCTCAGATAGCCCTTGCTGTAGTGGGTCTGCCGGGCCAGATCCGCCAGGGACAGTCCGCGTTGCCGTCTCAACCGTCTCAGCCGGGCGGCGAAGGACGGGGTGGTCGTCCCCGGTCCTTCCCCTTCGTTGCCGTCATGATCGTGTGCCTGCTGTGGCTCCCTCAAGGCGTCCCCCATGGCATCCCCGTGCCCGTACCGTGAGAAGGCGGGTGCCCAGGTTACGTTCCGTGCGGGAGCCGAGGCGAAGCACTTCACTCGTAAGTGGCGCAAACGCGCGCTTCCGGAACCACCCGGGCAGGGGCGGTTCCGGAAGCGCGTGTGCGGTGCCCGTCAGGGCCGGTTGAGCGTGATGGAGTTGATCGGCGTCAGATCGGCCCACACACCCGTCTGCTGAGCGAACGCGGCTCCGCAGCCCTTGCCGTCGTATCCTGTGCACAGGCTGGCGGTGGCTCCGCCGTACTGGTTGTTGAGGACCCAGTGCCATCCGTACTGGTTGCTCAGGTTGTGGGGGCCGTAGCTGTAGAAGATCTGGCTGGGCGATACGGCCGGATTCTGGTTCTGCGGGTAGACGCAGACCGCGCCCGACGGGCAGCCGGCCCAGTCGGCCGCCGGCTTGGCCTGGGCCGCACCGCCCAGTGCCACCACAGCCGCAGCGGCGGTCGCGAGCGCGGCGGCGCCGCGGAAGATGCTGCGCATGGTCGTTCCCCTCTTGCTGTGCCCTGCGGAGCGCAGGACGTGCTTGGTGCTGACGGCTCCAGCCTGGGCACGTGGCAAGGCGGGGTCGACGGGTTTCCCGTTGCCCGATGCGGCGGGCGGCGGGGAAACCGTCAGACGCAGGGACTTTCGTGGGGGCACGTCACCCTTCGGCACCCGGGGACCAGCCGGGCGGGCCGAACAGATACCCGGCGCGATCGCGCCAGCGGCGCGCCGCACGGACGTCGCGCCAGGCCGCCGCGTACTCGTGGAAGGCCACCCGCAGCGGGTTGTACGTGTCGATGTTCTTCGTCAGCCCGTACACCGCCCGCTCGCGCTCGGGCTCGAAGGTGCCGAAGAGCCGGTCCCAGACGATCAGGATCCCGCCGTAATTACGGTCCAGGTACACGCGGTTGGAGCCGTGGTGGACCCGGTGGTGGGACGGGGTGTTGAAGATCCACTCCACCGGCCGCCACAGCTTGTCCACCCGTTCGGTGTGCAGGAAGAACTGGTAGATCAGGCTGACGGACTGCTCGAGCAGGATCATCCAGGGCGGGATGCCGACCAGCGCGAGGGGCAGCCAGAACGGCAGGGTGGTCATCGGGGTCCAGCTCTGCCTGAGGGCGGTGGACAGGTTGTAGTGGAGGCTGGAGTGGTGGACCACATGGCTCGCCCACAGCACGCGCACCCGGTGGTGGGCACGGTGGAAGGCGTAGTACGCGAGGTCCTCGGTGAAGAACAGCAGGACCCAGGTCCATCCGGAGGCGGGTGAGAGGTGCCATGGCGCGACGGTGAAGACGGCCGCGTACGCGATGACCGTCACCGCCTTCCATGGCAGTCCGATGACCTGGCTGCCGGCTCCCATGGACATGCTTGTCGCGGTGTCGCGCAGTTCGTAACCGCGCTCGTCGTCGTCCGGGAGGAAGCGGTAGGAGAGAACCTCGACGACGACCAGGAGCACGAACGCCGGTATCGCGTAGACCACGGCCGGGATCACGTCAGCGCACCGCCTTTCGGAGCACCGCGGGCACGCTGCGGGACAGCAGCTCGCGCGCCAGCAGCTCGGCGGCCTCGGCCTCACGCGCCGCGATGTGTCCCGCGAGCCGCACATGGGCGTCCACGTCGAGGAGTTCGGCCGTCCGCAGGGCCCCGGGCACCTCGGCGACCGGGAGCGCCCCGTCCACCAGGCTGTTGAACGCCAGCAGATAGGCCACGTTCCCCGAACCCTCCACGATCAGCCGCCACCAGGCGACGTCCGCCGCGCCGAGTTCCGCCAGATCGGGCCCGCTCCGCGCGTAGCGGCCGGTGGCCTCGACGATCTGTGCGGCGGCGAGCTCCGAACACCGGATGGCGCACAGCCTGGCCGCGTCGGCACCGATGCACGCCCGCATCTCCAGGGCGTCCCGGGCGAGGTCCTCCACGGAGGGCCCGGCGTCGGCCGCGGCGATCCCGACGGCCAGGTCAAGACCGGCGGTGCGCCGCCAGTCCTGGACGAGGGTGCGGCCGCCGTGGCTGACCTCGACGAGCCGGGCCTGCTGAAGCCGTTTGACGGCCTCACGGACGGCATGCCGGTTCACCCCGTACTCGGCCGCCAGATCCCGTTCGGCGGTGAGCGCGGAGCCGGGCGCCAGCTCATCGCCAAGGATCCTGTCGCGCAGCAAGGCGAAGAGCTGGTCGGAGACCGCCTCACGCCGGATGTGTCGCTGGGTCATGGCGATCAGGGTGGACACGCCGGGGTCAGTGGTCAACTGGTTGGACCAGATTTTCTCCCCTCAGGATTTCGCCGACTGCCCTGGCCTGCCGACGAACAGATGCACCGCCAGGGCGGGGAGCTGGGAAGATGGGGCGTCAGCCGGGTCAGCCGGTGGTTGTCGGGGATGGCCGTGGCCCGGGCTGCCAGTGCCGTTGAGCATCATGACGGCCATCACCAGCGGAGTGGCTGGGCTCGGCGACCCAGGAGGTCCGTATGGGGATCGAGCTGGAACTGCACTCGGGGATTCCCTCGCGGGGCAGGGCGTCATCGCGGCCGGCGTTGCGAAGCGCGTTCACGGGGCGGCCCTCGCGAACCGTCCTTGAGTAGCCGTCTTGATGCCCCAAGGTCCCCTTCCCAGCGGCGGGCCCGGAGCAAGCCAGTCGCAAGCCAGGCCTGGTCGTCACGCGCAAGTCGGCTTGCGAGCCAACTCGTAGGCGAAGCTGACGGTTTCGCTGAGTCGGCGGTCGGCCGCATGGGGACCGAGTTCGGTGGCAAGGTCGGCGTCGAACTCGTCGGCGCGGTCCGCGAGTACTGGGGGCGACAGGAACGACGTCGACCGGATGTGGCCGGCGAGCTCGCTGATCGTCCAGGGGTGGTCGCCGGAGAACTCGTGGCGTCCGGCGAGCTCGAATCCGACCCGGGACAAGACGTCGTGGTCGGGATCCTGCTGCCGGGGCCGATCCCAGCCGGGCGGTACGCGGCCGGAGGCGCCGAGCTCGTTCCGCCACTTCTGCAACAGGCTGTCGAGCGTGCGCTGCCAGTCCTGAGGACCTGCCCACGGCGAGGTCGACCAGCACAGCGCGAGGCAGCCGCCGGGCTTGAGCCAGGAGTAGGCGAGTTGGGCGATCTGGTTGCGATGGAGCCGGTGGAAGGCATTGCCGATGACGATGAGCTCGAAGCTGACCGGCCGGACGGGCAGATCCTCGGCGCGGGCGGTGACCGTGCGGATGTGGTGCACATCGGCAGCGGTCGCCTTGGCGCGGACCAACTCGGTCATGCCGGGCTCGGTGTCCACTGCCCATACCTCCGCGAACCAGCCGCGCAGCGGGAAGGCGAGCTGGCCGGTGCCGCAGGCCAGGTCGAGCAGGCGTCCGCGCCCCGACGGAGCTGCCCGGCGTACGAGGTCGGCGATCATCGCGTCGGGGTAGGGCAGCCGGAACCGGTCGTAGTGTCCGGCCGTACCCCGGTACAGGTCGGGATCGAACTCAACCTCACCGCTCATGCGACCACCATCGCACGGCGGCGAAGGGTCAGATGTGGTGCATCACGCGCCGCGAGGGATCGCCCTAGTCCCGCCCGCTGGTCGATCCGTCCTCATGCGTCCGCTCCCGCAGAGGGAAGGCCGCCATGGTGACGCCCAGGGGGATCGTGCCCGGCGTGTGCGGGGGGCGTGCGGCCTGGTGGAGGTCGGCGGCGAGCTCGGCGAGCCGTTGCCGGACGTTCTCCCAGGTCTCGGGGTCCACCCACAGCTCGGCGTCGACGGTCACGCCCTCGCTCGCCTCGCGTCGGCGACCGGCACGTTCCCGGAGGGTGTGCGCCATGGTCTCGGCCAACATCGGGGTCCCGTCGTGCTGGTCGGACAGCGGCGTGCCGTGGACGGTGCGATAGCGGCGCTCCCTGCCGCCGCGGCGCATGCGTTCCTCCGCCAGCTCGACCAGGCCCACCGTGTCCAGGCGCCGTAGATGCTGACTGGCCAGCGCATGCGAAATGTCCAGCTCGCGGGCGAGTTCGGCGGCCGACATCGGCCCCGGCCACATGAGGCTGAGCATCCGGAGCCGCACGGGATGGGCGAGTGCGCGCAGTACGGGGTCGGTATCGGTCACGCAGGCCAGTAAAGCGCACGCAGCCACCATGACGCCCCTACCATCAAGCAAATGATTGGGGGTAGGTTGACGCGGACGGATGCACCGAAGGGGGAGGGCATGAGCTGGACCACGCTCAAGGTCTTACGAGACCGCAACGCGGGACTGTATCTGGGCGGAGTGATCGTCTCCGGTTTCGGTGACTCAGCCATGTCTCTGGCCGCCGGTATCTGGGTCAAGACGCTCACCGGTTCCAACAGCCTCGCCGCGCTCGTCGGCTTCTGCATCTGGCTGCCGACCTTTGCGGGACCCGCGATCGGCACGGTGGCGGACCGGGTTCGCCGCCGTCCGCTCCTGGTCGCCACCAACCTGGTTCTGGCCGCCGTCATGCTCGCGCCGCTCGCCGTGCGCTCGCAGGGCGAGGTCTGGCTCCTGTTCGCCGTGCTGACCCTGGTCGGCATGGGCATGGTCCTCACCGACGCGGCCGAGACCGCCCTGGTCGCCGCCGCCGTGCCGGACGAGCTGCGTGGTGACTTCAACGGCCTGGTACGCACCGCCATCGAAAGCACGAAGCTCCTCGCTCCGCTGGCCGGCGCGGGTCTGTTCACCGGGTTCGGCGGGCCGGCGGTGGCCTTGCTCGACGCGGTCAGCTTCGTGCTGGCCGCGGCTGCCTTCAGGCTGCTCCGGGTACGGGAACCTGTGCCTGGAGCCCGCGCCAGGCGGGCGTGGGCCGCCGAGACCGCCGAAGGCGCCAGCTATCTGTGGCAGCACCCGGTGCTGCGCTCGCTGGTCGTCACCGGTGCAGCGGCCATGGTCCTGTCCAGCGTGAGCAGCACGGCCACGTACGCAATGCTCGACGCCGGGCTCCACCGATCCCCGGCCTTCGCCGGTGTGCTCACCCCGATTCAGGGGCTCGGATCGGTCGTCGCCGGCCTGGCAGCCGGTGCGCTGATGCGCCGGATGTCCGAGCGCGCCTTCTCGGCGGCCGGACTCACGCTGTTCGCGATCGGTGTGCTCGCGCGCGCAACTCCCTGGCTGCCGCTGGTACTTGGCGGCAGCCTGGCGATCGGTCTGGGCCTGCCCTGCCCGCTCATCGCGGCGCTGACAGCCGTCCAGAGGGAAACCCCGTCCCATTTGCTCGGCCGCGTCGCGGCCACGACCAACACCTTGATGTACGCACCCACCGGCCTCGCTCTGCTCGTCGGCACGGGAATGGTCGCCGGCCTCGACTACCGCGTGCAGACCCTCCTCGCCGGCACCCTGGGCCTCGCGGTGGCAGCCACGCTCGTCATGACGGCCCGCACCACGCGGCGTGCGGCACTGGCCGGCAGTACACGGACTGATGGCTGATCGTTCGACCGTTCCGCACCCTGCGGCAGGCCTGCCACACTGATCCCCGTGTCCAAGGACCTCCGGATCGGGCTGCTCGGGGCAGCCGCCATCGCGCCGAGTGCGTTGATCAAGCCCGTGCGGCGGACACCGCGTGTCACCGTCACCGCCGTCGCGGCCCGCGACCGGACGCGCGCAGAGGCGTTCGCCCGCAAGCACGGAGTCCCCGTCGTGCACGCGGGCTATGACGCGCTGCTCGCCGACCCGGACGTGGACGCCGTGTATGTGCCTCTGCCCAACGGGCTGCACGCCGAGTGGACACGGAAAGCTCTCGAGGCCGGCAAGCACGTGCTCTGCGAGAAGCCGTTCACCGCCAACCGCGCCGAGGCCGAACGCGTCGCGGACGCCGCCGACGCCGCCTTCGAGCGCAGCGGCTTGGTGGTGATGGAGGCCTTCCACTACCGCTACCACCCGCTCGCCGAGCGAATGCGCGCCATCGTGGCGAGTGGCGAACTGGGGGAGCTGTGCCGCGTCGAGGCCGAGGTGTGTTTCCCCCTGCCCCGGTTCAGCGGCATCCGGTACAACTACGCGCTCGCGGGCGGCGCGACGATGGACGCCGGCTGCTACGCGGTGCATGTCGCCCGGCTTCTCGGCACCGGCGATCCCACGGTCACCTCGGCACGGATGACGACGCTGCGCAAGGATCCGCGCATCGACCGCGCGATGAGCGCCGAACTCAGCTTCCCGAGTGGGGCGACCGGGCGTGTTCGCGCGTCGATGTGGTCGCGCCGGGTGCTGTCGATCCGGGCCCGCGCGATCGGGTCGGACGGCGAGCTGAACGTGACCAACTTCGTGATGCCCCAGCTCTACCACCAGTTGACGGTACGTCTGGCGAACGGCGCCGGAGGACACACGGTGCGACGGGAGCGCGTCCCTCGCAACCCGTCCAGCTACGCCGGCCAACTGGCGGCGTTCACCGCCGCAGTGCTCGACGGCGGCCCGGTCATCACCTCCGCCAGGGATGCCGTCGTGACCATGGAGGTCCTCGACGGCGTCTACCGAGCCGGTGGGCTGCCGCTCCGCGGCGAGGCGAAGGACCAGGCCTCGGCGCCGTGACGGCCTCTTCCACCAGGCATCGGAAGGCGTGTTGACCTCGCCGGGGCGCCTGCCTTGCGTCCCCTGTGGTGTTTCGCCTCGACGGGCCCCCCGGGCGGGGCCGTGCTTGCCCTGGAGCGGACTCCAACTCGTAGAGTTCCGGCATTCCCAACCAAGCTGCTTTAAAGGAGAGTTGAGTGCGCTATCGCGTTCTGGGCGGAACCGGCCTCGAGGTCAGCTCGTACTGCCTCGGCACGATGATGTTCGGTTCCGTCGGCAATGCCGAGCACGATGAGTGCGTGCGCATCATCCACGCCGCGCTCGACGAGGGGATCAACTTCATCGACACCGCCGACATGTACTCGGCCGGTGAGTCGGAGACCATCGTGGGCAAGGCGCTGAAGGACCGCCGCGACGATGTGATCCTTGCGACCAAGGTCCACTTCCCCATGGGTGAGGGCCCCAACCGGGGCGGCAACTCCCGGCGTTGGATCGTCCGGGAGGTGGAGGACAGCCTGCGGCGGCTGGGAACGGACTGGATCGACCTGTACCAGGTGCACCGGCCGGACCACACGACCGACATCGAGGAGACGCTCTCCGCACTGACCGATCTTGTGCACCAGGGCAAGATCAGAGCGTTCGGCTGCTCCACGTTCCCCGCGGAGCACATCGTCGAGGCGTACCACGTGGCCGACCGCCGCGGGCTCCAGCGGTTCCGCACCGAGCAGCCGCCCTACTCGCTGCTGGCCCGAGGCATCGAGAAGCATGTGCTGCCGGTCGCGCAACGCCTCGGCATGGGGGTGCTGACCTGGAGCCCGCTGGGCTCGGGGTTCCTGACCGGTCGCTACCGGAAGGGCCAGGCCCTCGATCTGACCAGCGGACGTCCCACCCTGAACCCCGCCCGCTTCGATCCGTCGGCGCCGCGCACCGTCGCGAAGCTGGAGGTGGTCGAGCAACTCGTCGCCGTGGCCGAGGAAGTGGGCTGCTCGCTGCCCGAGCTGGCCATCGCCTTCCCGCTCGCGCATCCGGCCGTCACATCGGTGATCATCGGCCCGCGCACGATGGAGCAGCTGCGGAACACGCTCAAGGGCACGTCCGTGATGCTGGACGACGCCGTCCTCGACCGGATCGACGAGATCGTGCCGCCAGGAACCGATGTGTACCCCCCGGACGGTGTCTGGGCTCCGCCGTCGCTCACCACGCCGTCGCTCCGGCGACGTCCGGCCGACTCCAGGGCCGCTTCCTGAAGCGGGTGAACCCCCTGAGACTGAGGGCTCCGAGCGAATCGGGCGCCCGGCTCACGCCCCAGCGGGACGACGCCCGGCACGCATGCTCGCCGCGTGTCAGGGCGGTGGCCTCTTCGAGGGTGCGGTGCTTGTGCTGTGGGCGTGGTGCCGGCGGTAGGCGCCGGGGGTCATGTGGTGCCAGCGGGTGAAGGCGCGTACCAGGGCGGCCGCTCCGCTCAGTCCCACCTGACGCGCGACACCGTCGAGGGTCAGATCCGACGTCCTGAGCAGCTCCAGGGCACGCATGTGCCGTGCGTTGTCCAGGAGTTCGCGCCACGAGGTGTCCTCCTCGCGCAGGGCGCGGCGCAGGGTGCGGGGGCTGAGGAACAGGACGTCCCGCAGGTCCTCCGGGCCGACCCGGAAGAGGTCGGCCCGGTCCAGCCACCCGCGCACCCGCGCCCGTAGCGTGGCGGACGCCGGCAGACCGCCGAGCAGGACATCCGCGTGCCGGCGGTGCAGCGCGACCAGATCCGGGTCACTGAGCGCACGGGGGCGGTCCAGCTCCGCGGTGCGTACGGTGATGGCGTTCTCAGCGGCGTCGAAGGCGACCGGGCAGCGCAGAATCCCCGCGTACCGGCCCGGTTCGCCGATCGCCCGATGGGCGAACGCGACCGACACCGGCGCCCAGTCGCGCGCTATCCATCCCGCGGCGGTGACCATGCCGGTGACGACGGCCTCGACCTGCTGCGGATGCATCGCGCCAGGGACCACCATGGGCCGGTACACCATGCGCGACTGCCGGGGCCCGCGGTGCAGACTGACGACGCACGCCTCGCTCACCAGCGGGTGATAGCTGACCGCCGCTGCCGCCGCCTCCGCGAGGCTGGCGGAGGCGAGGACCAGATGACCGAGCACATGCAGATCGGCCGGTCGTAGCGAGGAACCCACGGTGAGACCCACGTACGGATTCTCGTCCGGGCCGAGGAGCCGCTCCCACAGCAGCCGGACGTCCGCGAAGGGAAGCCGCTGCGTGGGGGAGGCCCACGCACCGAGCGTGGTGCCGGCGCCCCCGGTGCCGTCGTCTCGCGGCCCGCGGGCGTGCGCCACCGCGTGTGCGTAGCTCGCGGCGACGGTGGGCCAGGCGGTGGCACGCAGGGCGGACGGTGCGGCGGCGCGCATGGCGGACAGTCAACGCCGGACCGGCCGCGCGCGTCAACACGGTGACCGACCAGGACAATGACGCCGGGGCCGTCCGGCTCTACCGTCGTGACCGGCTCACCCCGGGCGCGCTGCCCCAACCGGCGTGCGTCCAGGACGCATTCACCACCGACGACGGACCGGGAGCGGCGGACGACATGACCGAAGCACGACGCAGGAAGTTCTGGGGCTGGGGATACGAGGACGAACAGCCCGGGACGGCCGAGGCACAGAAGACGGCCGACCTGATCCGGTCGGTACTCGGCTTCGGCGCGCAGCATGTCCGAACACCCCCGACCGTGGCCGACCTTGACCTTCCCGCCCCGCGCCCGGCGATCCCGGACAGCCTCGCCCCCATCATGACGGCCGACCCCTACCAACGCGCCTCCCACGCCTACGGCAAGTCCTACCGGGACGTGGTGCGCGCCTTCCACGGGGACTTCCCGCACCCACCGGACCTGGTCGCCTTCCCGCGCGACGAGAACGACATCACCGCGGTCCTCGACTGGTGCCAGGAGGCCGGCGCCGCCGTCATCCCCTACGGCGGGGGCACCAGCGTCGTCGGCGGCGTCGAACCGACGGTGGACGACCGCTTCGCCGGCACCGTCACCCTCGATCTCGGCCGTCTCGACCGCGTGCTCGACGTGGACACGGACTCCGGATCGGCCCGCATCCAGGCCGGGGCCACCCTGCCACACGCCGATGCGCAACTGCGCCCGCACGGACTGACGCTGCGTCACTATCCGCAGTCGTACGAACTGGCCACCGTCGGCGGCTCCGTCGTCACCCGCGCCGGAGGACACTACGCCACCGGTCGCACCCACCTCGACGACTTCGTGCAGTCCCTGCGGGCCATCACCCCCGCAGGGCTGTGGGAGAGCCGCCGGGTGCCCGCCTCGGGGGCGGGACCGAGCCCCGACCGGTTGCTGATCGGGTCCGAGGGCATCCTCGGCGTGGTCACACAGGCATGGCTCCGGGTCCAGGAACGCCCCCGCTTCCGTGCGTCCGTGAGCCTGAGCCATCCCACGTTCGCCGACGGCGCCCGTGCGGCCCGGGCCATCGTGCGCTCCGGACTGCAGCCCGCCAACTGCAGGCTGCTCGACGCCGACGAGGCCCGGTTGAACGGCGCCGGCGACGGCCGCTCCGCCCTGCTGATCGTCGGATTCGAATCGGCCCATGCCGACCAGGAGGCGCTGCTCACCCAGGCGTTGGACTGCGCCCGCGCACACGGCGGGACACCGCTCGCGGCCCCTCGGGTCAGCGGCCCGCACCCGACGGACGGCGCGAGGTCCCACGTGGCGACCGGCGCCGAAGGGTCCTGGAAGGACAGTTTCCAGCAGGCGCCGTACCTGCGGGACGTCATGGTCGCCGCAGACATCCTCGTGGAGACCTTCGAGACCGCCGTCACCTGGGATCGCTTCGAGCAGTTCGACCAGCGCGTGCACCGAGCCGCCGAGCAGGCAGCCGCCCATGTGTGCGGGACGGCCGCCGTCCACCGCAGGCTCACCCACGTCTACCCCGACGGCGCGGCTGTCTACTACACGGTGCTGGCGCCGGCGCGCCGCGGGTCCGAGGTCGCCCAGTGGGACGACATCAAGGCCGCCGTGTCCGACGTCATCATCGACGCCGGTGGCACGATCACCCACCACCACGCGGTGGGCCGCGACCACCGTCCCTGGTACGACCGGCAGCGCCCGCCGCTGTTCGCCCGCGTGCTCCGGGCGGCGAAGCGGGAACTGGACCCGCACGGGGTGCTGAACCCGGGGGTGCTCATCGACTGAGCCGCACTCGAGACGGACTCCCGTCCGCCATGTCGGTATCTGTGGGGTGCACGTCCAGATCGCCATGGCGCGGCGGCGGCCCTCGGCGTCACGCTGGAGGTGTCATCGCCGAGTGGACGGCGACCGCAGACGGACGAAAGGCGGACACCATGGAGATCGACAGCGACAGGGTGGCGAACGTGGACGTGCCGCGCACCAAGGTGGCCCGCGAGGCGACGGAGCTCATCCGTGACACCACGAGCGAGCTCATCTACCACCACTCCCGCCGGGTCTACTTCTTCGGCAGCCTGCAGGGACGCAATCGCGATCTGAGCTTCGATCCGGAGCTGCTCTACCTCGGCGCCATGTTCCACGACGTGGGCCTGAACGAGAGCTTCCACAACAGCGGCCACCGCTTCGAGGTGGACAGCGCCGACGAAGCGAGGCGGTTCCTGCAGGCGCACGGAGTCCCGGAGGACAGCGTCCGGCGGGTCTGGACGGCGATCGCCCTGCACACCACGCCCGGGATCCCGGAGTTCATGGAGCCGGAGGTGGCTCTGGTCACCGCCGGGGTGGAGTACGACGTCCTGGGCATCGGATACGGCGCGATCCCGGAGGCGGAGCGGGCCGAGATCGTGGCCCTTCACCCCCGCCCCGACTTCAAGCGCCAGATCCTGAAGGCGTTCACCGACGGCATCCGCCCGAAGCCGGAGACGACGTTCGGCAATGTGAAGGCCGACGTTCTGGAGCACTTCGTCCCGGGCTTCCAGCGCGGCGACTTCGTTCGTACGATTCTCGAATCCCCGTGGAAGGAGTAGGACCGCAGGTGTCCCGCCGCAGTCACACGGTGGCCGTCGTCGCCTTCGACGCCGTCCAGCTCCTCGACGTCACCGGGCCGGTCGAGGTCTTCACGACCGCCAACCGCTACGGCGCGGACTACGACGTCCGGGTCGTCTCGCCCACCGGCGCCGATGTCGTCACCTCCTCGGGGCTGACGGTCGGGGTCAGCGGCCCGCCGTCCTCCCTTCCCCGCCGGATCGGCACCCTGCTGGTACCCGGGAGAAGGGACTGGCGGGCCGCCGTCGGCGACCCGGACCTGGTGGACACGGTCACGCACCTGGCCGGCCGGGCCGAGCGGGTGACCTCCGTCTGCGCGGGAGCGTTCGTTCTCGCCGCGACCGGACTGCTGGACGGTCGGCGCGCCGCGACGCACTGGGAACTCGCCCGGGAACTGGCGGTGGCCTTCCCGGGGGTGCGGGTGGAGAGCGAGCCCGTCTTCGTACGTGACGGCCATGTCGTCACGTCCGCCGGGGTCACCGCGGGCATCGACCTCGCGCTCTCCCTGGTCGAGGAGGACTGGGGAGCCGACGTGGCGCGCAACGTGGCCCGCCAACTGGTCGTCTTCATGGCCAGGCCTGGCGGACAGGCGCAGTTCAGCGCCCGGCTGGCTCCGGGGCAGCCCCGGCACTCGGCGGTGCGACGCGTCATGGACCACGTCGGAGCGGACCCCGCGGCCGAGCACACCCTCGAGTCCCTGGCTGACGTCGGGGGAGTGAGCGCCCGGCATCTGGGACGGCTCTTCCGTACCGAGATCGGCATGTCTCCTGGGCAGTACGTCGAGTCCATGAGGCTGGAAGCCGCCCAGGTTCTCCTGGAGAAGCGCGGCGACACGGTGGAGGAAGTGGCGCAGCAGGCGGGATTCGGTTCCTCGGAGTCCCTGCGCCGGGCCTTTCAGCACACCCTGGGCGTCTCTCCGACCACGTACCGTGCCCGCTTCCAGACCACCGCGGGCAGTCGCCGCGTCGTCGCGGCCTGAGGCACGCCCAAGCCCGGGCCGCAACCTCCGTAGCCGGGCGAGGCCGGCGTCGGCACCGTGGTGACAGTAAATCGCTGTGTTCGCCTGATGATCACGGGTTAGGGTCCCCGGGCCCGCATCGGGGGATCACAGCAGGCGGGGGACATGGTGGTCGAGATCGGCGGGCCCGTGAAGGGCGTGAACGCATGGGGGCAGGCCGTCGCGGCCGTGGTGCTGGTGGCGGCACTGGGCGTCGGTCTGTGGACGTTCGGGGAGACAGCGTCCGCGGACCGCGACCCGCGGCCCGCCACATGCTCGGGTGGAGAGCCCGAGAAGACGACAGGGGAGCCCGAGAAGACGCCGCGATACGTCTCCGGGGCGCAACTGTGCAAGGCGCTGAACCGCTCCGACCTCGCCGAACTGCTGGGTACGCCGGGGGAGACCGCGAAGACCGCCAGTGGCAGCGGCGGCTCCGTCAAGCTCGGCAGCGGCAAGGAGGTCGCCACTCCCTCGGCCCAGGTCGAGTTCGGGACCTACACCGTGACGTTGTCCGCCACCTATGACCGTCTTCCGGTGGCCGGATCCGCCGGGCTTCTGGGGGACGGCGCGCGACAGCGGACGGTTCTGGGCCGCCCGGCGGTCCTCTACTCGGACCGCGCCATCAGCATCCGTTTCCGTCTCGACGGAAGCGGCGCCCGGAGCGGTCCGGGCGTTCCGGCCCGCGCCCTCACCGTGGCGCAGGATGCGAAGGACAGTGGCGGCTCCTTCGAGGTGTCCCTGTGGCGCACGGACGGCTGGGTGCCGAACGACGCGGTGCTGCTCCGCGTCGCCGAGAAGGTGCTGCCGACGGTCCCGGGCTGGGCTGCCGAGGAGTGACGGCCTCGCCGTCGCTTTGACGCTCGCCCCGTCCACGGTCACCATGGACAAGGAGGCGATGGGGCTCGCCTTCAACCGCGGTGCACGTGGCCGCTGATGGCCTCTCCGACGGACCGTGCTGCTGGGCGCGCGACCAAGTGGAGGCAGCGATGATGATTGTGGATCGCGACCGCTCACCCCAGCCGGTATCTCCGGCCGCCTTCGTCGCGCGTATCTCACCCTCTGTCGACCGCCAGCAGGCCCGGCGGGCACCCTCCTGCCGTTGCGCCTCCACCGTCGGCCCGTGCACGGTGGCGGACGCGGCCTCTGCGGTGCAGCAGGGCGAAGGTGGGGCCGACTGCAGGCAGAGGTGCCCCCACCCCAGGTCCCGGCGCAGCGAGTGGACATGCTGCCTTCGTGATCTGCGATCGAGGCCGTAGCGATGAATGCGATGAAGGACGCGGCATCGGCAAGCCGGCCCGCCCCCCGAAGCGCCGGGTCCATGAGGCTGCGTCTCCTGGCGGACATCGGTGTCATCCTGGCCAGCAGCCTCGATCTCGACGCCGAGGAGGCCCTGCGTCGGCTCTCCCGTCGCATGGTGGCGCAGTTCGCCGACGCCTGTGTGGTGGATCTGCTGGACGGTGACCGCGTGCGGCGCATCGCCGTCACGCACCGCGACCCCGACCGCGCCGTTCGCGCATGGGGAGAAGGGGCGATCCCCGGCCTTGCCGACTCGGCCGACCCGCTGGCCCGGGTCCTGCGCGGTGCGGGACCGGTGGCCTTCGAGGCACCGGGGCGCACACGGGATCCGGGAACCCCCGTGGGCGTGGGCCCGGCGAGCCCGGGATCTCCGGCCGCCACACGGGACGCGGGATCCCCGGAGGCCGTCCAGGAGCACCTGTACCGTGTCCTGGAAGCCGGATGCGTTCTCATCGTCCCGTTGCGGGCCCGCAGCGAGACCCTCGGAGCACTCACCCTGACCCGCCCCCGCAGAGTGCCCTTCGGCGAGGAGGATCAGCAACTGGCCGTCGACGTCGGCCGCCGTGCGGGGCTGGCGCTGGAGAACGCCCGGCTGTACGCCTTCCAGCGCAACACCGCCGAACAGCTCCAACGCTCCCTGCTGCCGGACCTGTCCGAGATCCGCGGTATCTGGCTGTCGGACCGGTACTCCCCGGCCCGAGCCGGCGCCGAGGTCGGTGGCGACTGGTACGACGCCTTCACGCTGCCCGATCGATCGACCATGCTCGTGATCGGTGATGTCATCGGCCACGACCTCACGGCGGCCGTCCGCATGGGGCAACTCCGCAACATGCTGCGGGCTCTGGCTTACGACAGCGGCGACACACCGGCCGGGGTGATGTGCCGACTGGACCGCGTCATGCAGGGGATGACCTCCATCGAACTCGTGACGGCCGTCATCGCCAGACTCCACACCCCGAGCGCTGCCGGCCGGCCGCTGTCGTGGACCAACGCCGGGCACCCGCCACCCCTGCTCACCCTCGCCGACGGGACCACCCGGCTGCTGGAGGACGGGCATGCCCCGATCCTCGGTCTGGACCCGCCGCCCCGAAGGACCGATGCTCATATCGTCGTACCGCCCGGTGCCACCGTGCTTCTGTACACCGACGGGCTGATCGAGCGTCCCGGCGAGGACATCGGCTGTGGCCTGACCCGCCTGCAGCAGCGTGCGAGCGCCCTGGCCACCCAACCCCTCGACGCCTTCTGCGACAGTCTGCTCCTGGGGCTCGGGACCGGCTACCACGACGATGTCGCCGTGCTCGCCTTCCGCGATTCCCACATGGTGACGGCGGTCTGACGCCTCAGCGGACGGCGGCTCCCCCGACAGGACCGGCCGCCTGTGTGCGCAGGCCAGGATCGGCGCGTGCAAGGTAAGGCTTCCCTTGCTTTTGTATCGTGAACTAATTCGTGGGGGTCAGCCATGCCTTCTCGACGCCGAGGTCCCGTCGTCGTTGTTCTTGCCGTCGCCGCGTCGTTCTTCCTTGCGGGATGCGGCGGTTAACCGGCTGCGGGCGGCGGCTCCTCCGCCGCGACGGCCGCCGAAGGTGCGGGCAAGGCCTCGAAGTCGGTGGCCAAGGGCGGCAAGGACTTCGCCGCGGCGGCCAAGAGGACCGCGGAGTTCGGCACCGACGCCAAGCCCGGCCGGTGGCCCCGCACCATCCGTCATGCGATGGGCACCACCGTGATCAAGGCGCAGTCCAAGCGTGTGGTCGTCCTGGACGTCGGTGAGCTGGACAACGTTGTCTCGCTGGGCATCAAGCCCGTCGGCGTGGCCCTCACCGAGGGCTCGCCGAAGCTGCCGTCGTATCTGAAGGGCGCGGGCTCGCCCAGGAGCGTCGGCACCGTCAGCAGCCTCAACCTGGAGGCGATCGCGGCCCTCAAGCCCGACCTCATCCCCTCGGCTGCCAGTTGCGCGCCGCGGACTCCTACGACGAGCGGCTGTGGGGGTGCTCTATCTGTGCGTCGGAGAGTCGTTCGTCCCGCCGGCCCAGGTGGTCCGGGTACTGCTCGGCAGACCCAGGCCGGACCAACTGGTCATCGGCACCCTGCGCTTGCCGCGCCTGGTCGTCGGCCTGCTGTGCGGTGCCGCGTTCGGCATGGCGGGCGCCCTGATCCAGACCGTGGCCCGCAACCCGCCGGCCAGCCCCGACGTCATCGGCGTCACCCAGGGCGCGGGCGCCGCCACCGTGGCCGCGATCAGCTTCAACCTGGTGGACTACGAGCGGCTGCTCTACGCCTCGGTGGCTGGCGGTCTCGCGGCCGCCCTGCTGGTGTACGTCTTCGCCTGGCGGAACGGTCTGCACGCCTCACGCTTCGTGCTGGTGGGGATCGCGGTGTCGGTCGCGCTCGGTTCGCTGATCCAGCTGCTGCTGACCAAGGGCGATGTCCTCGTGCCCCAGCAGGCGAAGGTCTGGCTCACCGGCTCCCTCAACAGCCGGGGCTACGACCAGGCGAGGCCGCTCGCCCTCGTTTTGCTGCTGGCGGTGCCGGCCCTGTTCTGGGCGGTCCGGGCCCAGCGCGTCGTGTCGTTCGACGACCGGACCGCCACGGCCATCGGCGTACGACTGAACCGGGTCCGGCTCGGTCTGACCGCCCTCGGGGTCGTCCTTGCCTCCGTGGCGACGGGCGCCTCGGGGCCGATCGGCTTCGTCGCCTGCTCGCCCCGCAACTGCCCCGCCGGCTCCCCCGCGCTCCGCAGATCCCGCTGCTCCCCACAGCACTGACCGGCGCGTTCGTCGTCGTGGTCGCGGATCTGCTGGCCCGCCGTCTGTTCTCCCCCTTGGAGCTGCCCGTGGGCGTTCTCACCGCCGTCGTGGGAGCCCCTTACCTGATGTGCCTGATCTCCCGCTCGCGCAACCGCGGCCGTACCGGGAGCGCTTCGTGACGATTCCCCCTCCGGTCACGGCCACGGACCCCACCCCGGTCTAGGAGGGACGCACCACCCGTGGCGGACTGATCCACCGCACCCTCCGGGGCGACACCACCCGGCGGACGATCCGCAACTGCGAGCGAGAGGCGCAGGTTTGGGCCACCGCGCCGGTGGGGCGTCGCTGGCGTCACCTGTCCCCGCCCCGGGAACTGCCGAACGTCTAAGGTTGTCGGATGGGTGGTTTGTTCGGCCGTGACGAGGAATGCGGCCGGTTGCGCGAGGTTCTTGATCATGCCGATAAGGGCATGAGCGGAGTTCTGGTGTTGCGAGGCGCGCCGGGGGCGGGGAAGAGCGCTTTGCTGGACCACGTCGAGGCCCTGGCGGCGACCCAGGAGTTCGAGGTCATGCGCTTCTACGCGGTGGAGTCCGAGGCCGAACTGGGATTCGCCGCCCTCCACCAACTGCTCAGGCCGTATGTGGCACAGCTCGGACAGCCTCCTTCACCCCAGGGTGACGCGCTCGCCCGCGTCTTCGGCCTGCAGGAGCGGACCTCCGCACCGGACCGCTTCCTCGTCGCCCTTGTGGCTCTGGGGCTCCTTGCGGCACGTCCCGGCACGCGCCCGCTGCTGTGCCTGGCGGACGATGCCCACTGGCTGGACCAGGAGTCCGCCGAAGCGCTCTCCTTCATCGCGCGACGGCTGTACGCCGACTCCGTCGCGATGGTCTTCGCGGTGCGCGACGGGCACGTCGATCATGGGCATGGGGCGATCCTCTCCGTGACTGACGGCCCGCGTCTGCAAGGACCGTCTCCGATGATCATGCTTGGCCGAGGTGTCCTGACGAGAGCCCGTCACGTACGTAGTCCTGGCGAGAGAACGCGTAGGCCGCTTCAGCGTGTGTCGGTGACGGCAGCCCTTACTTTCCGTGGGGGGACACGGCGCCGGAGGGGGACCACACATCGGTGTCGATCGGGGACCAGTCGGCCGGGTGCGTGTCCAGGCGCTGCATCCGACGGCCGTCCCGGGCCGTGAGCAGGTCCTTGTCCAGAGGCGTGGTGAAGACGTTGTCGACCAGCGTGTACTCGGCCGCGAGCCTGCCGACGGCCGGCAGGGCGGCGGTGTCGATCCGCCCGCGCTCCAGATAGAGATCGTCCCGGACGTGGAAGCGCACCACCCTGCCCCACACCACATGATCGACCCCGTCGTCCCCGACCGGCATGATGCGGTCCACGACACACTCGAACGCGATCGGCGCCCCCTTGACCCGGGGCACGCGCACCACCTCCGACGGCGCCTTCTCCAGCCCGAGCGCCTCGAACTCGTCCACCTCCGGGCCGAACGCGAACGCGGAACCGTGCATGGCGTCCGCCTGCGGCAGCGTCGCCAGGTTGGTGACGAACTCGCCGGTGTCACGGAGGTTGACGAAGGTGTCCTTGAGCGTGTCCCCGTCCTGCCGCGGCTGCAGGGTGATCGAGACCATGGGCGGCTTGCGCCCGACGGCGGTGAAGAAGGAGATGGGCGCGAGGTTGGCGACGCCGTCCCTGGACACTGTGCCGACCCAGGCCACAGCGCGCGGAATGATGCTCCCGATCAGCAGTTTGTAGGCGTGAGTGGCGTCGAGTTCGGCAGCGTCAATGATCATCGGAGATCCTCCTTCACTTGGGGTGCGGCACGGCCATTGCCTGAGAGTCGACCCTCGTGGCTCCGCCGGGCCGGAGGCCGGTGTCCGTGCTCCGCCATCGAGCTTGTAGGCATAAGTGTAGAGTTTTCACATATGTCGGGCAAGGAAGGGTGACCAGCTTGACATAGCCTTGAGTGCGAAGATGCAGAGAGCCATGGAAATGGCTGTAGCGTGATTGCTTCTAACGCGACGCAAGAACTACGGCACGTCAGCGCGTGTGCCGTGAGAGGAGCAGTGGCTCATGAAGATCCTGGTGGTGGGTGCCGGAGCGACCGGGGGCTACTTCGGGGCCCGGCTCGCCCAGGCCGGCCGGGATGTGACCTTCCTGGTGCGAGCCGAGCGTGCGGAGCACCTGGCCCGACACGGACTGCGGATCGTGGGCCTGGGGGAGCGGACGGTACTCGCTCCGAACACGGTCCAGGCCGGGAAGATCGAGAGTCCCTACGATGCGATCCTGCTGTCGGTCAAGGCCAACGGCCTGGAGCAGGCCATCGACGACATGGCACCCGCCGTCGGTCCCGACTCCCTGATCATCCCCGTCCTCAACGGCATCCGTCATATCGATGTCCTGGCCGCACGGTTCGGCGATGACGCGGTGCTGGGCGGCGTGGCCAAGGTGGCGACCACCCTCAACGCCGACGGTGAGATCGTCCGGCTGGCCGACATCCAGAGCCTGCGCTACGGCGCTCGTGGCGATGCGGCCCCGGCGCGCCTCGGGGAACTGCACCGCTCCCTGAGCGATGCCGGATTCTCGACCGGTCTGTCCGAGGACATCGACGCGGAGATGTGGGCCAAGTGGGTCTTCATCGCCGCGGTCGGAGCAGTGACCTGCCTGATGCGGGGAGCGGTCGGGGAGATCGTCGCCGTTCCCGGCGGAACCGCATTCGCCGAAGGCGTGGTCAACGAGTGCGCCTCGATCGCTGCGTCGGCCAGCCACCCCGTGCCGGCCCCGGCCCTGCAGCAGACACTGGCGACCGTCACGGAAGCCGGCTCGTCGACCACCTCGTCCCTCTACCGCGATGTGGCGACCGGCCGTAGTGCCGAGGTCGAGCAGATCCTGGGAGACCTGGTGTCACGTGCTCAGGGGTTCGGGCTCGCTGTCCCGTTGCTGGAGCTGAGCACGATGCAGCTTCGCGTGCACCAGAACCGAATCGAGTACGCCCGCCTCGTATGAGGCGGGCGGGACTGTCGCTTGGCCCTCTAGACCCTCTGGGCCCGCTGGCGTGCCCGGTAGGCTCGCAGATTCGCCGCGTTGCCGCAGATCTTCACGTTGTGCCAGACCCCGCTGTTGTTGCGTGACCTGTCGAAGAACATCGTTCCGCACCGGTCGTTCCGGCACATCTTCAGCCGCTGCCAGGCCTCTGCCTGCTGGGCTAGGAAAACCTCGATCAGGGTCAGGGCCGCCACGCGCCGCCAGCCGGTGCCGCGCGGCTCCAAGCGGACCTGACCGTCCCCGCTCAGCTGTATCGCTGTGGCCGCAGTGTGCAAGGGGGGAAGTGTGTCATCGTCGCCCCGGGCCACGGCCTGGCGCAGATCATCACGGAACCCTCGAAGCTCTTCCTGATCGTGCGCTTCCAGCTGGATCCCGGCCACGGGGGTACCTGTGACCTCGCCCCAGTGTTCCAGAGCCTGATCGAGCCAGGCCTGGGCGTCGCCGAGGTCGGCGAGGAGATCCTTCATACGGGGCTTACCGGCGGAGATCGTGTTCATGAAGTCCTGCACGAAAGCGAGCCCTGCCGGGGCTGGCTCAGTGCCGTACCGACCCGTGGCCGACCAGCTCATGTGGATCACTTCCTGCAGTCTGTGTAATTCTTAGCGACATAAGCATACGCCTTTTCGTCAAATCTTGTACGAGGCGTGAGGCGCCAGGTGTAGACAGACCTCCGGGACTGTGCAGGGCCAGGGGCCGGTCAGGGGCGGGGATGCCGCCGGACGGGTCCCCTGAAGGCAACATATGTGTCTTAGAGACGTCTATGCTGGACCCTCCACGCCGTCGCAGTCACGGCCGGCCGGCCTTCGGGCCGGCGTCGGGGTGGGAGCAGCGCCGCGGCCTCTCCGCCCGCTCAGGCGCTGCCCCGGAGACCATTGCCCGGCCTCACGCCGGTTGGGAGAGATGCTCGCAGAACCACTCGGTGGCGGCTTCGCTGGTGGGCTCGAAAGCTGTCACATAGGAGTCGAAGTGATCCCCGGGGAAGATGGCCAAGCGCTTGGGCTCCAGGGCGCGCTCGTACGCGGCGAGCGCGAGATCGCTGGGAGTGACCGTGTCCGTCCTCCCCGCGACCATCAGCAACGGCGTCGGTGATACCCGAGTGACCCAGGCTCCTGGCTCGTACATCTGCGCCTTGCGTGGACCGCAGCGTGACGTACTTCGGTTCTTCGACCGACGGCGGGAGCGAGAAATGAGCGTCGGACTCCGCCATGCCCCGGGAATGGTAGGCAGGCAGCCTGGACGTTCGGATCGAGGCTGTTGAGGAGCTGATATGCGGGTTGCTTGCCCGCCAGTTGAGCGCGTTCGTCGTCGTTGAACAACTCCTCCAGCGCCTGCTCGCGGTCGGCGGGCACGCGCCGTAGGCCCTGCTCGAAGCCGCTGATCGTCGGCACCTGCGCGACTGCCGCCCGGATGCGTCGATCGGTGGCCGCCAGGACGATGGCCCCAGGCGTAGCTTGAACCCCATATTCCGAGTCGGTCGGCATCAACGTCGTCAAGGCTCTCCAGGAACGAGATCGGCCGCCGCCAGTCGGCTATCTGCTGCCAGGGATCGATGTCACCACGGGGCTCACCACCGCTGAGACCGAACCCACGGTGGTCATGGACAAGAACGACGAAACCTGCCGGGCTGAAGCGTTCCGCACACCCCTGCATGCCACGGTATTTCACGCCGCCGAAGCCGTGTGCCATCGTGACCGCCGGGAACGGGCCATCGCCGGTCGGCGGACGGAATATCCAAGCGTGCAGCGATATGCTGCCTTCAGTAGGAATGAATGCATCCTGGTAGCTCATGAACCGTTCACCCCTTTTATGTGGTCACCGACTTGTTCACCAAGTCGCCGGCCCGCCACCCTCCTTCCGAACGGCTGCGCCTTGTGGCCGCTTCCTCAGCTCGCCGCTCGCCAAGCCGCGTCCAACGAATCCTCTGTCGTGGGTACGAGCTGAATGCCCACCACCCGCCACCCCGCAGCCCCGCGATCGACCTCGAAATGAACGGCGAGACGTTCGATCTCACTGTTGTCCGTGCGGCACCGTGACCAGATGACCTCAATAGCCGCACCGGCGGCGTGATAGACCTTCACCTTGCGATCCGGAACATCCGTATGGGAATAGCTCTGTGCCCGCAACTCCGTTTGAGTGCGTTCCAGCCAGGCCGGTGACGGCGTCACTGCCGAGCAGCCAGTCCTGTGATGTGGGGCTGCTGATGTGCAGCGGCGCGGACCAGTAGTCGAGGATGAAATCCGGCGCACGGTGAATCGTGCCGCTGCCCACTCCTACCCAGGTGGGCAGATAGTCCTCGAAAAACCAGTGCGTGACCTCAGCGAGGACACTGTCACTACGTTCGCCGTCCACGTAGTTGCCTTTCGTCTCGACGGCAGAGGCTATGCGGGCTGGTCGGAGAGCAGCGCGAGTGCGCTGTACCAGACTCTGCGTGTCTGCTCAAGAATTTCTGGGGCGTCTGAATGCTCTCTGTTCTTGTGGCCCGCGACAACCGCGCTCGGGCGTAGCGCGGATACGGTGTCAAGCGCAGCGAGCCACTTCTCGATCCCTCCGCCAGGACTCTCCAGCAGTTACTGGTGCACCCCGTTGCAGGCGACGTCGCCGGCCACCACGAGGTCGATCGACGGAGCGTGCAGGACGGTGGTGTCGTCAGTGTCCGTGTGACCGACTTCCACTGCCCGGAACTGATGCCCCTCCATCTCGAATCCCTCGGCTGGAATGACCTGGTAAACCACGGGACTGTCCGGAATGAGTTCTGGGAAATCAACGTCCCATGTGTGCTTTCGCTCGTCCGCTTGCTTCCTCATCAGCCCGATCGTCCGCTCGGTCGCATACGGCGCAGCGCCGGGAACCGCTGCAGCAGGAGATCGGTGCCGAACCAGTGATCACCGTGACCGTGCGTGGCATAGACATACGCCAGGCGCTTACCGTGGCTTTCGATCCAGTCGCCGACGTTGTGCACCTGGTCCCGGGTGAACGGCGGGTCGACAAATACTGCTTCCGTCTCACCGAGGATCAAAGTGGATGACAGGAGTGAGGAGATGATGGGGCTCCCGTCGGGCAGGCGCATGCTCCTCTGGCGGCGGATCCATCGGCAACGAGTACGCCATACCGCAGCTTCGTCACGTCATACCTCCCGGCAGAGCAGAAGCACGCTGTCCGCTGGCGGAGTGATGCCCGCAGGCGCGGGGTGGCCTAGTCTAGGGCTCCCCCGGCAGGGACCGCGGGCATCAATGACGAGGGCTACTTCGCCCCCGGAGTCAGGAACACCTTTCCTTTTCGGCCCTTCTGCTCCGCCTGGGTCACGGCGTCCACGATTGCGTCGAGAGAGTACTTACGCCCGGGAGATGTTTCGACGATTCCCTCACGCATAAGGTCCACGATGTCCTGACCCAGTTGCTGTCGTTGCGTATCCGTGAGTCTCGGGAACCAGTATCCGAGCCAATAGACTTCCAGGGTTCGACGCCCGGCCAGGATGTGACGCGGATCCTCGCCGACGCGGATCGGCTCGCCCGTCAGGGAGCCGTAGACGAGCATTTTTCCATCCTCGTGAAGTGCCTTGAAGATCTGGGTCCCCGTTTCCCCCACCACACAGTCGATGGCGTACTTGACGCCTAGCGGGTCGATCAGCTTACGCACTTGTTCGTCGATGGGACCGTCGCTGGAGACGATGACGACATCGGCGCCAAGACGGTCCAGTTCTTCTGCCGATTCGCGCCTGCGGACGATGTTCGCGGTACGGATCCCATCGCGTTTAGCCAGCCTGATGATCATACGTCCCAGTTCCGACCCCGCCGCCGACTGGAGCAGCCACTCTCCTTGAGGGACCGCTAGAACATGTCGGACCATGAGAATGGCGGAGGCCGGATTGATGAAGAACGACGCCACCTGCTCATCGCGGAGATCATCGGGGACGGCGAACAGTTCACTGGCGGGAACGACCGAATATTCCGCCCAGTTTCCACCGGGCCCATTGATGACCGATACCCGCTGCCCCGCGGACACTTCCTTCACCCCGGGCCCCACCGCATCGACAATTCCAACCCCTTCGAATCCCGCCTGCGCCGGAAAATGCGCTTGCACGCCCGCGTAGTATCCCCGAACGTAGAGGAGATCGGACGGGTTCACCGGTGATTCGAGGATGCGCACCCTCGCCTGCCCCTCTCCGGGCTCCGGAAGGGGTATGTCTTCGACGGCAAGGACTGCCGCCGGCTCGCCATGTTGAGCAAACCGGATAGCTTTCATTCGTGGACTCCCGTGAACGTCGTCATCGGTAAAGGTGATGAGTTGTCATATTCTCGCTCATCTTTGACGCAGGAGATATTTCACAGAGTGGCGGCGATTACGTTGGAGTCGCGCTATCAGGAAGAATGTGCTTTGGTAATCGCCTTACCCACTGACAGTAACCTGCGCCACTGGGGGGCACAACGCCGGGAGTTGTCAATTGCTCTTGGCCTTTCAAGGTCCCTGAAGAGAGCTCGCCGGCCTAGGGGTGACGGGGTGGTCAGCCCTTGGCGGACCTGGCCGATTCCCAGAGCGCGCCTTGGTTGATGCGGGACGGGTGGAGTTTCAGCATGTCGTCATAGACCTCGAGGGCGGTGGTGGCGCGTTCGACGACCGCTTCGAAGTCCCGGATGTACTGCCGGGTCTCCGCGATGGTCCCCGGCTCGTCGGGGCGGTCGGGGCGCTTGTGGCCCGCGATGACCGCCCGCGGCTCCAGCGCGGCAACGGTTTCGAGGGCATCGAGCCAGGCTCGGCGGCCTGCGACGGGCGATTCGGTGAGGTACAGGTGGACGTCGTTGTAGACGGCGTCACCGGCCACCACCAGGCCTACGGAAGGCACATGAAGACAGGTGGTGTCATCGGTGTCGGTATGCCCGAGCGCCACCACGACAAGGTCGTTGCCTTCCAGGTCCAGCCGGTCGCCGACCAGCGGTTCGGCCGTGACGAGCCTGTCGGGGATCTGGCCGGGGAAGCGCGTGTTCCAGAACGACGCGACGAACTCCGGTGCCATCTGTTTCCGCATCTGCGCCACCACTTCAGGGGTGGCCACGGCGCTGGCACGCGGGAATCGGTCAAGCACCGTACCCAGCCCGAACCAGTGGTCGCCGTGTCCGTGCGTCACATAGACCGTGGTGAGGTTCTTGCCGCTCGCGGCCACCCAGTCCGCCAGACGGCCGGCCTGTTCGATGGTCATCAGCGCGTCCACCAGCACCGCGTCACGTTCGCCTGCGATCAGAGTCGCAGTGATCGGCGACCACATACGTTTGGGCAGGTCGGGCGGGAGGTCCGAGATCTGGGTGGGGATCGACGGCGCCACATGGACACTCCAGCTCAGAGGTGCTCCGGCCATCACCTGTTCCTCGGACTTCCGGTCAGACGGCGTGTACGGAGTGATAGTCGGGCTGCCACATGGCCGCCCGGACCCGGCTGCCGATGTCGTCGCCGACGGTGGCGCGTGCGACACCGTCGTGGGCTGCGGCTCGGGCGACGGCCGTGGCGACGGCGGCGGAGGTCTCCCTCAACTGTTGGGTGGGCGGGAGGAGCGCGGCGCCTGGAGCGGTGGAGCCGACCTGCTCGGCGACGGCGTCGGCCGCGGCCTTGAGCATGCCGTCGGTCATACGGGTGGCCTGAGCCACGATGGCGCCCAGGCTGAGACCGGGGAAGATGAACGCGTTGTTGGCCTGCCCGATCTGGTAGGTGATGTCGCCGTGGGTCACGGGGGCGAAGGGACTGCCGGTGGCCACCAGGGCCCCGCCGTCGGTCCAGCCGAGCAGTTGGGCAGGTGTCGCCTCGGCGAGCGATGTGGGGTTGGACATGGGAAGGATGATCGGGCGGGAGACGGAGGCGGCCATGTCACGGATGACGGGCTCGGTGAACGCACCGCCCTGGCCTGAGGTGCCGATGAGGATGGTCGGACTGACCCGGTGCACGACCTCGGCCAGGGGGATTCCGCCCAGGTCCGCGTCGCGTGACCAGTCGGCCACCTCGTCAGCCGGGCGGACGTAGGGGGCCTGGAAGTCGCGCACTGCCATGCCTTCGGTGAGCAGGCCGTGGCGGCCGACGCACCAGAATCGTCGGGTGGCCTCGTTCGGGGTCAGCCCGGCAGATACGAGTGCATCGCGCAGTTGATCGGCGACCCCGATGCCTGCCGTGCCCGCACCGAAGATCACCACGCGGTGGTCGCGTAGCGGCGTGCCGCTGGCCCGCACCCCGGAGAGCACTGCCGCCAGGTTCACCGCTCCCGTCCCCTGGACGTCGTCGTTGAAGGTCAGATACCGGTCGCCGTAACGTGCAAGGATGCGCCGCGCGTTGTCCGGCCCGAAGTCCTCCCAGTGCAGCACGGCGCCGGGGAAGAGCCGATTGGCTGTGTCGACATAGTTCTCGACGAATGCGTCGTAGGTCTCCCGGTCGACCCTGGGGTGACGGTTGCCGAGGTAGAGCGGGTCCTCCATCAGTTCCTTGCGGCTGGTACCCACGTCGAGCACGACGGGAATGGTGCGGGAGGGATGGATACCGCCCGCGGCGGTGTACACCGCGAGCTTGCCCACCGAGATGTTGATGCCGCCCACGCCCCAGTCACCGATGCCCAGGATCGCCTCCCCGTCGGTGGCGACGATGAGGTCGACGTCGTCCGGTCCCAGTCCGGTGGCGCGCAGGGAGCGTTCGACGTCCTTCGGTGCGTCGACCGACAGATAGACACCTCGGGGGCGTCGGTACTCGTAGCTGTAGCGCTGGATCGCAGTGCCGACAGTAGGCGTGTAGACAATGGGCAGCATCTCGTCCAGGTGCTCGCCCACCAGCCGATAGAACAGGACCGTGTTGCGGTCCTGGAGGGCGGCCAGGTACACGTTCTTGGCCAGGTCGTCCGGCTGGGCGAGGAACTGCGCGTAGGCGCGCGAGGATTGTTGTTCCAGCGTGAGTACGTGCGGAGGGATCAGCCCGACGAGATCGAGCGCCTGCCGTTCGTCCTCGGTGAAGGCGGTGCCTTTGTTCAGCCGGGGATCGGTCAGCACGGCACGGCCTCTGGACGTCGTCTCCCACCGCGCAAAGTCAGGATTCCACCTGGTCGGCTCCGTGTTCATGGCTGTCTCCTCGCTGACGCAACCGCGCTGGTGCACCATTCGACGGCTCCGCCTTCACCTGGCGGTGGACTCCATGGGCGTGGACACCTTGTGTGCTCTCGGCGCATGCGGCGCTTCACCCAGACCCCGGTCACGGGGGATTCGCCCGGCCTGTCGGCGCGATCCGCGAGGAAACCGGCAACCTGCCCCGGGCGGCGACGGCGCCTCCGGCCACCTCCGGGCCTCGGTTCAAGGTCGATCTCGCGCCACTCACCTCGTGTCAAAAACCATATATCACCAGCACGGATTTTTCAGAGAAGGAGCCGACGGTCACCACACCTAGGGCGCTGAGTACGGGGTCAGGAGCTCCCCCGGATCGCAACCGATGTCCGCGAGATCGGCATCCCCGGGGGCGAGTACCGGCCGCCGCTGTCAGAGGCGGCGTATCTCGGGGGAGTGGGGGATGACGTCCGCGAGGCGGTCTCGTACTCATCCGACGGCCGCAGCTCCCTGACACCCCGTCACCCGTAGTTGCCGCGTGGCAGCAGTTCCAGCAGGCGGAGTACGGCCGCGTCCGCCTCCGGGCGGCGTACGGCGACCACGGTGGTGGTCAGATGGGGCGACTGCCCGCGCAGCGCGCCGAAGGCGATTCCGAGGCTGAGGATGTCACGGAGCCGTTCCGGCAATAGGCCGACGCACAGTCCGGAGGCCACGTAGCTGACCAGGCCGGTGACGTTGTCGGCCACCGCGCGGCTCCGGGGCGCGAATCCCGCCTCATGACAGGCCCGTCGCACCTGTCGGGCCAGGTCCGGCAGCACATCGGCGTCGGGAAGCACGAAGTCGTCGTCGCGCAACTCGTCCAGGCCGCTCTCGTCGGCGCCGGCCAAGCGGTGATCGTGCGGCAGAGCGGCCGCGATGCGCTCGACGGCGACCTCCTGGCTGACGAGCTCGGCCGAGTCCGACAACGGTGAGGGGTCGCGCAGGAACCCCAGGTCCAGTGCGCCGGAACGGACCATCCCGGCGACGGCCGCCGTCGAATCCTGGCAAAGGCGAATGCGCAATCCCGGAAGTTCCTCGGCCGCGGTCCGCAGGAACGCGGGGTGCTCACATGCCCCAACCGGATGACTCCCTCCAGGCCGCCTGCAACCCTCCGCACCCGCTCGATGGCCGCAGACTGCGTGTGGAGAAGGCGCCGGGCGTCCACCGTGAAGGCTGCGCCCGCCGGGGTCAGGGAGACTCCGCCCGGACCCCGCTCGAACAGCCGCACCCCCAGGCCACGCTCCAGACGCTGGATCGACTGGCTGAGCGGCGGCTGGCTCATGGAAAGGCGCTCCGCGGCACGACCGAAATGCTTCTCCTCGGCGAGCACCAGGAACTGCTCCAGCAGGCGCTTCGTCAGGTTCATATCCTCCGCCCTATGGATCAGAGATCGACCTCATGGCCGACCCGGTGTGCGCGTACAACCTCCCCGATGCCCTCAAGGTCGGCTACGTGTTGGACGAGCTGGGCTATTACTGGTACGAGAACCCCATTTCGGACTACGACCTCGACGGGCTGGCGTATCTCAGCAGCAAGCTCAGGAGCCCTTTGGCGGTAGGCGAGCAGAACTACGTCGGCTTCCCGGCCCTGCGTGACTACTTGAAGTCGGGCGTCGGCTTCTACGTCCGCAGCCTCGGCGAGTACGCCGGCGGTCTGTCGCACGTATTGAAGTCTGCCCATGCGGCCGAGGTGTTCGGCGTGAACTACGAGATCCACAGCTACGGCCCGCCGTTCAACCTCGCGATGTACCTGAACGTCGCGTTGGCAGTACCGAACTGCGAGTTCGCGGAGGTCATCGTCCCGGAAACCGTCTTGAGCATGGGCATGGCCGACGTGCCGAGAGTCAACAAGGACGGCTACCTGGAAGCCCCGAAGAATCCCGGCCTGGGCTACCGCATCGACCGCGATGCCATCAACCTCACCATGAAGGTGTTCTGACGATTCGCCGGAGGCTTCATGCCCCCCAATATGGGCGGTGCCTTCTCGCCTCGTGAGATGACGGTGTCAGGTAGCTGACGAGCGTCGTGCCTGTCACCTTCCAGGCGGTCGTCCCTGTGGCGCCGCCTTCGGCGGAGTCGGTGACGGCCGTCATGGAGCCCAGCCGGGCGTCGGTCCGCGGTAGCCGCCGACCGCGACGCGTCGCGCGACGACACCGTCTGGTACGAGCCCCTCAGGCTTCTCCGGTCGCAACTGCGAACCCACCCCGCCGAACGAGTACGGTGTGTATCAGATACATTGTGTACTCGTTCGGAGAGGCCGGCAGCCGGCACCTCTGGGTGTGCGACCTGCCACAGCGGTCCGCCGTGAAAGCCACGAAGGATCCCTGCGATGCACGAGCTGATCAAGGCGGCCGACTGCGCGAGGGCATGAACGCCTCTGCCGAGCGTTGCGCCGCAAGCGAACAGGAAAGCAGACATGAAGATCGAAGACGTCCGGCTCCAGATCAACACCCCGTTGCCCAACCAGGCGTACCCGCCGGTGATGGCCAGGTTCACCGACCGCGAGTACCTCAACATCGTCTACCGCACTGACGCCGATGCGCTGCGCGCCGTCGTCCCCGAGCCCCTGCAGATCGACGAACGTGAGCCGTTGGTCCGGTTCGAGATCATGAGGATGAACGAGGTCACCGCTTACGGCCCCTATACCGAGGGGGGCCTTGTGGTCCCGGTCACCTTCGACGCGGAGCCGGGCGAGTACCTGCACTCGATGTACCTCGACAGCTTCCCCGCGACAGTGGCCGGGCGTGAGCTCAGCGCATACCCGAAGGTGATCGGCGCTCCGAAGTTGTACGTCGACGGCCCCACGCTGGTGGGCACCATCGACTTCGGCACGCTGCGGATCGCGACCGCGACCATGGGATACAAGCACTACGAGTTGGACAAGCGTGATGCCGAAGCGCAGATCACCGTGCCGACCTTCATGCTCAAGACCGTCCCGGGCTACGACGGCGCCCCGCGTGTGCAGGAACTGGTACGGACCCAGATCAGCGACGTCGTGGTCAAGGAGGCCTACACAGGGCCCGCCCGGCTACAGCTGTTCCAGCACGCTCTCGCGCCGCTTGCCGACCTGCCCGTGCTGGAAGTCGTCTCCGCCAGCCACATCAACACCGACCTGACTCTCGCCCCGGTCAAGCTGGTCTTCAACTATCTGACGGAGGAGATGCGTTGAGCCGTCGTTCCGCGTCGCTGCCGTGATCGGCGTCAGGGTCATCAGGCCGTGCTGGGGGGCCCTCTGTTTCGGCAGCCGTCGTCTCCTGGGTGCGGGCGCCGGGTGCGAACCGGACCCTGTTCGCCCTGGCGCGCAGGGGGTCCTCGCCTCGGTGGATCACGTTCGCCCAGGCACCTCCGGTGAACCACGCCTCGGGCAGCTTCATGGTCGCGGGCTGCTTCACGAACTCCATCGGATTTCCTTCGGTGGTGCGCTGTCGCGCCGGTCACGGACTGTGCCGGCCTGCGGACAGAAACGCGGGACTGCTGCTGTCAGACGGCCGGGTCGGCGGCGGACCGCACACGCAACCCCGCCACCAGCCAGGAAACCGCCGGTGAGACCGGTCGGGGAGGTCCTGCTGTTCCCTGTACTGGCAGAACACCCCACAGCGCCGAAGACCGGCCTAACCTCGGAAGACATGGACAATCGCAGCGAGGTCCGCGAGTTTCTGATCTCGCGGCGAGCCAGGATCCCCCCCAGCAGGCCGCACTCCCGGCCTGGGGCGGCAACCGCCGTGTCGCCGGACTGCGCCGCGAAGAGGTCGCCATGCTGGCCGGGGTCAGCGCCGAGTACTACGCCCGCCTGGAACGCGGCAACCTCAGCGGCGTCTCCGAAAGCGTCCTGGAAGCCCTCGTCCGCGCCCTCCAGCTCGACGAGGCCGAACGCGCCCACCTCTTCGACCTGGCCCGCGCCGCCAACGCCGGACCCCGCCCCCGCCGCCGTCCCACTCCGCAGCAGATCCGGCCCGGCATCCAGCATCTGCTGGACTCCATGAGCGACGCGGCCGCCTACGTACGCAACGGACGCCTGGACGTCCTCGCCTCCAACCGGCTGGCCCGAGCACTGTACGCACCCGCCTTCGACGACCCGGTCCGGCCGGTCAACCTCGCCCGCTTCCGCTTCCTCAGCTGCCGGGCGCACGACTTCTACCCCGACTGGCAGGAATCCGCCCACACCACCGTGGCCCTACTGCGCACCGAGGCAGGACGCGACCTCTACGACCGCGCCCTGACCGACCTCGTCGGCGAACTCGCCACCCGAAGCGAGGAGTTCCGCACCCTGTGGCCGCGCACAACGTCCGCCTGCACCACACCGGCACAAAGAACTTCCGCCACCCCGTCATCGGCCACCTCAGCCTCCCCTTCGAGGCCATGCCCCTGCCCGCCGATCCCCGTCTGACCCTCACCGCCTTCAGCGCTGAACCCGGTACCGCGGCCCACGACGGGCTCACCCTCCTGGCGAGCTGGGCAGCCACATCCGAGCAGGCCGAACCGGCCGAACTCCAGGACCGCACCCGCACCGTCGACAACCGATCCACCGGACCAGGCTGACCGAAAGGCGCACCGTACGGCGGTTGCCGAGAACCCAGGATCCCCAAGCTGCGTACCAGAACACAGAGGAGGCGGATACTGAACCTCGGTGGCTCAGCATATTTGGGGTGGAACGTGTCGCGTTGGAAAGAATTACCGGATTCGCTCGACGACCCGGGGCGGCAACTGATCGTCCAGCTACGCCGACTGAAGGACCGCAGCGGGCTGAGCCTGGCGTCGCTCCAGTCCAAGACCGGCTACAGCCGCTCCTCCTGGGAGCGCTATCTCAACGGGAAGGCGCTGCCGCCTCGGCAGGCGGTGGAGGAACTGGCCCGGGTGGCCGGCGTTGAGCCGACACGGATCCTGGTGCTCCACGAAGTCGCCGAGGAAGCACGGCAGGAGGACGACGGAGCGGCGGAAGCAGCGGAGGCACCGGCACCGAAGGGCGTACGCCGGTGGGTACTGATCGGCGTCCTCGCCACAGCGGTGCTGGGCGCGCTGCTCGTCGGACTACTACTCACGACACCCTGGGCGGGGGACAGTGGCGGCGGGAAGACTCTCACCGGTTCACAGCCCAGTGCTGCTGTCTCGCCCGGCCCCGGCGCACCCTTCGCCTACCGGCCCGGTAAGACCTATCCCTGTGCGGTCAAGCGGGAGGACGGCCGTCTGTACGCGGGCTACAGCACCACCCGCACCGCAGTCCTCTCCCAGCCCGGATGGGACGTCGTGGAGGCTCAGTGCCTGCTGCGCCATCTGGGCTTCGACCCGGGCGGCGCAGACGGCGTCTATGGAGAGAACACCACACGCGCCGTCAAGCGATTGCAGGACAAGGCCGGCCTGCCCCCCGACGGCATCGTGGGCCCGCACACCTGGCAGGTGCTGCGGCGATGAAGGACGGCGCACCGCATGCCGCCGCACCCGCATGCCTGCGGCTGGCCAGGGAGTTGCGCGAGCTCAAGGCACGTACGGGCCTCAGCCTGGCCGTGCTGGCCGAGCGCACCGCGTACAGCAAGTCCTCCTGGGAGCGCTATCTCAACGGCAAGCAACTCGCCCCGCGCCCAGCCGTCGAAGCGCTGTGCGCGATGGCGAGCGAGCCGCCCGGACGCTTGACGGCGCTGTGGGAACTGGCCGACGCGGAGTGGAGCGGCCGCGCCCGGAGCGCGGCACGCGCTGGAAGCGCAGAGGAAGCGGCACAACCCGGCCACGACGAGCCGGGCGACCGCGCCCCGACCGCGGACGAGGCCGAACAGGGGCCGCGGAAGGCGAACACGGCACGCCGCCGGTGGGCCGTCGCCGCTGCCGTCTGCGCGGTCGGTGTCGCGGCGGCGGTGTGGGCCGCAGCCCTGCCGGACGCGGGGGCCGGGGATCCCGTGGGGCAGGGTGCGCGCACTCCGCCGCCCGAACCCGGCTGCCGCGCGCAGGGATGCGTGGGCAAGGACCCCGGACTGATGGGCTGCGGTATGCCCGAACACGTCCGGGCACTCGGTAAGCCGCATCGCACCTCCACCGGGGCGTGGATGGAGATTCGGTACAACTCGGGGTGCGAGGCCGCGTGGGCCCGGATTTGGCACACGCATGTCGGGGACGCCCTCGACGTGTCGCTCCCGGGTGGCAAACCGCAGCGGGCGGAGGTCGTCGACAAGTACGACGCCGAGGACTATCTCTACACGCCCATGATCGACGGCGGGGACCTCACCGGAGTGCAGGTGTGCTTCGAACCGGCGGGTGGTGGGAGCCGGGAGTGCTTCCGGGGCTGACCGCTCTTCGTGAGGCGGGAGGCGGCGTGCCGACTCGTGCCCTGTGCGCCGCCTGAAGCGACTGCGGCCCCGGCGGACCTGGCCGGGGCCGCAGTCATGCTGCCTGCTCAGCAGGTGATGGTGCCCTTGCGCAGTGCGTGACCGCTGTCGTTGCTGTCGTCGGCCCAGTACACGGGCTTGGAGCCGCTGACGCACTCGTCGGCTCCGGCCACGGAGAAGCCCTCGTTGTTGATGTTGGGCATGCCGCTCGGGCGGTTGTAGACCGCCGTGGTGGCGAAGGTGCCGGACGCGTTGACCTGCATGGTCCTGTGCTGGCCGTCGCAGGTGTCGTCGCAGACGACCCACAGGCGCGCGGCCTGGGGCTCCCACTGCAGTTCCATCACACCGTCCATGCCGCTGGCGATGGACGCGACGCGGGTGTAGGTGCCCGAGTCCTGCAGGACGTATCCGTAGACCATGCCGGTGCCTTCGACGCCGACGAAGATCACACCGCCCGTGTGGCTGCCGTACCGGTTCGGGTCGTAGGCCGAGCCGGTCGACTCGTCCTTGAAGCCGGACGCGGTCAGGTAGCTGTCGGGGACCCAGGTGATGCCCTCGAAGCCGAGGTTGGAGCCCACGGACGGCAGGTCGGAGGTCAGGTTCCACTCCTTGGTCGCCGTCAGTGCGGTGCCCGTACCGCCGACGTCGTACTTGAGGACGGACAGGCGGCTCGTCCCGGACGCGTCGCCGTTGCGCTCACTCGCGACGAACGCGCCGCCTGCGGAACCGGCACCGGTGAGCGTGACGCCCTCGCTGTCCGGGGTGCCGGAACCGCCGGGGAAGCGGAGCGTCTTGCCGGACGTCCAGCCGTTGGCGGTGTCCGGCTTCCAGCCGCCGGAGCCGTCGCGGACCAGCCGCCACAGCTTGCCGGAGTTCTGCGCGCCCCACATCGCGCTTCCCTCCTGGTAGAGACCGCTGAGGTCCTGGCCGAAGACGTTGGAGGCGTCGGCCGTCGCCACGGAACTGCTGCCGGGCCACGCCTGCGGTGAGATGCCCCCACCGCAGCTGTTCGCGGCACCCAGGGTCACCGCGGCCGAGCCGAACGCGCCGGTGCCGTCGGGGCAGCGCGACCAGGAGGGGCTGGAGTGGCTGCTCCAGCTGAAGCTGTCGACCATGGTGGTGCCGTCGGGCAGGTAGAGGCGCGCCTTGTCGCTGGAGCCCAGGCCGAACGCATTGTGCACGTCGAAGGCGCGGAACGCGCCGGGGGCCAGCGTCGTACCGGAGGAGATCGCGTACTTCGAGCTGTTGTTGTCGTCCTTGAGGATCCAGCCCGAGATGTCGACGGTGGCCGTTCCCTTGTTGTACAGCTCGATCGAGTCGTTGACGCTGCCGGTGGTCACCACCTCGTTGATACGGATGTCGTCCGCCGGGGCCGCGTGGGCGGGAGACGCCAGCAAGGTGCCGGCAGCCAGCGTGGGGCCGGCGACAGCGGCGCCGAGGAAAGCGAGGTGACGACGCCACCGGGGAGCGCGTACTTCGAGCACGATGTCCGTCCTCAGGAACGTGTGATGACAGGGCGTCAAGACACTTCCGGCTGATGCCGAACGGCTACCTGTCGGTGGGCGCTCGTCCTGTGAACGCAAGTCGAATTGCAGTGTGCTCAGTCGAAGCCGGACGACGCCAGGGAGTACGTGCTTGAGGGCGGCGGCATCGCACCCTGCGCGGGGTGTTTGCTCAGCCCGGAGAGACGAAGCCGGACTCGTAGGCCGCGATGACCGCCTGCGTCCGGTCGCGCGCGCCGAGTTTCGCCAGTACGGAACTCACGTGGCTCAGGGGCAGTCTGTTCGGCTGTCAGGATGGCGTACCAGCGCTTGCCTTCGCGCTTCACCGAGACCGTCTTGACCTTGCCCGCCACGGTCCGGTGCTGGTGCACCTTGACGTGCCCGACGCCTGAAAGCGGTCACGGATCACGGGGTCGTGCGGCGTGGAGTCCCACCGGCAGCCGTCCCCGTCCTTCGGGAACTCCACCGTGTCGAACCGCTTTCCCGGCCGGAAACGTGGACAGCCCGGCTTGTCTCCGGCCTTGATGCGGCGAAAGAACGCGGCGAACGCCTTGTCCAACCGGCGAAGCGTCGCCTGCTGCGACGAGAACGACCAACGGCCCTGACGCGCCGGATCGAACGCCCGGATGTCCTTGAGCTGCACGGATTGCTGCCCGCACCGGATCGTCGTCTTCGAGCCGTGCCGGTAGGCGGCGCGGCGCTCCTGGAACGCTACGTTGCAGAGGGAGCAGTGATCACCCAGCATCTCGGCGAGTGCGCCTTACTGACTCACGGTGGGCCGCATGAGGAACTTCTACGCACGGATCATCCAACCCACCCCCTTTCCGGCCACCTCGGCAGATCATACTGCGCTCGGTATATGTATTAAGGAGGCGTGCAGCGCCGGAGTGCGCTCCGCCTGCGTGGCCGCGCTGTCGGCCGGTTGGCGAGCGGTACACCGGCGCGATGCCTGACACCCCGATGCCTGGTGGAGGGCCCGAGCCGGGCCCGGGCTCTCAGCCGTCGCTGTGCGCGTCAGGACCCGGGGCGGTACACACCGACGGTGATGTATCCCTCGCCGGGACCCGGCGGCCGGTTCCAGGGTCGGGTCCTGAAGGAGCGGAGCATTCCGCGTGTGAGGGCGAGCCGAGGCAGCCGGACACCGAACTCGGTGGCGAGCGCCTCGAGCATGCGGCGCTCGCCCAGCCGCTCGGCGGGCGGGTCGTCCTGCTGGAAGTGCCGGTCCGGGTCCAGCGCGCTCGGTATGGATCCTCGTCTGGCGACCGCGGCCGCCGTCACGGTGAACGCGTACTGCTCCACCCCGTTCTCCGCGACGGACAGATGGAAGACACCGGGACGGTGGCCGTCGGAAGGCTCGCTCCACACCGTCACAGCACGGGTGCCCTGGGAAGCGGCGACGCCGGGGGAGACGAACCATTGATCGTCGAACCTCCGGTGCGGCCGTGGCTCGAGGGCGAAGCTCCACCCGGAACCCGCCCGGCCGACAGCCACCCGCGCCCGGTCCTCCCACGTAGAGGGGCTCGGGTTGTCGAGGAAGCCTTGGCGTGACTCCCGCAAGGACGCCGGGGCGTTCAGGACCGTGGTGTCGTCCGCGCCGATCCGGTCGGGCAGTTCGGCCGGTTCCACCGACTCCACGAGAACGAAGCGATACGACCCCAGGACGCCCCGCGGGTCCGCTTCCGCGAGCCAGGACAGGCCCGGCGGATCGAGGTCGGCCACCGGCGCCGGGGCGTCACCGTGCTGTCCGGCCCGGGGCGTGGCCAGCAGTTCCCTGCCTCGCTCGGGTGTGATCAAGGGGCCGAGGAGCGGGTCGGCGACGAGGCCGACCGGGGCGAGGTGATCGGGGCCCAGCGGTCGCCATTCGGGCAGGGCGGCCCGCAGGGTGCGCCAGGCCGCATCCGTGTCGCCCCAGCGTGCCTCCTCCCGCGCCTTGTCCACGGCCCGCCCGAAGGCGCCCTCCGCGGTGTAGTGGAAGGTGCCTTCTCGTACCTGCCGCAGGATCTCGTCCGCGGCCTTGACCACCGAGTCCGCGGCGCCCCGCAGGTGGAAGGGCCATGAGGAGTCGTGCCGGTGGTGGCTCACATGCTCGGTGGCCAGCAAGGGCACGATCTCCGGTGCGTACAGCGGGTCGGTCACGAGCTCATCGAAGTAGACCATGTAGGTCTCCCCGAGCAGCCGGCGTATCTGGTCGCGCAGGCCTCTCGCCCGGGGCCTGCCGAACGAGGCCGCTTCCGCCAGGGCCGCCGAGGCCGGCTCATACCGTCCGCCCAGCGCGTCCCGGCGGGCGGCCTCGACGGACGCATCCAGTGCCCGCGTCGTCTCGTTGACGAACACCCTCCCGGCACGCTCGGAGCGGCTCATCTCCAGACTGTGGAACTCCCGGTACATGGCCTCCATGAACGCCCCGAACGACGGATACCGTTGCGGCGGGCTCGCGTGCCACCCCGCCCAGCAGTACACGGCCCACTCACCGTCGTCGTCCACGTCGCCCGGGTCCAGCAGGACGTAGAGGCCGTCGGACTCCACATCCAGCCGCAGCGCCCGCTCCCACATGCCGGCCAGCAACTCGTCTTCGGGAGTGGGGTCGTCGTCCAGTTCCCCGGGGAAGTACTCGGACAGGCCCGCCTCGTCGTGGTGCCAGCGGGCCTGGTCGGTACCGGCGAGCAGCCAGACGAAGCCGCCCGCGTGCCGCCATCCGTCGCTCACCGCCAGGAACGTCCGGTACGAGGGCGGCAGCCGGTGCCCCAGCCGCTCTTCCAAGGCCACGATCCGCTCCTCGGTGGCGGCCGGGAACCCCAACCAGCGCCTTCGCAGCGGCTCTTCGTCGTCTGCGAGCCGCTCCTCCGCGGGTGCGTCGGGGTCCTGCGCGTCCGCCCATTCCTGGCTCCAGCGCACCAGGAAGGACCGCCAGTCGTCGATCTCCGTCATGCCGAGGATCCTGCCAGCCGCGACTGACAACGCCCCTCCTCGCAGGGCGTTTGAGGCCCCCGGGGCTGAGCCCCCGGTGCCGTACGCGAGTCGTGACGTGACGACGTCAGCCCAGCACGCCCGCCATGGCGCGGGCGAGCACGGTCGGGAACCGGTCGTGGGGCTTGCCCTCGGGCGGAGTGTCGGCGAGCAGCGCAGTGATCCGGGGGTGCGTGCCGGCGGTCGCCACATGGCGCAGGTAGGCGGACTGGCGCTGGGCGCCGGGATCTGCGGCGGCCTGCTCGTTCTGGACGTACAACGCCGTGAGGGCGTTCAGCACGGCGAATGCCTCGAGTTTGCGGGCGGGCTCGGCCGGATGCTCGGCGAGTACGTCGAGGAGGTGCTCGAGCAGGTCGACCCCGTGCGGTCCGAGGGTGGGGCGGGTGATGACCAGGGTCGGAAGCCAGGGATGGCGTCGCATGATCTGCCAGGCCTGGTCGGCGATGCCGAGCAGGTCGGACTGCCAGTCGCCGCTCGGGGCGGGCAGGTGATACTCGGCTGCGGTGCTGTCGGTCATCAGGTCGAGCAGATCGTCGCGGGTGGCCACGTAGCGGTAGAGCGAGGCGGCGCCCGTGCCCAGGTCTGCGGCGACGCGGCGCATGGAGACGGATTCCAGGCCCTCGCGGTCGGCGAGTTCCACCGCGGCGGCGGTGATCTCGGCGCGGCTGCGCTCGGCCGGGCGTCCGACGGCTGCCTGCTCGGGCCGCAGCCAGATCACCGGGTCCTGCTGTCCTGCCACTTCCACCTCCTCGTTGCCGCCACTCTACTTTGTTCGCGTACGTTGTTCGCGAACGATGTTTGCGAATGAGGGGAGTGCTGGTGCCACGCTTCGCGGACAACGACGGGATACGGATCGCCTTCGAGGATCTCGGCGGGGCGGGCGGCGACCCGCTGCTCCTGGTGATGGGGCTGGGGGCCTCCCGGTTCTGGTGGCCGGACGGGCTGGTGGGCGAACTGGTGCGCCGCGGCTTCCACGTGGTGGCCTACGACCAGCGCGACGCCGGCCAGTCCACGCACCTGCCCGACCGAGGCGTCGGGCCGCCGGTCGCGGCGCTGCTCCGCCGCACAGCACCGGCCTACAGCGCCGAGGACCTGACCGACGACGCGGTCGCCGTTCTCGACGCCCTCGGCCGGGAGCGCGCTCATCTCTTCGGCCACTCGATGGGTGGGCTCGTGGCGCAGCGCATCGCGATCCGTCACCGGGAGCGTGTGCTCAGCCTCGCCACCTCCTCGGCCGTGCCCAGCGACGCGAAGGGTCTGAGCGTCCTGCGCTACCTACGCCCGGCGACCCTGGCCCGCTTCGCCTCGCTGCGCTACCCCGACACCCCGCAGGGCAACTTCGCCCTGGCCCTGTCCGTCGCCCGAATCCTGGCCGCCCCCGGCCAGCACATCGACGAGCGCGACGTACGTGGATTCGTGGACAAGGAGACCGCACACCAAGTCGCCGGCCTCCGTGACCAGAAAGCACAGAGCCGTCAGATCGGCGCCAAGTGGAATGGCGGGTCACTCGCCCAGATCACCGCGCCGACCCTGGTCCTGCACGGCGAGCAGGATCCACTGCTACGCGTCACGGCCGCACGCGACATCGCAGCCGCCGTCCCCGGCGCCAGCCTGCGCACCCTGCCAGGCGTCGGCCACTTCCTCGGCGTCGACGTCTGGGCCACCTACGCCGACGAACTGCGCGCGCTCGCCTACCGCGCTGACGGGCAGTCGCCCACCGTCGAGCCGACGCACAGGTAGCGGCCCATGCGATCACGCAACGGTCCGCAAAGACCAGCGGACGGCGCGCAGAGACGCCTATGGAGGAGGCGTCCCCGCGCGCTCGCAGTTGCTACTGCGGCTGGAAGGAACGGATCTGGTAGCTGCCCTGCAGGTTGCCGCCCGCGTGGGCCGGGGTGGATCCGACGCGCGCGTGGTAGTTGGTCTGCGTGTAGTACTGCACGCGGTGCCCGGTTGCGTTCCAGACCGAGCGGACGTTCTGTCCTCGCCGGATGAAGGAACAGTTGTCCGCGGTGTTCGCCAGGCGGGACTGCGACCACTGGCAGCGAGTCCCCCCGCCGTTCCAGTTGTTGTAGATGCAGAAGTACCCCGGCGAGCAGTTGTAGGCGGCCCGGCTGCTGGGCAGCGTGGGGGTGGCGGTCGCGGCGGGTACCGCCCCGAAGACCGTGGCCAAGGCGGCCGCGACGACGGCGAGAGAGTGGATCCGACGCATGGCAGGTTCTCCTCTTCTTGACGGCGGTGCGGAGCAGCCACACCACCGAGCACGGACTGAGTGACTTGAGCGGCGGCTGAGCCGCTGAATATGCCAACGAGCTGTGCCCGATCAAGAAACGGAGAAAGCCGGAAGCGGCTCCTTGGCTGCGGCGCGTAAGGCTCAGGCGAGCATGTTCTCGATGAAGTCGGCGGCACGCGGCGTGCCGCCCTCGGCTTGTGCGGCGGCGCGCAACAGTGCCGAGCGGCGCGCGACCTCCGCGTCGGCGACCAGGTAGTTCAAGGCCGCCCGTAGCGTCTCGGCGGTGGCTTCCGGAGTGTCGATACGGCGGGCCACACCCAGTTCCACGAGCCGGTCGGCGTTCATGAACTGCTCGGCGGCCTGCGGCACCGCGATCATCGGGACGCCTGCGAGCAGCGCTTCGCTGCAGCCGCCCATACCGGCGTGGGTGACGAAGGCATCCGCCTGTTCCAGGATCGCCCGCTGCGGAACCCAGGAGTGCAGCTCGACATTGGACGGGATGTCGCCGAGTTCCCCCGGGTCGGTGTACTTGCCGATCTGGAGCACGACGTGCCATCCGGGCAGGTTGCCGTAGGCGGCCAGACACCGGCGGTAGAACTCCGGTTGACGCGTGAACGCCGAGCCCAGGGAGATCAGCAGCACGTTCTCCGCGTCGGCCGGGCGTGTCCAGCCGGGCGCGCCCGTGCTTGCGCCGGCGCTTGTGTCGAAGCAGGGCCCGACGAAGGTCACCGCGCGGGTGTCGACCTGGTCGGCGTGCGGCTGCATCGCCCGGGGGATCAGCGCCAGGGCCCGTGCGGGACGGCCCGAGAAGGCGTCCATGTCTGTGGTGGACGCCCCGGAGTCGGCAAGCCATTGCGCGAACTTCGCCCGGTACGCGTCGGCGCCCGGCAGTTGCCACAGGTGTGCGGCGAAGTCCTGGTCGGCGCCGTTCCAGGCCACGAACGTCGGAGACAGCTGCATGAAGTGCCGGTCCTGCGATTCCGCGAGGGCGCGTGCGGCGTAGGCCCCGATGTCGTACAGGTAGAGGTCCGCCGGGTCGTGATCGTAGGCGGCGCGCAACTGGGGGAGTGCAACATGCGGGAGGGAAGCCGGGGCGCTACCCCGACCGTGTCAGCCGTAGATCTGGGGGAAATGCACGCCCGCGACTCTAACCGCCCTCAGGCTTCTGGTCACTGCGAATTACCGTCGACCGCCGTCCGGAGACGCTCCGCGGGCAGAAGGTCGGGACGGCGCAGCCGCGGTTGTGCGGCCGGTCGACCAGGCCGTCGCCGACGACCCGCACTTGCCCTCCCCGTCGCGTACCTCACTCTTCGGCTCCCGGAGGGCCCGTCCGTCTCGCAAACGAGTACGATCTGTATCGGATACATGGTGTCCTCGTTTCGGGAGTGCCACCTCAGAGTGGCGACGGCTCCCCGAATCGCTCCGCCGCGAAGGTCGCGACGGAGCCCTGTCGAAGGAGTGAGTGCTGTGAGCTTTGCCGTGCCTACCGACTACGCATCCCGCCCGGTGGCCGTGATCGGCGCCGGGACACTCGGCCGTCGTATGGCGCTGATGTTCGCGACCCGCGGTGGCCCCGTGCGGATCTACGATCCGTCCGAGGCGCAGCGTGCAGCCGGGGTGGCCTACGTCGAACAGAACCTCGCCGAGGTCGTCGGCCGTCTAGAGAACGGCGTGCCGGGAACCGTCGTCGCCAGTGGTGTTCTCGCCGAGGCGGTCCAGGACGCGTGGCTGGTCATCGAGGCGGTCCCGGAACGGCTCGAACTGAAGAAGCAGATCTTCGGCGACCTGGACGCGATCGTCGCGGACGATGCGATCCTCGCGAGCAACTCCTCGTCCTACGCCAGCAGCGACTTCCTCGACCACGTCCGGCATCCCGAGCGCGTGCTCAACATCCACTTCTACATGCCGCCCACACAGAACGCGGTCGATGTGATGTCCTGCGGCAAGACCGACCGCGACGTGCTGGACTTCGTGCTGGCCGCACTCCCCGAGTTCGGGGTGTACCCCTTCGAGGCCCGCAAGGAGAGCACCGGGTTCATCTTCAACCGGGTGTGGGCCGCGGTGAAGCGCGAGTGCCTCGAACTGGTCGCCGAAGGCGTGGCCACCCCGGAGGACGTCGACGGGATGTTCCGCGTCAACACGGGGCTGAAGGGCGGACCGTTCCGGCTGATGGACCAGGTCGGTCTGGACGTCGTGCTCGACATCGAGGAGCATTACGCGGCCGAACACCCTGAGTACCCGGAGGCCCCCCGCGTGCTGCTGCGTGATTACATCAGCAGTGGCCGTCTCGGTGTGAAGAGCGGCGCAGGTTTCTACGACGACTACACGAAGGTCTGAACAGGTTCACGATGCCCAAGTCGCCGACCAAGACCCGGCCACGGACGGTAGCCGCCCTGATGAGCAGCGCCCGCGCGCTGTTCATCGAGCGCGGCTATCACGCGACCTCGATCAGCGACATCTGTGGGCACGCCGGGCTGACCCGCGGCGCCTTCTATTCCAACTACCGGAGCAAAGAGGACTTGTTCCTCGCGCTCTACGACACCGAGACCGACCGTATCCTCGCCAACCTCGAACGTGTCGTGCACAACGACGCCGACGGCAGGCATCCGGCCGCGCGGGTTCTGGAACTGCTCGCCGAGCGCCGCCGGGACGACGAGCAATGGTTCCTCGCCTCGATGGAGTTCACGCTCCACGCCGGCCGCAATCCGGACATCGCCGTCGAGCTGGCGCCCCGTGAGGACCGACTCAACGCCGGCCTCGCGCAGATCCTCGCCGACCTCCTCCAAGACGCCACAGCGGACGACTGCCGCGACATCGCGATGCTGGTCACCGCGCTGCACGAGGGCATCACGGCACAGGAAATCATTCACGGCGCCCCGGCTGCCGCCTTCCGCGAACGCATCATCCCTCGGGTGCTCAACGCCATCACCACGGCTTGATCGGCGTCATTACCGCGCCCGCAGCCCCGGACGATCACCGATCGTGCCGACCCACCCTGAGGTGCGACGCAGGGTGCTCTACGCCCCGTGTCGGCTCAGCCACTCCTTCTCCTGGCCCGGCTCGGGCACGACGTGGCCGCCCTCGACAGCGGACCGCGCGGGACCGTCCTGGGTCACCACCAGGATGCGCTGCTCGGGGATCCCGGTGACGCGGGAAGCGACCGCCGACAGCTCCAGCGCCAAACGGGTCGTCTCCTCCTGAGGATGGCCGCGGCGTACCCGGCCGCCGATCAGCAACGGCGCCCCGGGCTCGCCACCGACGTAGACGCTGTCCTGGGGCGGTTCCGAGAAGACCACGTGGACGTAGGCGGGCGGGACGTGATTGATCTCGGCGTGGATCCGGGTCATCTCGGCGGCCAGGTCGCGCTTGGCGTCCGCTGTCAGCGCTCCCTGGGCGGGTGGTGCAGGTGTAGATGGGCACGTCGACTCCTGAATGTGTGAGCTGTGGCCGTGCCCCAGGGCTGATGGACAGCCGGCCGGGGTCGCGACTCTGGTGGTGTGCGAGCGATCAGCTGCTGTGGTCGACGAGGGTCTCGAGGTCGGTCACGGTGTAGGCGAGATCGAGGTGGAATCCCTTGCCGACGCGCTGGATGGCCAGGTCGGCGAGTTCCTCGCCGCGGGCGGGGAGGAAGACGAGGTCGGCGGTGCCGGCCCAGGCGTCGCTGATAGCGGTGTTGTCCAGGACGGACATGACCGGTTCGTGGACGGCGGGCTTGTCGTGCTGTCCGGCCGCCAGCCGGGGGAAGTGGCGCAGATTGACCACGGGGCGGTTCATCAGGGCGGTGGGGTCGGGAACCGCTTGTGCGAGGGTGATCCTGGCTTCGGCGATGCGCTGTCCGGCGGAGGAGGCGGTGGCGCCGAACTGCCCGCCCGGGCCGAGGACAGGGGTGCCGGGCCCGCCGACGGAGTAGGCGCGCGTCTGGTGGACGGTGCCGAGCTTCTTTGGGAAGCCCTGGACCCAGCCGCGGGCCATGGGGAGTCGTTGTCGACGTAGATGTAGGGGCACCAGGTCACCGGCGTGCCGTTGTGGCGGGCGTCCAGGGTGACGAGGAACTCGCGGTACTGGGAGCGTGCGGGGTCCAGGTACTCCAGGTCCGTGGAGGAGTACTGCCAGTCGATGAACATCGCGACGCCGCGTCCGGCGGAGTATGCGTCGGGGGCCAGGCCTTCGGGAAGGGTCGCGGCAACGGCGGCCGGGTCGGCGAAGAACTCCACACCCACAACGGTGCCGTAGTGCCACGGTGGGGCGGGCGCCAGGTTCGCGATGCCACGGGGTGATCAGGGGGACGGTGTAGCCCTTCATGCCGTGTCCTTAGGGGCGAGGCGATAGAAACGATACGTATCGTTTCGTTGCCGGACCTCGACCGTAACACGGCTGGCTTGTCCCTGAATGAAACGATACGTATCGTTCAGGTCATGGCGTCCGTCTTTTCCTCAGCCCAGGTGGCCGGTGGCCCGCGCTCTCTTTCGAAGATCCTGGATGCGGCCCGGGGCGTCCTGTCGGAACAGGGGTACCCGGCGCTGACCATCGAGGCCGTGGCGGCGGCCGCGGGCGTCGGCAAGTCGACCATCTACCGCTGGTGGCCCAGCAAGGAGGCCCTGGTGGCCGACGCGCTCGCCGAGGTCTTCCGTGGCGATGAGATCCCCGACCTGGGCGACACCCACGCCGAGCTGCGCTACGCCGTCGACATGACCATCGACAACTACGCCAACGAGGACATGGCCGCCTCGCTGCCCGCCCTCGCCGCCGGCCTGCTTCCCCACCCCGAGCTCATGAGGCAGTTCCGGGAGGCCTTCCTGTTCCGCAAGCGCGAGAACATCGCCGTCGCGCTGCGCCGCGCCGTTCAGCGCGGCGACCTGCCCGAGGACCTCGACACCGACCTGGTCCAGGACATCTGGGCCGGCACCATCCTCTACCGGCGGCTCATGACCGGCTCGCCCCTCGATGCCGACCTCGCCGAACACCTTGTTCAACTCGTCACCAACATGTCGCCGCGGCGAACCGACGAGCGTGCCTGAAAGATCGCGGCGGTCGACGGACCGTGCTGTCGCCTCGGCGGCCGCTCTGGTGGTCGAGGGCGGGTGTTGTCCGCCGTCCCCATGTCGCCCAGGACGGCGGCGGCGGTGACCACAGGTTCACTGCTCGGACTGCGGCCTGTCGATGCGGATCAGCGTCTGCTGCCCGTTGGCGACGAGTTTGCGTCGGTCGTCCTGGGCTGCGAAGACCTCCAACTGGCAGACGGTCAGGGTGCGTCCGGACTTCAGGACGGTCCCGACCGCCTCGATGTGATCGCCGACGGCGGGCGCGAGGAGGTTGATCTTGTACTCGACCGTGAGCACCTCGGTGTTCTCGGGGAACAGGGTGAAGGCCGCGTAACCGCCGGCGCTGTCCGCGATCGCGCTGGTGGCGCCGGCGTGGAAGTAGCCGTGCTGCTGGGTCACCTCAGGGCGGCTCGGGAGCAGGATGTGCACGCGGCCCGGCGCGATGTGGGCCATCCGCGCCCCGAGGTGGCTCATCAGCCCCTGCCGGTCGAAGCTGTCCTGAATGCGCTTCTGCACCTCGGGGCTCGCCTGTTCGTGCTGCGTCTGGTCCTGCACGTCCCATCTCCTTCGGCGGACATCGCATTGTTCGCACAGGGCTACGGCGCCTTCACCGGTCGGCCGGGCACTGCGGCGGCAGAAGACCGCCGGTGACGATCATCATGGCACCGTAGCTACATCCGCGGCACCGTCACCCGGTGACCGGCCCGCTGCCCGCGGTCCTGCAACAGTGGAGCCCCTCGGGTGGCGCGCCGGGCGGCGCGTGCGGGTGTGTCAGGCGGGCAGGGCGGTGAGCCAGTCGGTCAGTAGCCGGTTGACCTCGCCGGGGCGTTCCTGCTGGATCCAGTGGCCGCAGCCGTCGAGGAGGTGGGAGGAGACCAGGCCCGGCAGCGTGACCGGGTACGCCTCGATCGCGTCGGCCAGCCAGGTCGTGGAGGCGTCCAGGCTGCCGCCGATGAACAGGGACGGCTGGGTGATGGGAGCACCGTCGAAGGCGGCGAGGTCCTCCCAGTCGCGGTCGATGTTCCGGTAGCGGTTGAGCGCCCCGGTCATACCGGTGCGTTCGAACTCCCCGGCGTAGACGTCGAGGTCACTATCGCTGAGCCAGGCGGGCAGTCGGCCGATGGGGAACCGGTCCCGCAGCGTCCCGGACTTGCTGACGAAGTGCGGAACGGGGGCGCCGGGTGCGGGCATGGTGTCGGCGGACAGGGCCGCGTAGAAGCCCGCGAGCCATCCGCGTACATCGGGTTCGATCTCGGCCTCGGCTCGGCCCGGCTCCTGGAAGTACGAGATGTAGAACTCCTCGTCCCCGCCCATCTGAGCGAAGACGTCCCTGGGGCGGGGCCCGCCGCGCGGGGCGTAGGGAACGCTCAGCAGTCCCACCGCGCGGAAGACGTCCGGCCGGAGCAGGGCGGAGTTCGCGGCGATGGCCGCGCCCCAGTCGTGGCCGATGACGACCGCCGACTCCTCGCCCAGGGCGTGCACCACCGAGACGTTGTCCTCCACAAGGTCGAGCATCCGGTAGGCATCTGTGGCGGCCGGCCTGGAGGAGCGGCCGTAGCCGCGGACATCGACGGCGACCGCGCGGTATCCCGCCGCCGCGAGGACCGGCAGTTGGTGGCGCCAGGAGTACCAGGACTCCGGGAAACCGTGGACGAGCAGCACCAGCGGCCCGGTTCCCTGCTCCACGAGATGAATCCGACCTCCCGGCGAGGACACCAGCCGGTGTGTGATCTCCGCGATGTGCTGCGACATCTGTCCCTCCTCCAGAACCGTTGGCTCGCCGTGAGCCAAGACGTCCTTTTCCGCAGTACCGTTGACCCGACCGACCCGGCCTAGCCAACCGGCCCAACGTCGATCATGCGGACAGCCCTGCCGAGGGGACGAGCTCGTTTGCCGATTCAGCAAGCCCAGACACGTTCGTCTCGAAGGTGCGGCGGACTAGGTCGACGGGAATCTCGGCCATTGGTCCGCTGTCGCCGTTGGCGTCGTTGCTGACGAACGCATTGCCTGCTCCATGACCTGCTCCTCGTGGATGCGGATGCGGATCGGCTCAGGGCTCGATGGAGTCCTTCGTGCTGGGCCTCGGAGGGCGTCTGACACCGCTGCACGCCAAGAGCTCGGTCCCGGTGGCGTCGAAGTACAGAGTGAAGAACCAGGACCCGTCTGCTGCGTCGATGATCCCGGTACGGAGTTGCTCGTCGCGGTGCCGAGCGAGGATCTCAACGGTCTCGTCGAGACCCAGGGTCGTCGTGCCGCGCGCAGCAGGCTGAGCGCGCGTTCCTTCGGGAAGCCGGTGACCGCGCTGCGCCGCCAAGGTGCGGATCCGGTTTGCAAGGGTCGGCGGTGGTCCGTTGCGCTGGAGGACCGGATACCGCTCGTGTCGGCCTACTGGCGCACGAATTTGACGAGGCGCCAACTCGCATCGTTCTTCGGCATCTCGAAGCCCGCGGCCGACCGGATCACCGCCCACCTCGGCCCCGCGCTTGCCCTGCGGCCCCGCAGGCGGTTCAGCAAGGACACCGCACTCATCGTGGACGGCACTCCTGTGCCCACCCGCGACCACATTGGGGTGTTCGGTCTGCGCTCCCAGCAGATCACCGCAACCATCGGCCCTCGCATCACATGATCAGGTGACGAGGAGTACCGGCCTGGGCGACGCCCGCCGCACTGGCAGAGATTCCGAACGAAGGTGCGGCTGTGCTGCTCAGTAGGTGAAGGCGTTCCACGCTACGGGGGCCCGGCGGACCGGACGTGGATGGTCTGACGGCCGAGCCGGACGATGGCGTCCTGCCGGAGATCAGTTTCCGGGTCGGAACCGGAGGGCCGACCAGGTGTCGTCGATGGCGATCTGCCGCACGGGCTGCACACCCCGCTCGGAAAGCGCGGCGGCGAGGGTGTCGCGGTTCAGATCCGTTCCGAGCTTCCCGCCCTTCGGATAGGCCACCCAGGCGAGGGCATCGCGCTGCGCGGCGGCAAGGGCCGCCTGCGCACCCGTCCCGAGAAGGTCACCTGAGGTGGTCACGAAGGCGAGCACCGCATCGGCCGAGGCCGCGTCACCCGCGGACTCGACCTCCAGCTGGACGTCGTCGGGCTTGCCCAGTACCACGACACTCTGACCCGGCTTGATCTGCAGCTTGCTGACGACGGACACGCGCCTGATCCTGCCATCCGAGGTGGGGCTCCGCACGCCGGAGAGGCCAATTCTTCCTCCGCCGTACGCCAACCCGGATGAACACCCATATTCCAGACGCGATCCGCGCCTCGGGGGCGCACCAGTTCGGTGCGCTGTCGGCCCGCGATCAGGCTGCTCGCCTCGCCCGGTGGGAACCGGGCTCCGGTTCACCCGGCTGGCGCAGGCCCATGAACAGGCACCTGTGGGCCGGGTCAGGCCGTCGCGGACACGGCGTACAGCCCTGTCAGCCGGTGATCCAGCCAACTGCCGCCCTGGGGCCGTAGCGTCGTTGCACGTCACTTTTGCGATGCAGGGGACGTGGGCGGCGAGGAAGCTGTCCTCGGGTACCGTCGAGAACTCTTTGAGGATGGTGGCGTACTGGATCGGCGCGGTGCGTCGCGCGTCGGTGCGTACGTCCCGGCTCCGCAGAGTGACGGTGTCGACGGGGAGGGCTGGAAGGCGCTCACCGTCCTTGCGCTGGACCGGCGGGCCGGTTGTGGAGATGCACTGTCGCAACGGGAGGAATCCGGTGCCCGCGCGCGCCCTTGGCGGTGCACGCTCGTGGTGGCGGTGTGAAAGGAGTCTGTGCTGAGGTGTCCTCAACTGCCTTGAGCTCGCTACGGTTTCCGGCTGGTCCGGAGAGGGGGGCGGGCCTGCGTCCAGGACTCCCAGGGACCCGCGCGTGAAGGTCGGCCGGGGCCGCTCGCCGACCCCGGGATCGTGGCGCCGAAAGCTCTTGACTGTGAACTCCGCGCTCAGAAAGTCACGTTGGCCTCGTTGACATGTCGTGAGTACAGGCGTTTCACTCGACACTCGTGCATGGCAACGTTGTCAGGCCGTTGGAGCGACCCGGCACCGTTGCCTGTCGCTGGCGTTCCCCGAACTTCGGGACGTCAGCACCTCAGGTGCGAAGCACGAACCGCTGCGGAGGCAACCGATGGTCAGACCTCGACGTTCAGCTGCGCCACGTAACCGAAAGAGACTTCGCCAACGTCTGGCCGCGGTCTCTGTCCTGGGCATCGCCGTACTACCGCTCCCGGCGGTCGGCGGCGCGTATGCCGCGAGCGCCGCGACGCCGACCCTTGTGAAGGACCCCGCGTCCCTCGTCAACCCCCTCATCGGCACCTCCGGTGCGGTGGACACCTTCCCCGGACCGGACATGCCGGCCGGCATGGTGCAGTGGGGTCCCGACACGACGCCCCACCGCCCCTCGGGCGGCGGCTACGAGTACAACGACAACAAGATCTCCGGTTTCAGCCTCACCCACGTCTCGGGGCCCGGCTGCGGCGTCGCGGGCGACCTGCCCATCCTGCCGGTGACCGGCGCGCTGTCGGGCAACCTGGGTAACACCTCTGTCGGCTTCAGCCACAGCGACGAGCAGGCCGGCATCGGCTCTTACAAGGTCACCGACGCCAACGGGGTCAAGACCCAGCTGACCGACACCACCCGCGCGGGCCTCGGCACCTTCACCTTCCCCACGGGAAGCCACGCGAACCTGCTGCTCAAGCTCAGCGGGGGCGCCACGCAGGTGGACGGGACCCGCGTCCAGGTGGTGAGCAAGACGGAGATCAGCGGTTCGATCGACAGCGGTCACTTCTGCGGCGCGGCCAACCGCTACTCGCTGCACTTCGACATCAAGTTCGACCAGCCGTTCACTGCGAGCGGCACCTGGGTCGGCAGCGCCATCAACCCGGGCGCGACGTCGCTGAAGGCGGGCAAGGCCCAGCAGACCCTTCCGACGCACCCGACGAAGCCGCTCAAGGAAAAGCACTTCACCGTTCCCGCGGCGCCGTCCCCGACCGTGCACGGGAGCGGCGGCAAGAACTCCGGTATGCCGTCCCCGGCGCCGAGCGGTGGCGTCGCGCCCCAGAGCTCCGCCACGGGCAGGACCGGCAGCACGAGCAAGGCCGTCCAGCCCCCCACGACGGGTGCGAACGGTATGTATCTGACGTTCGACACGTCCGCCAACCCGACGGTGAGCGCGAAGGTCGGCATCTCGTACACGAGTGACGCCAACGCGGCCGACAACCTCACCACCGAGATCAAGAACTGGAACTTCGATGCCGTCAAGCAGGCGAACCACGACGCCTGGAACACGGTGCTGAACAAGATCCAGGTCGGCGGCGGTTCCGCGGACCAGCAGGTGCAGTTCTACACGGCGCTCTACCACGCGCTGCTGCACCCGAACGTCTTCTCGGACCACAACGGCCAGTACATGGGCATGGACAACCAGATCCACAAGCTGGCCAAGGGACAGCAGGCCCAGTACGCCAACTACTCGGGCTGGGACACCTACCGCTCCCAGACCCAGCTGATGGCGATGGCCGAGCCCAAGGTCGCCAGCGACGTCGTCACCTCGATGCTCAACGGCTACGACCAGACGGGTCTGCTGCCCAAGTGGGCCTCCAACAACGGCGAGAGCTACGTGATGGTCGGTGACCCGGCCGCCGGCATCATCGCCGATGCGTACGCCTTCGGCGCCCGGAGCTTCGACACGGACAAGGCGCTCGCGGCGCTGCAGCACGAGGCCACCGTCCCGAACAACGACCGCCCCGGCGAGTCCGTGCGGGACGCGAAGGGCTATCTCCCGCTGGACGAGAACGACTACGGCTGCTGCAACTTCTACGGCCCGGTCTCCACGCAGCTGGAGTACGACTCCGCCGACTACGCCCTCGCCGCCTTCGCGAAGTCGCTGGGCAAGACGGACGTCTACAAGAAGTTCGCCACGCGCGCCCAGGACTGGATGAACGTCTTCAACCCGCAGACCGGCTACATGCAGGGCAAGAACAAGGACGGCCAGTTCGCGGGCGGATTCACCCCGGGCACCTCCAACGGCTTCGTGGAGGGCACTTCGGCCCAGTACACGCCGATGGTCCCCTTCAACCTCCAGCAGCTCATCCAGGCGCGCGGCGGTGACAAGGCGTACTCGTCCTTCCTGGACAGTCTGCTCGACAACATCACGAACCCCGGCAACACCAACGCCGACCTGAGCAACGAGCCGAGCGTGGAGATCCCCTGGGAGTACAACTACACGGGCGAACCGTGGAAGACCCAGGCGGCCGTCCGTGAGGCCCAGCAGAACCTGTACTTCAACGCTCCGGTCGGCTCGTTCGGCAACGACGACCTCGGCGCGATGAGCTCCTGGTACGTCTGGTCGACACTCGGCGTGTACCCGGAGACCCCCGGCGCGGACACCCTGGTCCTCGGCAGCCCGGCGTTCCCGATGACCAAGGTGACCTTCGGCGACGGCAGGACGGTGCAGATCAACGCGCCGCAGGCCGCCCCCGACGCGCCGTACGTGCAGTCGCTCGACGTCAAGGGCAAGGAGTGGAAGACCTCCTGGCTGACGTACCAGCAGTTCAAGGGCGCGGGCACGGTCGATTTCACACTCGGCACCACTCCCGACAAGTCCTGGGCGTCCGACCCGTCGGCGGTGCCGCCGTCGGACACCGTCGGCGGCGACCGGGTGCTGGCCGCGACCGGTCCCACCAGCGACGGCCTGGTGCTCCAGCCGAACGCGTCCGGTGACGGCACACTCGACCTGACCAACCTCGGCAGCAAGGACGCCGCGGTCGACTGGAAGGCGACGGTGCCCTCCGGCGTCACCCTGGACACGACGTCCGGCTCGGTGAACGTGCCCGCCTCCGGCAGCGCCGAGGCGAAGGTTCATGTGACGGCGGGCGCGAGCGAGGGTACGTTCCCGGTCACGTTCGCGCTGACCGACCACAGCACCGGCGCGACACTGAGCGGGGCGACCCTCCGGGTGGCGGTGGCCAAGGCCGGCGCGCTGTGGCCGTACGCCACCAACGAGGGCATCTACCCTGACGGTACGAAGTACTCGGGCGGGTTCGACGGCGGCGGTTGGGCGTTCTCGCAGAACGCGCTGTCGGTGGCGGGCGTCACGAGCGGTTCCACCGTCACGGTCGACGGCATCGCCTACACCTGGCCGACGGTGGCCTCCGGCCAGTTGGACAACCTGGAGATGGCCGGTCAGACCATCCCGATGCCGGCCGGCACGTCGGGCGCGTCGCTGGGCCTGCTGGGCACGGCGGCCAACGCGCCGACCGACGGCAGCGGGGTCTCCGGCACGGTGACCGTCGCCTACACCGACGGCACCACCACCAAGGCGACGGTCGGCTTCTCGGACTGGACGCTGAACGCCGGGTCCAGCAAGCCGCTCCCGAGCGAGACGACGGCCATCTCGACCGGCTACCGGAACACCGGCAGCGGAGGCCGGGACAACGTGAAGACCTACGTCTTCGCCACGAAGGTCTCCCTCGATGCGTCCAAGCAGGTGGCGTCGATCACGCTGCCGGTGACGGGCGCGACGGGCACGGACCATCTGTTCGCCTACGGCTTCGGGCACTGAGGCCGGCAGGCGCTGACGACGACGGGCCGGTTCCCGGGCGCGAGCCCGGGGCCGGCCCGCCGGGCGTGCGGGCCTGGCCGGGCGTCACTTGTGGTCGCGCAGGAAGGCGGGGATCTGTTCGCGGGTGGGGTAGTTCGGCAGGGGCGCCGGCTTGCCTTGAAGGAACGCGGTGATGACGGCGGCGGCTCGGCCGTTGTTGTCGTCCAGGCCGTTCCACATGTGATGCCCGACTTTGGGCATGTACTGCGTGCGCTCGATGGCGGGGTCATTGGCAAGGACGGCGGTCTCCCATTGACGAATCTGGGAGGAACACTCAGCGATCATCAGCATGGCGGGCGTCTTTGACCGCCTCAGTTGCGAGGCGATGGAGGGCGCGTCCTTCACCGTCTGCTCGATGCGGAGGCTGGCAGCGGGGCTGAAGGAGAAGTTCTGTTGCGTGTTTTCGGACGGAATACGGTGCGCGTCGCGCGCGCAGTAGGCGGACGCGGTGTCGCTGCCGAGGTCGGCGGCGGTAAATGCGTTGTCTCCTTCGGCCTGTCCGATCAGTCCGGTCTCGGGGGTGAGCAGTCCGAGTCGCATAAGGCCGAATGCCACGGCATATCGGGGGACGTGCATTGATCGCGGTCCGGTCACGCCCGGCGCCAGGCCGCGCGCCGACGGACGCCCCTTGTGCCCGGAGATCCTCGACGTGGGGCCGTCCGTCGGTCCGGGCTCAGCGATGATCGCCCGGTGCAGCTGTGCGGCGACGGAGGGAACGGTCAGGGCCCGAGTGAGAACAACTGCGCCTGACGAGAAGCCGAGGACGTCGACCTTGCCTCGGTGCAGATGGCGGATGAAGGCCTCAAGATCCCGGACCGTTCTGGAGATCGTGTACTGGTCCATGGGAAGCAGGTCGCTGCGTCCGCCGCCTGCCTGTTCGTAGGCGTAGACATCGTAGCCCTGGCGTGCCAGGAGTTGCAGGAACCGATGGTCGAGCACTGGTATGCCGCGGACGGGTCCGCCGTTGAGGTACACGAGCGGGACGGGGTGCCGGGTGCCTTGAGCCGCGGGCGGGTAGTGGTACACCGCGACCCGGCTGCCTGTTGCCAGGTTCCAGTGCTGTGTGGCCGCGAAGGGCAGGGCGGGCGGGGTGCGCCGGGCCGTGGGCACGGTCGGAATGCAGACCGACGCTGTCAGCGTCGCCGCGACAACCACCGGCAGACACGATACGAGTCGACCAACCCAGCCACGGCCCCGGCCTCGCCACAGTGCGGCGCACGAGGCGACTCCGAGGGTCGTCAACCACGCGGCGATTCCCGAGCCGGCCCCATCCGTGAGGACGATCAACACGAGAAAGACCACAGTCACCGTCCCGATCGCGGCCAGCGCAAGCAGTAAGTATCTGGCGAAGCGAACGAAGGGCGTGGCGAACGTGGGCATGGTGGGCCTCCGGGTTTCAGAACGCTGTTTCAAAACGACGTTATCAGAGGGAGTAGGCTGCTCGTCATGGGTAGGCCGAGAACCAACAACGCGGCGGTCAGGGAACGGCTCGTGGTATGCGCGACCGAGATGCTCGCCAGGGGCCCGCGAGAGTCAGTCACGGTCCGCGCCGTGGCGGCTGCCGCCGACGCGTCGACGACGGCGGTGTACTCCCTGTTCGGCGGCAAGGACGGACTGATCGGAGCGGTACGCGACAGGGCTGTCGACAGCCTGTTCCAGGACCTGGCCGCGGTGTCGACCTCCGAGGATCCCCTCGCCGACATCTATGCCCTGGCCATCGCATACCGACGATGGGGATGCGGACACAGTCACCTGTACACGGTGCTGTTCGGAGGGGCGCAGTCCTTCGAGCCATCAGGCGCAGTCGGTACCCGTGACCCGATCCGGCCACTCATCGCTGCGATCGACCGGGCCGTGGCAGAATCCCTCCTCGCGGGCGAAGCGACGTCGATCGCTCTCTCGCTCTGGGTAACCCTGCACGGACTGGTGACGCTCGAACTGGCTGGAGCCCTCGACGCCCCCACGGCCGAAGCCGCATTCCGATCAGCGAGCCATGCTGCCCTGCGCGGCTGGACCACTCCCGCAGTGTTCAGCAGACTTCGCGACGCCGAACTCGCCCACTGACAGGGTCAGGGCCGGCATCTGCCCGAGGCACCGGTGCCGACGACTGCTCGGCCATGACCCGGACCCGGCCGAGTGAGGCTTCGACCCAGCACCGAGGGCAATATCGTCACGCAACTTCCAAGCCCTTTGGCGAATTGACCCTCCGTTTTCGTCGTCCGGTCAATCTCGGCCACTAAGAGGGTGTCTCACGTGGCAAGTTTCGCGAGCTTCTTGTAGCAGGTCAGGGCGGCGGCCAGGCCGAGGAAGGTGAGGAAGCGTGAGCCCTTTCGTTCGTATCGGACGGTGAGACGTCGGTAGCCGAAGAGCCAAGCGATCGACCGTTCGATCTTCCAGCGGTGCCGACCGAGGCGTTCGCCGGACTCGATGCCGGGCTGCGCGATGCGCGCGACGAGCCCCCGCTCGCGCAGCCAGGCCAGGTGTTCGGCGGAGAAGTACGCCTTTCCGCGCGGAGTTTGACGGGTCGGCGCCGCCGTGGCCCCCGGCGGGACCGGACGGCGGGTATGCCGCGGATGAGCGGCTTGAGGGCGAGACTGTCGTGCATGTTCGCGCCGGACACGGCGACGGCGAGCTGGATGCCCTGGGCATCGGACAGCACGTGCAGCTTGCTGCCCTTCTTGCCGCGATCGACCGGGTTCGGCCCGCTCAGCGCTCCCCCCACGGAGCGGTCCCACCGCCTTGCGGACGAGCCGCGAACGACGGCAGCAACGGGGCGGCCAGCTCCCAGAGTTCATCAGGAACCAGACGCTTCGATAGATCAGCACCCACGACCGGCCTCTAAGAACTCCTAACAGAATGCTGCAACTCGCCTTGGAATGTGTGTGCCTGATGGCTTGTTAGCCTGCACATGAGAAGGAGTGAGCGGCCGCCGTG
>NZ_JBIARC010000031.1:0-114125 GCF_042889625.1 Streptomyces sp. NPDC002573 | reverse complement strand
CTTTCCAGCAGTCCGCCGTCGCCGCCGATCTGCACGAGACCGCCGCCGCCCGGCGGCGGGGGGTCGAGCGCCAGACGGTAGCGGCGGGCGTTGGAAGCGTTGAGCAGGCGCAGGCGGTAGCGCAGCCTCAGTGGCTCAAGCACCGGCCAGGGCGCCCCGTTGACGACAAGGACGTCGCCGAGGACGCCGTCCATGTACGGGTCGGTGACACCGGGCGTGTGCTGGGCCGGGTCCAGGGCGGGGAGCCGGAAGGAGCCGCCGTATGTCCAGGCGGCGTCGGTGTGCCGGTCGCGACGTCGGCGGCAGGCGAGGCGTGACGGCCGGTGTGGCCACCGCCTGCCCGGAGTGCGGGACGCGTTGGGCAGACGGTGTCGACCGGGACTCCCCCGATGTGGCCGTACGCCGCGCCGTAGGAGGGGTCGGTCAGGCGGCTGCGGCTGGAGACGGAGACACTCCCGGCCCGCAAAGGGCCTGCCCGGCGACATCAAGTGCCGCGAGGTGCGTCAGGCCGCGGGCGGTGATTCCGTCGATGATCTTTGAGCCGTCAGGCGTCGTGCTGGTCGTGTCCGTGCTCGGCGGGGTGCTGCAAACGGACCCGCACACGCCGCAGCACTGTTCAACGTCCCAGAATTCGGCGGAGGACGCCGGTCAGTTCCTCTGCTCCGCCTGTTGGTCCGCTGTCCGTCCGCCAAGCCACGAAGCCGTCCGGGCGTACGAGGACGGCACCGTCTGGTGTCGTGCCGTGCACGGTTGACCAGTGGGGGCCGCCGCCGGTGTCGAGATCGTACGCGGCGCCGCTGCCGATGAGGTAGCCATCGAGCGGCACGTTCAGTCGTCCGGCCGCCGTCCGGGCAGCCTCGCGCCAGTCCGGACGTCCGCAGAGCAGGACGAAGGAGCGCTCGTACAGATCGATGGTGGAGACGGCCGCTCCGTTGCGTGTCACCCACATGTGAGGTGCCCGAGTGCCGGGGTCGGCGGACAGGTGCAGGCGATCGGGGATGGTCGGTGCGCCGGCGTCAGCACCGACCACCGCTGCGGAGACATACCGATATCCCAGCGCCACCGTCACCGGATCGATGGAGTTGTCCGCTGAGGTCCTGGCGGTGTAGCCAGAGCGCTCTTCACCGGGCGCCCGCAGGATTGCCTGCGCGCTGGTGGCCTGTGCCACCGGACGGCGTTCGGATTCATAGCTGTCCAACAGCCTGCGGCCCGCCCAGCCACGCAGCACCGCGGCGACCTTCCAGACAAGGTTGTGTGCATCCTGGATACCGGTGTTGGCGCCGAATGCTCCAGTCGGTGGCATTTCGTGAGCCGAGTCACCGATGAGGAACACCCGTCCGTCTCGGTAGCTGTCCGCCAGCCGTTCCGACGCACGCCATGGTGCCTTGCCGGTGATCTCGACATCCAGATCACGCACTCCGGCCGCTGCCCTGATATGCCCGGCACACTGGTCGTCCCTGAGGTCTTCCACCGTCTGTCCACGCTCGGGAGACCACGGCAGCTGGAAAACCCACTGCTCTTTGTTGTCCACGGGCTGCAGCAATCCCTCACCCGGCGGGTCGGTGACGTAGCACAGGATGAAACGCTCCTCCCCGACCACCTCGCGAAGCTTCCTGCTTCGGAAGGTGATGCTGACACGGTGGAACAGATCTCCTGCCCCCGACTGTCGGATACCGAGCCGCTCACGCACGGGGCTGCGGGGGCCGTCAGCAGCGAGAAGATAATCCGCGCGCACCGTGCGGGTCTCACCGGAATCCGCGCTCCGCACGACGGCGTCCACACCATGGCTGTCCTGTGAGAAGGACACCAGCTCTGTGCTGAAGCGCACGTCCCCACCGAGATCCCGGGTGCCTTGGAGAAGTACGGGTTCGAGATCGCTCTGGCTGCAGTCACACCGCACCGTCGAACACTGATCGGCCTCGGGCGGTCTGCCGGCTATCGGCGTTTGGAGCCATTCCCGGTGTTCCCCGTGCAGGGTGTCCACACGCAGAATTCCGCGGTTGTGGGACAACGAACCCGCCGCTTTCCGGATCTCGGGCTCGAGGGCCGCGGTCCGGAACAGTTCCATTGTCCGCATGTTGTTGCGGCGACCGCGCGGATGCGTCGACAGTGCAGCATGGCGTTCGACGACACGGTGCTGAATCCCAAGACGCCCGAGGAACACGGATGCAGACAACCCTACGAGCGACCCCCCGGCAATCAACACAGGCACATACTCATCGCCATCGTCCATCGCGTGTTCTCCTCTGCGGTCTGCAGCGCTGCGCCCTGTCGAGGTGTCCCTGCAACCCTTTCTTTTCCTTTTGCCACATGCCGGCCAGAAATACCCAAGCCGTCGCCTGGATGCCGTAGTGCCGGAGTCAACGATCCCGGGGGTGTGACGACCACTTACCGACCGACCCCGGACGCCTGTCACGGTGCGCTGCGGTCGATCAGCGTCGCCGCTCCTTCGGTTCGAGAGCCGGACGCAGTGCGTCGACGATCAGGTCGAGGAGCTGGTCAACCCTCTCCGGCGAGTCGATCGCCGTGGTCGAGAGGAACACGCCGAGGAGCATCATCGTGACGTCCTCAGGATCGACGTCAGAGCGCAGCGAACCGGCCTCCGCACCACGGCGCAGCATCATGGCGATGGCGGCTGTGATGCGTTCCCGCGTCGCGGGCGTGGCGATGCTGCCGGACGCCCAGCCCGCACGCAGCGTGTCGGACATGCCGCGCTTGATCTTGAAGAAAGCCGCGTACCGGGTCATCCACGCGCGCAGTGCGGCTGCGGGCTCACGTTCGTCGAGGAGCACCGGCGCGCTGGACACGACCTCGTCGAGCTCTGCGGAGTAGACGGCTTCCACGAGCGCCTCACGGGTCGGGAAGTGCCGGTACAGCGTGCCGATCCCGACGCCGGCCGCACGGGCGATCGCGTCCAGCGGAACGGTATCCGGCGTCGCGGCGAAGGCCTCCTTGGCGGCGCCGAGGAGTCTGTCGCGGTTCCGCCGGGCGTCGGCACGTTCGGGCCGACCGGACGCTGCCGCGCTACGGCCGGTGGGCGTGGGTTCGGTCTCAGGCAAAACGGAGGACCTCCGGTTAGCGCTACGGTGAAGCGGAGAGACTCCGTTTCATCCATGGTCCCACGCGAAGGAGAGAGCCAATGACTTCCCTTGCCCGATCTCCTCAGGTCACCGCGTCCGGTCGCGCAGCGCGCCGGCGGCTCAGGACAGCTCGCGGGTCGTACCGTCTCCCGGATCGGCTTCGGTGCGATGCAGCTGGAGCGCCTGCGGAACGACCGCAAGGCCGCGATCGCGATGCTGCGCCGCTGCATCGAGCTGGGCATCGACCACATCGACACCGCCCAGTTCTACGGCCACGGCTTCGTGAACGAGGTGATCCGCGAAGCCGTCCGCCCCGAGGACGATGTCATCGTGGTCAGCAAGGTCGGCGCCGAACCCGACCCCGGCGGCCCGCTTCCCCTCCGCCTCGCACAGCGCCCCGAGCAGCTGCGGGCCGGCGTCGAGGACAACCTGGCAAGTCTCGCGCTGGAACAGATCCCCCTGGTCAATCTCCGCCGTACGGACACCGGCCCTGGTCTGCGTGCCGAAGGGGATCAGGTCGTCGCCCTCGACGACCAGCTCGCCGTGATGACCGCCTTGCGCGACGAAGGCAAGATCGGCGCGATCGGCCTCAGCAGCGTCTCCCTCGACGTCCTGCGCAGCGCCCTGCCCGCGGGCATCGCATGTGTGCAGAACGCCTACAGCCTCTTGGCCCGCGACGATGAGGCCATGCTCCGCCTGTGCCTGGAGGAGGGCATCGCCTGGGTGCCGTACTTCCCCCTCGGCAGCGCCTTCGACGGAATGCCGAAGGTGACCGACGAACCCACCGTCATCACCGCCGCGCGTGAGCTGAGCGCCACCCCTGCACAGGTCGGACTGGCCTGGCTGCTCCACCACGCCCCGAACGTGTTGCTGATCCCCGGCACGACCGACCCCGAACACTTGGAGGCGAACGTGGAGGCCGGAGCAGTCACGCTCGACAAGGCGACGCTCTCCGCCCTGGACGCCGTCCAGACCCGCTCTGGAGACATCGCCCTCGACTAGGTCGCCGTCTTCGACACCGGCGGCACCGGCACTTCCCTCGCCCGTCGCTGTGCCCGCGAAGGCTTCCAACTGATCGTTTCAGAATGCCGTCCTCCGACGGAGACGATGGAAGCCCTCGTGGAACAATCGCCCGGACATGAACGCAGGGGGTGACGCGCTGTGGAACTTGGGGCTTCGGCTGCGGAAGGGCCGCGCGTGACGGCAGCGCGCACCCTTGTGATCAGTTTCGTCGATGCTCTCCATACGGCCGGCAACGCCATGCGGGCGGCGATCCCGCCGCTCGAGCAACTGGCGGAGATGCTCGCTCTGGTCCGCTCGCACCAGGTCAGCCGTAGCGGTGAAATCGGCGACTACCTCTACAAGGTGCACGGAGCAGGCTGCCTCTTCATCAGCCAGGACGGCAGTGAGATCGATGTGGACTTCGCGGCCGACGGGGCGGAGATCTTCGACTTCTGGCGCCTGCGCCGTTACGGGCATAGCCTGCCGGAGCCTCTTGCCCCCACGGAGCAGGAGGTGCGATGCGCAGTGGAGTCGTTGAAGCCTCTGCTGGCCGAGGTGCGGCCCGGGTGGTTCAGCATGGCCAAGATCAACACTTCAGCTTGAGATCGACATGTCGGGTGGCGGTGGCTGTCTGCGGCCTCGACGAGCAGAGGCCGCGGGGGTCCGATGATCTTGTCCCCGAAGTCCCCGGAAGCGCACAGCCCGGCTGCTGCCGCAGCCACCCGAGCGCTTACCGCGCCGACGCCCCCGTCTAGGACTCCTGGAGCCGGTGGACCTCGCCCGTGCCCAGGGTGATCACGGCCCGGGGCCGCATGCGCTCCTCGCCCCGCCGGGAGAGCAGGACCACCTCCTCGACCACCGCCGACAGCGCGCCGAGCCGAACGGCACACTCGTCGGCCAGGCGCTTGGGATCCTGGGTGCGGCCGAGGGACAGGTGCGGGGTGAAGCGGCCGCCGCGCCCGTGGCAGAGCGGGAACCGCAGCGCCAGCTCCTGGTGCAGACGGGCCCAAGGCGCCGGGCCCGCCGCGGCCGGATCGAGCCACACTGTCGCGTAGTGCCGATGCCGGAAGTACCGCACTCCGGCCAGGTGCGCCGTGAACGCCGTGGTCTCGGCCGCCCCTGCGGAGAGCAGCGGCACGGCCCGGGCGAACTCCTCCTCCGGCACGAAGCCGAACAGCAGGTTCACATGCGGTGGCCATCGCCGTACCTGCGGATCGTGCTCCCAGCGGATGTCCTGAATCCCCGGCCAGAGGTCCCGCGGCGGAAGCCACGCCACCGCCGTCCGGGCCGTCGGCGCCACCTCCAGCACACCCATCGGCTCGGCCCCGCCGAGAGCCGGATTCCCATCCACATGGTCATGGTCCCAAATGGAGGCCGGAACCGTCCGGAGACTCGGTGCCGATCGCGTCGGCGAACGGCCGGACCCGCGGGATCCCCCGGATCGGGCCTGCCGGGCGGCAGCAGTCCGACACCTGGGCGTCTCATCGACCCACCAGCCGCCGGGACCGGGGCGGCCCGGCGTTGAGAACCACGCGTCCCGTCAGCTGCCCCTCGTTACCGGGATCTTGGGCTTCCACGATCGTGCATCCGAAGCGGTTTCCTGTGTCCCGTCCCCGCTCCTGATCGTCAACTCATCATGTCGCGCTCGCCTCGTCGTAAGACTATGGCGTCATCGAGCCGTCCGTATACGCAGAGCTGTGACGGACCAGTCGATCACTGGGGCGAGGTGCTCGGGTGCCGGCCAGCCGTTGATCAACGCGAGCAGCTGGAAGTAGCGGTCCCTGCGTGGATCGCTCGCGGTTTCCAGGCGGTGCAGCAGCAATCGGTGCAGCTCAGCATCGTCGGGACGACCGTAGGCGAGCGCGCAGCGTGCGGTGAACGTTGCGACGACAGGGTCGGCCTGGGACGAATCCGGGGTGATGCCGGACGCCACGGCTGGGCCCACGAGATGGCGAGCGATGGCGACCATGTCCGGGCTTGGCCGCGTGAGGGTGCCGTCCGGCAAGTCGGCCACGTGGCCTTTGGCCAGGCCTCGCACACTGGCGCGGAAGTCCGGGTCCAGGGACAGCTCGGCCAGCTCCACCCATGCCCTGATCTGCTCATCTGTGGGGTTGTCGGGAGGTTCGGGTGTCATGGAGCGCCGGGCTGCGGCATGGTGGGGGCTGCCGTCGGAGTCCTCGAAGACGGTGTCGAGGAAGCCGTCGATCAGGAGTCGGCGTTCGGCTTCGGACAGCGTGGCCAGCTGATGCATGAGTTCCATCTCCCTGGAGGTGGGGGCGCGATTGACGGCGACCGTCAGCACGGCCCGTCGCAGACGCAGGATGCTGATCTGTACATCCAGTGCGGCTGCGTGCTCGGCGGCGACTTCGCTGAGCGTGAGTTCCTGATCGACGACCCGCCGGATCGCGTCGAGGCCGATTCCCAGATCGCGCAGTGTCCGCACGAGGGCAAGGCGAGCGACGGCGTCCGGGGCGTAACGCCGGTAGCCGGCGGGGGTGCGGTCGGTCGGCACCACGATGCCGCGATCGGAGTAGAACCGGATCGTCTTGACCGTCAGCCCAGTGCGTCGGGCCAGTTCACCGATCGAATAGAGCGTGCCGCCGTCCATGAGCCCACCCTCCTGTCTCCCCCTAAAGGAGACTCAAGTCTGAGCCCACGCCTCAACGTCCGCAGGCGGTCCAGGTGGACCTGCTTCTAGTACCCCGAGGTGCGCTGTGGATCCTGACCGTCGTCCAGCAGATGGCTCGTTTGGTTTTCCTCCATTTGCCGGGCGCGAGCGAACCCGACTCCGGGCCGGAATCCGTGGTCGATCCCGACGCCGGCGAGTTGCTGCAGGGACGCGCCCGAAGTACCAAACCTGGTGACTTTCCGCCGGGCTACTGGGATCGATTTACGGGACCGACTCAACTGTGACCGGCCATCCCTGACCTCGATTCGTCAGGCGTGGCGACACGCGAACGTCCCGCCGGAGAGCCGGCGGGGCGTCTCACTCGTAGCGGATGACCACCCCTGAAATGGCACGAACCCGGCTTCCTGGGCCGGATCCGCCGCTCCATCGGTCTCGCTCACCGCGTCGGCAGGACGGCATCGACGACAACCTGCCGACCTCAGCGTCCCGGCATGAACAAGTCCGCCTGACGGGCACCCGACGGGGGCGGGTCAGGGTGAAGAATTCGACACAGGCACAACTGGCTGTGGCCATCAAGGCGGCTGTCTATCCGCGATCTGAACTTGGCTCGGCAATGCCGCCCGCGGTCACTTCGGCTTTCATGTAGAGGACCTCGCGGGCCTGGTCCGCGGCGCGGGAGATGCTCTCGGCCACGAAGTCGACGAAGCGGGCGATGTTCTCGAGGCGGGCCGCAGCCGGCGTGCCGGGGCCGAGGATGCTGACGCCCTGTCGCGCGGTCTCGGCGAGTTGGGCGTTGGATCGGGCGGCAGCGATCATCCCCTGGTACCAGACGTCGTTGTCGACGACGTAGCGCTCGCGTCGGCGTTCGTCGCGCTCCCTGCGGACGAGGCCCTGGCTTTCGAGGAACGTGATGGCCTTGGAGATGGACGCCGGGCTGACCTGGAGGTGCTGGACGAGTTCGGACGCGGTGAGGCTGCCCGCATCGGAGGTGTAGAGGCAGGTCAGCACCCGGGACATCATCTTGGGCAGGCCCTGTTGCATGAGGAGGGTGGTGAACATCTCCTCGTACTCGCGCACGGCCTCGGCGTCGCGCCCGTGTGCCTGCGCGGGCGCCTGCAGTCCTCGGGGAGCGGCCTGCCTGCGCCGGTGAGCGCGACGTTCGGTGGCGCGGTGGGCCAGGTCGGCACGGTAGGCGGTGGGGCCGCCGTTCCGCATCACCTCACGCGTGATCGTCGAGGTGGGACGGTCGAGACGTCTGGCGATCTCCGCGTAGGCGAGCCCGTCGGCCACCCCCAGCGCGATCTGCTGGCGTTCCTGCTGGGTGAGCCTGCCTCCCGGCATCGCGATCTCCCTTCACGCTTCCTTGATGCTTCCATCATAGCGTTCGCGCTCACATCAATGCAACGAACAAGATCGCCGTCGTTGCGTTAAAAATAGAATCGTTGCAACGATATTTCGGCCCCTGCCAGAGCTGATACCCAAACGCCCTGCAACGAACTAGTTGCTTCATACATGAACGCAACGTAGCGTTTCTGGCACCAGAAACACGAAGTGCAGGAGGAGAGCACGATGCAGAAATTAGACACCCCCTCCCCCCACCGCTGCCGTCCTCGAAATCCCTTCGGGCCGGGCCCAGTTCGTCGCCGCCGACCGAGCCGACATCACGGCCGAAGTCCTGCCTGCAGACGCCTCAAAGGGTGCGAGGTGAAGGCGGCGGAGCAAGTCGAAGTCGCATACAGCGACCGTGGCCTGCAAATCGAGGCCCAGGCGGCGAAGAGTCAGATCCTCGGCGCTTGCGGATACATCGAGGCGCTGGACACCGGAACGGTCTGCGGCCGGATCCACAACGCGCTCAGGAACACCGACGGCACCGCCACCCTGGACATCTACGCGACCACCGCCCACGACGGCATCACCTCCCGCCGCCTCTGAAGGAGCGCCCCGCTCGTGGCCAACCCGGCCACTGCGGCCCAGGGACTGCGCAAGTCCTCACGCGACAAGGTCGTGCTCGACGGCCTCGACCTGGCCGTTCCCACAGGAACGATCTTCGCCTTGCCCGGTCCGAACGGCGTCGGCAAGACCATCGCCGTCAGAACCCTCTCCGCCCTCGTCTCCCACGACGCCGTCTCCGGCGAAATCCGCGTCAGCAGACTCGGCAGCGGCACAGCCGACCTGTACGCCACCAGAGGCAAGTCGGAGGTCAGCGTCCTCGAGGCACCGCCGTCCGGGCGGACGCGCACGCCCCGACCGCCCCAGCGCGCGACCACCTCCTCCAACCCCCCTACAGGACAAAGCGAGGGGCAAGGGCAACTCCGGCAGCGGCAGAGACGGTCGCGAAGACATACCGTCGCTCCTACGCCTGGCATCCCCTGTCCGCTGTCCGGCCCGGCCCCGCCTGGGAACATGGCGATATGACGGTCTGTGCTGTGCTCTTCGACGTGGACGGAGTCCTGCTGGACTCGGCAGCCGCTCGCCGAAAGGTCTGGAACACCTGGTCGCTGGCGCGTGGCCTGGACCCTGAAAGGGTATGGCAGCTCACCTTCGGACGCCGCCCCGAGGACACCGTCAAAGACGCTGCGATAGTGTCCCTGCTCGTGGTGTAGGCGATCAAGGCGCCGGAATCCCCAGGTCAGGGGCAGTCACTCCTCCGGGTCCGGGTTTCAACTCGCCTCAGCAGGGCACCTCGTGGGCTACCGCCTCCGCGGAGATCGTCCAGGGCCTCGTACCGGAACGCGTGACGCTTGATCCCCTACACCACGACGCGGGACACGACCGACGCTGCTGCGCATCTGGACCCAATCGTCGAACGGCAGGTGCTCGACGGACTGTTGGGCCGGGAGACGGACAGCATCCGGCCGGTGGACGGGGCCGCGGATCTGCTCAGGGAACTGTCCAGCAGTCCCTGGGCAATCGTGACCTCCGGCGACAGGGCCTTTGTCGAACCCCGTTTCGCGGCAGCGGGACTCCCCCTTCCCGTCGTGCGGGTCTACGGCGGCGACGTCGAACACGCCAAACCCGCACCGGACTGCTTCGCCCTGGCCGCGGCCCGACTCGGGGTCGCCGACTCGGCGTGTCTGGTCGTGGAGGACGCGCCGGCGGGGACACACGCAGCCGTAGCAGCCGGTTGTACCGTGATCGGCTTGACGACAACCCACCCAGAGGAATCACTCCAGCATGCACACATGCGCGCCGCGTCCTTGGCGGAGGTACGAGGTCTGCTGGTCACGCAAGGGCTTCTGACCAGTCCCTGAGGTGCTCGCTGCCGGTCTTGCCCCGGTCCACCGGGAAGCGGCCGGTGGCCGGGCCACCCTTCATCGCCCTGATGTGACTGGAGTCGACGGCGCTCGGGAGAAGTCGAGCATGCCGGCCGTCCGCAGCTCGGCGAGCAGCAGTTCATGGAGACGCTGCCACACGCCGGCCTGGTTCCAGTCCCGCAGCCGCCTTCAGCACATCGTGTCATGCCCGAGCCGAAGCCGAGCTCCTGCGGCAGGTGCAGCCACGGGACGCCTGTATAGAGCACGAAGAGGCTCCCGCTGCACCGATCAGGCCATGGCCTGGGACCGCATCCGCCCCCGGCCGACCACCCGTAGCGCGTGGATCTGCCACGAGGGCGAACCACCCTTCATCGAGGGCATGTTGGTCCGCCTGGCGGTCGACCACCTCCCCGGCGGCCAGGACCCGCTGCCCGTGTGGCTGTGGTCCTCCGCAACCGGCATGACCGGTGAAGCCGCCGCCGACCTCCGCCGCCCCTGGGAGAAGCCGGCCGAGCCCGCCCGGCTCGCCCCGGCCCGCGTCCGCCGACGGTTTCGGTACCTCGCCGCACCGCACTGCCCCACCCGCGCACCGCGGGTGACCTGCGGACATTGCCTCGCGACCGCCATCGTCATGGAGTCCGGCGGGGTGCCGCGTCCGCCGTATCAACCCACTGCAGACCGGTGGTGTGCCGCGGTGGATGAGTCCGGTATCCCCGAGGTCGAGCACGCCGTTGGGACCACGCTGACGTTGTGTGGTGTGCATATCGAGCAGCAAGGGCTGACCGGGTACGGGTACTCCTGGTCCCCGCTGAGGGCGACGGCCTGTATGACATGCCGATCGGTCGCAGCCGAGGTGGATGAGCGATGGCCCGTTGGCTGCCGCGGCCGTCTCGCCGCCTGTGCTGAAGGCGATTGAGCCTGCTGATGACCGCGAGGCGGTCAGTGCGTCTTCCGTAAGCGCGGCAGCCTCAGGCTCGCATCCTGCTTGAGGGCTCAGGCCGTGACAGTGAGTGGGCGTCCGCCCCATCGGATGCCCTTCTCGCAGCGGATGCGAGCGTGTTCGCGGCGTTGGGCGGCCAGGACGTCGGGGTGGCGGGCGTTGGCGTTGCGCCGGCGCAGGTAGGCGTGCAGGGCCCGGGTCTGCGCGGTGTGATTGCGGTGGTTTGAGTTGGCGACGGTGAACTGCCGCAGCGGTCCGAAGTACGCCTTGATCGGGTTGGCCCAGGACGCGTAGGACGGGGTGAAGCACACACGCCGTCACGCAGCCGAGCGCTCCAGCGCCTGGATCCCTGCCCGGTCCGTCTCCTCGGGCGCGCCGCCCAAGCGGTGGACCACCACCCACCGTCCGTCCTCCATCGCCCCTGCGAACACCGAGGCGTCCCGCGTGGCGCCGTTGTGCCACCACAACGGTCCCGTGGTCTGCCAGCCGGGGGCCGGCTCGCCCAACCGCCGTTCCACCAGCAGCCCTACGATGAGGTCGGCGACGGCTCGCGGTGTCGCCCACAACCCGCCCGCCGGCAGGATCGCCCCGTCCATCGTCCAGGGCCTGCGCCGGAAACCCAGCAGCCCAGGAGCCAACAGCCGCTGCTCCAGGGGCGGATGCACGGTCACCTCGGTCACACCCAGCGGATCCAGGACATAGGTGCGCAGCAGTTCCTCGTAGGCGGCCCCGCCCGCCACGGCCAGGGCCGCGCCGAGGACGGCGTATCCGAAATTGGAGTACTCCTCCTCCCCCTGGCGGGGTTGGACGACGGTGTCCAGGCTACGCACCAGCCGCAGCAGCTCCGCCTGGTCGAACGCCGCGTAAGGATCGCGCCGCCCCACACGCGGCGGCAGCCGGGGAAGCCCCGAGGTGTGCTGCGCGAGATTCAAGAGGGTGATCCCGGTTCCGGGCGGCGCCGGAAGCCACCGCTCCACCGGATCCTCGAGCCCGACCGTGCCGTCGTCCGCCATGGCCGACAGCACAGTCGCCGTGAGCGCCTTCGTCACCGAGCCGATCTCGACACAACGGTCCACCGCGTGCCCGGCGGTCGCCTCGGGCGGGCCCGCGTCGCTCAGCACACACGTCGGGATACGGCGCATCGCCGCTCCTTTCACCTGGGACACCTTCTGCAGCACCGCACGCTGGTCAAACGGGTCTTCCAGTCCGTCCGCAAGAACCCCGGTCCGTAGCGCCGACACTCCTGCCCGGTCAGACGCGCAAGGGGGATGACTCGTTCCTCCACCGACGCATGGGCGCATGAGTACCACGTGGCGCACATGCCGCCTCCGTCGGAACGGAACGTCGACACGGGGACCCCATCGCCCTCGGTGAGCAGGACCCGTCCGAAGGACCGGCCGGACGCCACGGACCCACCGCCGGACAGTACCGTTGTCGCGCCCACAGCCAAGGCCCTGACGCCGTGGGAGAAGAACTGTCTCGCTGATTACGAGGGTCTATAGATGGGGCCACCACCGTCAGCGCGCTTCATGCCGAGTCAGACGCCTGGTCGGCGTTCGTCGGGGCGCCGACGAGGGACCGCAGGGCGCGAACCAAGCGTGTGGCGTCTGTCTTGGAGAGCGGAGCGAGGAAGCGGCGCTCCATCTCCTGGCGAGGGAATTCGGCGTCGTGCAGGCGTTCCCCTCCGGCCGGCGTCAGCTGCACGATGTTCTTGCGTCGGTCCTGGGGGCTGCGGCGCCACTCGACGAGTTCCTTGTCCTCCAAAGCGTCGACGAGGGTCACCATCGTGGTGCGGTCGACGCCCCCTCGGATGCGAGACCTGACGTCAACTCCACCCTCCCCCGTGCCTTTCCGAGTCCTGAAACACACTGTCCGGCATGGGTTACACCAGCGTCGGTCTCTTCCTCGGCCTCATCCTTGCCGCCCTGTCCTGCACCGTCGCTGCACGTAGACGTCAGAGCCATCTCTCGGCGCGAATCGGATGGTTGGGCCGACTGCTCGGCTCTGCCGTCGCGCTGACGCCGCTGGGTGCCGGGGGGTGGGAGCAGGCGGAGCACGAAGGCCATGTTGGGTCGGCAGCTCATCCCGGGAGGAGGCGCGTCACCATGGCGTCGATCAGGGCGTCGAGCTGGTGTTCCGTGAGGAGTTCCGGGACGGTCAGGTCATCGACGATCAACCCCAGCATGGCCAGGTACAGCAGGACCACCCCGGTACGGTCGCCGGGCAGGCCGTGATCCAGGTGGAATCCAATGTTGGCTTCGAGCTCGGCGGTGAAGAAATCCGCCAGCTCCGAGTGGAGTTCGGGCCGCCGGGTGGCTTCCAGACGCAGTTCCAGCATGGCCAGATGGCTGCTGCGTTCGCGGCGCATGCGCTCGACGAGCTGGAGCATCAGGGTTCTGACCGGCTCGTGTGACGGCTCGGCGCTCAGGGTGTCGGCCAACTCGGACGGATCGGGGGTCAGGCGCTCACGAGTGCGTCCCATGACCTGGGCCAGCAGATCGGCGCGGTTGGCGAAGTAGTTGGACGCCGTCCCGGTGGGTACGGCGGCTTCCTTGTCGACGGCGCGCAGCGTCAGACCCCGGGAGCCCTCGCGGGCGAGGACTTCGATGGCGGCGTCGAGCAAGGCGGTGCGGCGGGCCGGGTTCTGACGCATCGACAGCTCCATGGACGATTCTCGTTGACACCACTGCATGTGCAGTACTACGTTCAAACCACTACAAGCACAGTACAGCAGCGAGGTCGCACAGACCCGACCCGCCGCGTCTTCACAGGGACGAGGGACCAGATGCGCAAGCTCACCTACTACGTCGCTGCCACCCTCGACGGCTACATCGCCGGTCCGGACGGCAGTTACGACTTCCTCCCTTTCGAGGGCGAGGTCCAGGAGGCCATTCTCGCCGAGTATCCCGAGACGATGCCGGTGCACGTCCGCGGACCGTTCGGCCTGAGCGCCACCCCTCACCGGCACTTCGACACCGTGATCATGGGCCGCGGCACGTATGAGCCGGCCCTGAAAGCAGGCATCACCAGTCCCTACACCCACCTGAAGCAGTACGTCGTCTCCCGCACCCTGGCCCCCGCCGACCCGGAGGTCGAGATCGTCGCCGACGACCCAGCCGCGCTGGTGCGCGATCTGAAAAGGCAGGGAGGCATGGACATTTGGCTGGCCGGGGGCGGCAAGCTGGCCGCCACGCTGCTCGCCGAGATCGACGAACTGATCATCAAACGCAATCCGGTCGTCATCGGCAGTGGCATCCCGCTGTTCGACGGCCCGTTCGCACCCACCGGCTTTCGACCCACCGCACGCCGCGACTTCGACTCCGGTGTCAGCATCGTCACCTACACGAGGAAATGACGTGAGTGGACTCGCCGCCCTGTCGCTACTGGCTGCCACCGTGGCCATAGGACCGGGCCGGAGGCCCTGAGCGCCCCTGCCGGTCCCCCGCTGCTCTCATGTCTGCGAGTGCGGAACGAGACGACCGCCTTTACCGTCAGTCGACTTTCCTCGGCTGCGCCGGGTGCCGGAGCGTCCGAGGACGGCGGCCAGGAGCAGTGTGGCGAGGGCGGTGAGGGTGGTGCCCTGCCGGCCGAGGGTGTTCAGCACGGGCGCGGCAAGGGCGGTGCCGATGGCTCCGATGGCGAAGTACAGCACAAGGTAGACGCTGGTCAGGCTGCCGGAGCGTCGCGGGTCGAGGGCGATGATGCGGCTCATGTTGGCGGCTTGCGCGGCGAAGCAGCCCGCGTCGAAGAGGGCGAGGCCGAGGGTGATGGTCGGCGGCGTGTTCAGACCGGTGGCGAGCAGGGCGGTTCCGGCTGCGGCGGCCAGCATGCAGGTGATGATCACAGTGGTCGGGGTGTGCCGGTCGGTGGGGCGTCCAGTGAGCGGGAGCGGGAGGACTGCGAGACCGAGGAGTCCCGCCAGGCTGTACAGGCCGATGGTCGTGGGATCGAGGGAGTGGGGCGGTTCGGCCAGGGCGAGCGTGAGGGCCACCCATATGAGGTTGAAGGCGAAGTACCAGAGCCCGCCGACGACTACCGCGCGTCGCAGTTGCGGAAACTCGCGCAGCAGTGGGGGAAGCGAAGTGAGGGCGGCGCGGTAGCTGTGGTCGGAGTGTGGGCGCTGATTGGGCAGAAGCGTTGCGGCGGCGATCGCAGCGAGCAGAGCGAGGGCGGCGAAGACGAGGAGCATCCGTCGCCAGCCGATGATGTCGGTGAGGGTTCCGCCCGCCAGGCGGCTGAGCAGGATGCCTGCCGACATCCCGGCGGCCACGGTGGCGACGGCGGTCGCGCGGCAGCCGGGCGAGGCATGGCGGCCCGCGATGCCGCTGGCTTGGGCCGCGACGCTGGCGGTCGCGCCGATGAGCAGATAGGCGGCCAGGAGCACACTCGCGCCGGTCGCGGCCGCGGCGAGGGTGAGGGCGGCGGCCAGGGCGGTGAGCTGCGCCGCGACCAGCCGGTTGGGGGCGAGGCGGTCGGTGACAGGGAGCAGGAGGGCGAAGCCCGTCATGCAGCCGGCGAGCGCGGCGGTGGGTACGAGGCCGGTCACGGAGTCAGGGACTCCGATGTCGGCTGCGACCGTGGCGAGCGCGGGCTGGACGGCATAGTTGTTCGCGATCGCCGTCCCGGCTATGCAGGCCAGCAGGAGCGCGCCGCCTCGGGGAAGGGGACGCGTCATGGCTGCGCGCCACGGGTGAGGATGACGGCGTAGCGGCATTCCGCGTTGGTGGTGTTGGCGAAGACGCGCTCCGTGGGTTCGCCCAGTTCGATGGTGTCGCCCGCGTCGAGTTCGTGGACCGTGTCGCCCTCGTGGAAGGTCAGATGGCCGTCGAGGACCCAGACGATCTGTCGTACGAAGGCGAACGCGGCGCCCGGATACGGCACTTGGGCGCCGGCGGGTAGCCGGATCTCGGCGACCTCCGCGGGGAAGCGTGGGCCGGTGATCTGGCGGCGCCGGTAGCCGGTGCCGGGGTCCTGCCATTCGGGCGTGTCGGCCGGGCGGCGCACGCCGGCCACCGCCTCTGTCGCGTCCTGCGTCCCCTCGGCAAGGGCGAGCAAGGAGGCGATGCTGAGCTGGAATGCGGCCGACAGCTTGCCGAGGACGACAGCGGTGGGGCTGCTCTCGCCCCGCTCGATCCTGCTGATCATGGCCTGGGACACCCCGGACGCGTCCGCGAGCTGAGCCAGGGTCCATCGACGGCGTTCTCGCTCGGTGCGGACTCGGGCGGCGATCTGCCCGACCAGAGGATCTACTATGTTGGACATAAATCCAATATACGAAAGAAACTCGGTGACCGTGACGGTGCGCCGCGCGCAGCTGGGCGACGCGGAGGCGGTCCGCGCGATCCGCAACGATGCGATCGAGCAGTCGACGGCCCTGCGGATGCAGACCCCGCGGTCCCCCGCCGCGGGAGTCGCCTGGCTGACAGCCCACTTGGAGCGCGAATCGGCGTTCGTGGCCGAGGCGGAGGGCGAGGTGGCCGGGTTCGCGGTCTACGGCCCGTGGCGGGAACTGGACGAATACCGCCACACGGTCGAGGACTCGGTCTACGTCCGTGAAGGCCGGCATGGGCTGGGTGTCGGCTCCGCGCTGCTCGACGCCCTCATCGCCTCGGCGCGCGAGGCCGGACATCACGTCATGATCGCCGACATCGAGGCCGAGAACGCTGCGTCCATCCGGCTGCACCAACGGTTCGGTTTCCACCACGTCGGAACAGTGCGGGAGGTCGGAACCAAGTTCGGCCGCTGGCTCGACCTGACGATCATGCGGCTGCCCCTCGTCTGAACCGCCGAGGCCGGAGCCGATGTCAGTGGCGGCTGCGATGCTGGCGGCATGACCCCTTGGAACCTGCTGGACATCGACAGAGCTCTGCGCGTGAGTTGGGCCGCCGACACCTGTTCTCCGGACGACCTCGCTCGTGCCGGCTGGCAGCCCGGCAATCCGGCGTGGGGTCACTGTGACATCACGGCTCTGATCGTGAACGACATCTTCGGTGGCGACCTCATGGTCGGAGAGGTCCACTGCGGCGGAATGCAGCACGGATTTCACTGGTGGAATCGGCTGCCCAGCGGTCTGGAGCTGGACCTCACGCGTGAGCGGTTCCAGGATGGCCAGACTGTCACCGCAGCCCGTGTCGTCAAACGTCCGCCGGGACCTCTGCCCCGGCGCCGGGAGGAGTACCTCCTCCTGCGCGAGCGCGTCCTCAAACATCTCGGTCACCTCCCGGATTCGGCTCGCGAGGGGGGATGACCAGACAGCCGCCGCAGGCGCGGCGTCACTCCTCGCTGAACTGCCGCTGGAGGCTGCGTGTGAGGTGCTCCGCCATGGCTTCGGCGGCGCGGTCGGGCTTGCGGCGGAGTATCGCGCGTACGACACGTTCGTGCTCCGCCAGTGTGGGGTCGTCGGCGCTCCCGACGCTTCTGAGGCGAAAGACATGCAGATGCGAGTGGAGCCGCTCCACCGCATCGGCGAGCAGCGGACGTTGCGAGGCCACTGCGATCGCGTCGTGAAAGCGCTGGTCGAGAGCGGCGAAGTCGCGGTAGTCCGCGTATCGCCCTGTCGGCCCCGGATGCGTCTGCATCTCCTCCACGAGCCGCTCGAGGGAGTCGAGCTGCTCCTCAGTGGCATTGATGGCGGCGAGCGCTGCTGCTCGCGGTTCCAGGAGGAGGCGCATCTCAAAGAGCTCCTCAAGGCCCTGGCGGGTCAGCAACTCGGTCGCCCGGTACCCGGAGAGCGACCTTTTCACCACAAGTCCGTCGGACTCGAGCCGGGCCAGTGCCTCGCGGACGGGCGTGGGCGAGACACCCAGAGCGCGCGACAGCGCCTCGATCCCCACGCGTGCGCCAGGGGCGATCTCATGGTCCATGACCATGGCCTTGATCTGCTCGTAGACGCTGTCCGAAAGGACCTGGCGACCAGGGCCGGCGGTTTGGCTTCTTCCCTCGGACTCCGGGGCCCCGGCAGAGGAACTGTCATGCGGTGGCATCCGTTCTCCTGCTCCTGTTGCTCCGGGGGCGTCGGGACGAGAGCAGTTTACCGACGTGAGAGCCCTGCCCCGTGGCCTCTCCGTCGCGGTGAAACCTGCCGCAGGCGTCCGCGGCCTCAGGGCACGCGCAGCCGGTAGGCGTTCACGGCCGTGCCGCCGAAAACGCGGGCCCGTTCGTCCACGCTGATCCCGACCGTCAGGGCACGGGCCGCATCGAGCACCTCCCCGTAGTCGGCGGCCACCGTGCGCACGGGCCAGTCGGAGCCGTACATGACCCGGTCCGGTCCGAAGGCGTCGAGAACCGTCTCGGCGAAAGGACGCAGGTCGTCGACCGTCCATCCGTGCCAGTCGGCCTCCGTGACAAGGCCGGACAGCTTGCAGAAGATGTTGGGTTCGGCCGCCAGGGCCCGCAGTTCCGTAGCCCACCGTTCGAGCGCGCCCGACGCGATGGCGGGTTTGCCGATGTGATCCAGGACGAAACTGAGACCCGGAAGACGGCGAGCCGCGGCGGTGGCCGCGGGCAGTTGGTGCGGGCGGACCACAAGGTCGTAGGTCAGGCCGGCGTCGGCCACCGCGGACAGAGCCCGCAGGACATCCTCCCGTACCAGCCACCGCGGGTCGGATTCCGACTGCACCTGGTGCCGAATGCCCACCAGCCGTCCGCCACCCGGCAGTTCACGCAGCCTGGCCAGTGTGTCCGTCACATCGGGGGCTGTCAGACCGGTCCATCCGACCACACCGGCGACCAGCGGGTCGGACGCCGCCTGCGCCAGCATCTCGGGGGTCTCCTCCGGGACCGTCACGGTCTGTACCATCACGGTCGCGGCGACCCCGGCCCGGTTGGTCAGCGGACGGAAATCGGACAGCGAGAAGGTCCTGCGCAGCGGCGCGAGTTCGGGGCCGGTGATCCATTCCTGGTCCCGTACGGCCAGGTCCCACACATGGTGGTGGGCATCGACGAGCGGCGTCTCACTCATGCGGCTCGCTTCTCCATCTCCATCTCCGTCGCCATCCCTTCTCCGATCCGTCCTCGACGATGGGGACATCAGGGCATGAGGAAGACCTGCTCCATCGACGCCCACCACTCCCCCGGTGCCGCCTGCTCCACCGGCTGCTGGCAGGGTGCGGTGAGCCGCCACCACGCCTGTGTCGCCTCGTCGGTGGCCATGCGGGCCATGTCCGCGGCCAGATCGTCACCGTGGTACTCGAAGTAGCCCAACAGCAGGTCGCCGAGCAGGTGGATCGAGTAGTTCCCGATGTGGCAGTCCCGCAGTGTGTCCAGCACCGGCTGGGGCACGTCGCGGTGCAGGTCTCGGTATGTCTCCAACTGCTCCGGGCGGACCCTGATCACCTGCGCCACACGCCTCATTCCGCGTCCTCCGCTTCCCCCTCGTTCCCAGCGTCCTCCGGGCTCTGCGGGCTCTGCCGGCTCTGCGGGTTCTCCGCCGCGGTCACTGCCGACAGCGCACGGTCGTGGATGATGCGGATGATCCGGCCGCTCATCCGGTCGTAGTCACGGTCGTTGTCGACCTCGCCGCGGATGCGGCGGTCGGCCATGACCAGCACACGGTCCGCCAGCGTGATCATCTCGGTGAGGTCGCTGCTGATCAGCAGGATCGGCAGACCTCCGCGGGCGAGCTCCCAGAGCAGTTCGTGAAAGCTGTGTTTGGTACGTACGTCGACACCCACGGTCGGCTCGTCGACGACCAGCAGCCGGGTGTCGGCCGCGAGCCACTTCGCGAGACTCACTTTCTGCTGGTTGCCCCCGGACAGTTCACCCGCGTTCTGATCGAGGTCCGAGACACGGATGTCGAGGCGTTCGACCAGGTCCTGCGCAACGTTCCGTTCCTCGGCGGCGGAGATGAACCCGAGGGCCCTCGCCAGCCTCTTCCACACGGTGACCGTGATGTTCCGATGGACCGGCTGTTCGAGGAAGACGCCCTCTTCCTTGCGGTTCTCGGTCAGGTAGCCGATGCCGAACTCGTGCAGCGCCTGGCGCGGCGAGGCGATCCGGGCCGGCTTGCCGTTCACCCTGATCTCGCCGCCGGTGACCCGATCGAGGCCCAGAACGGCCTTGACCAGTTCACTGCGTCCGGCGCCGACGAGTCCGTAGAGACCGACGATCTCACCGGGCCGCACCTCCAGGGAGATGTCCTGGTGACCGTCGGCAGTGGAGATCCGATCGAGTGCGAGCACCGGGGCGGCCGTACGGGCCGGGGTGCGCGGCCGCATCTCGGTCGCCGTATGGGCGCGGCCCACCATCAGGTTCACGATGTCGTCGTGCGTGTGGTCGGCGAGCGGTGAGGACTCCAGCACGGACCTGCCGTCGCGCAGCACGGTGACGGTGTCGCAGACGGCGAAGACCTCTTCCAGCTTGTGGCTCACGAAGACGACGCACGTGTCACGGGCCGTCAGCCGCCGGACGACGTCGAAGAGGCGCTCGGCCTCCTGCGGGGACAGCGAGGCGGTCGGCTCGTCGAGCAACAGCACCTCGCTCTCGGTGTGGAGTGCCTTCGCGATCTCCACCAACTGCTGCTGGGCCACTGACAGTTCACGGACCGGACGCAGCGGATCAAGGTCCAGACCCAGTTCCGCCAGGCAGCGCAGGGCGGGTGCGTTCATGGCCTCCCGGGCGACGAGCCCGCGGCGCGAGGGAGGGCTCTGCAGTGTGATGTTCTCCGCCACCGAGAAGTCGGGTATGAGGTTGCGTTCCTGGTGGACGACGCCGATGCCGGTCCGGGTGGCCTCCAGCGGCGAGCGCAGCTGGACCTCCTGGCCGCGCCGGGTGAGCCGGCCGCCGTCGGGGGTGTGGACGCCGGTCAGCACCTTGATCAAGGTGGACTTCCCCGCACCGTTCTCACCCAGCAGCGCGTGCACGGAGCCGGCCGTCAGGCGCAGGCCGACGCCGTCCAGGGCCCGTACTCCGGGGAAGACCTTGACCATCTCCCGGCCTTCGAGAAGAACGTCGCTCATCGCGCACCTTTCGTGTCCGGAAGGATGTCGCTCATCGGGCACCTCCCGTGTTCGGCAGGGCGGCGTCGGGCGTCGGGCCCGGGCCGATCGGCGCCGGCGGGGTGCTCCCTCGTCCCTCGCGCCCCTTGCCCTTCTTCTCGACGTGGGTCTGGTGGATGCGGCCGCCGACCACCGTGCCGAGCACGACCAGGCCGATGAGGAAGTTCACCCAGCTGGGGTCGAGCGAGAACTGGGCGCGCGCGGCGTCGATGAGCCGCATGACGAACGCCGCCAGCACCGTGCCGAACACCGCGACGGATCCTCCGCTCAGCGCGACACCTCCGATGATGGGAGCGGCGAAGCTCGGCAGCAGCCAGTCTCCGCCGACGCTGCGGTTGACGCCGGGCAGCGACGCCGTCGCGGTCATGGCGGCGACGCCGACCAGGAGGCCGGACAGCGTGTGGGCGAGTACGATCTGCCGGTCGGTGGAGATGCCCGACAGTCTTGCCGCCAGCGGGTTGCCGCCTGCCGCGAGGAGCCGGCGACCGGCGGTCGCGCGGTACAGGAACGCGGCCATCAGGGCCGCCGCGGCGAGCGCCGTGAGAAACACCAGCGGGAGGTTCAGCGGGGCGGCCCGGCCCAGGTGCTTGAGGGTCGGTGAGTAGCCGTCGATGGTTCGCGTGCCGGCCAGCCGGTACTGGGCTCCCAGCAGGATGGTCATCGTTCCGAGCGTGACGATGAATCCGTTGATCCGTGTCGCCACGATGAACACACCGGTCACCAGACCGACCAGCGTCGCCGCGAGGGCGCCCGCCGCTACGGCGATCGGTGCCGGGACCCCGTCGTCAGCCATCAGGACACCCGTCAGACAGGCCGTGAAGCCGCCCAGGGCACCGACCGCGAGGTTGAGCTGTCCGACGCACAGAGCGGTCATCTGGGCCAGTCCGATGAGGATGGGCGTGGCCAGGTACTGCAGGAAGGTCCGTACCGACGGGCCCTGGAAGAACTCGCCCGACGAGGCCACTCCCAGGGCGAGGTATCCGGCCAGGGTCACGCACAGCAGTGTCATGGTCGTGGAGCGGGAGAAGCGGCGCAGGGCCGCGCCGGTGCGGGCTGCGCGGTCGTTGCTGGTGATCACGTGGAGCGCACCACCTTGCGATAGGACACGACGGTGCGTACCCGGTCGGCCGACAGGGCCAGCAGAAGGACGCAGCCGAGGTAGATGTTCAGGCTCTCCAGGCCGACGCCGAGCAGATCCAGGCCCTTGCGGATCACGCCGACCAGCGATGTGCCCAGCAGGACGCCGAGTACGGAGACGACGCCGCCGGTGAGGAGGGTGCCGCCGAGGACGGCGCCGAGGAAGGAGGGCAGCATGAAGTCCTCGCCGATGGAGGCGCGGAAGGTGCCGGTGCTGACGGCGGCCATGAAGCCGGCGAGCGCGGCGAGCAGTCCGGAGAGGGTGTGCGCGAGGATCACGCGGCGGCCGGTGGGGATGCCCGACAGCTCCGCGGCCGCCGGGTTGGCGCCGGTCAGCAGCAGTTCTCGGCCCATACGGGTGCGGGAGTAGAGGAAGCCCAGGCCGCCTAGGGCCAGGACCGTGAACTGGGCCAGCTGCGGGACGGCCGGGGACCCGCAGACGCGGCCGACGCAGATGTCGGCGAGCGAGGTGGAGCGCAGGTCCATGAGCCCGTCCGGCTGTGTGGTGAAGGCCGCGTTCTCGGTCAGCGCCGAGTAGAGCAGGGAGACCAGTCCCAGCAGGGCGAAGTCCATGGCCAGGGTGACGACGAAGGAGCTCACGCCGGTACGGGCGATGATCCAGCCGGTCAGGGCGCCGATGACGGCGCCGACGAACAGACAGACGAGTAGCCCGAGTTGAAGCGGCAGACCGAGGCGGTCGTAACCGAGGCCCGCGAAGAGGGCGCCGAAGGCCGCCATCCGGCCGACGGCGAGGTTCATGTGTCCCACGGAGAGGACCACCATCTGGGCGAGCGCCACCACGGTCAGCGTGGAGATGTCCCTCAGCAGGGGGAACAGTACGAGCCGCTGGTCGAGCAACGCGGGCTGTAGGACGCCGAACAGTGCGGCGAGCGCGACGGTGAGCACCAGCAGACCGAGCCGCTGGTTCACCCAGAACGGCAGCCGCTGCGCGGGCCGCGGTTCGGTCTCCGCCCCGTCGGCCCGGCTGTCGTTCTCCGGTGTCACGGCGGGTGCCTTCATGCCACCCTCCTGTTGTCGACGGCGTCCATGTCCCAGTCGATCCCGATGCCCGGCACGTCCGGTGCCACGGCGCATCCGTCGCGGACCGTCAGTTCGGTGCGGGTCACGGCTCTCAGCTGCGGGATGTACTCGACGAACATGCCGTTGGGCACCGCGGCGGCCAGGCTGACATGCAGTTCCATCAGGAAGTGCGGGCAGACCATGGCGTTGTGGCTCTCCGCCGTGTGCGCGACCTTGAGCCACGGTGTGATGCCGCCGATCCGTGCGGCGTCGACCTGGATGACGGAGGCGGCGCCCGACTCCAGGTATCCGCGGAACTGCATGGCGGAGTACAGGGATTCGCCGACGGCGACGGGAATCCTGGTCGCGGCCGCCAGGCGGGCGTGTCCGCTGACGTCGTCGGCCGGGAGGGGCTCTTCGAGCCAGTACGGTCCGTGGGGTTCGAGTGCGGCCGCGAGGCGGAGTGCCGAGGAGAGGGTCTGCGACTGGTTGGCGTCGGTCATGATGTGCATCGACGGACCGACGGCCTCGCGGACGGCGCGCAATCGCTCGACGTCCTCGGCCACGTGGGGCTTGCCCACCTTGACCTTGACGCCCGCCCACCCTGCCTTCCGGGCCTCCAGTGCGGATCGGATCAGTTCGTCGGTGCTCAGGTGGAGCCAGCCGCCTTCGGTGTCGTAGAGCGGGACTTCCTGGCGGTGGCCGCCGGCCAGCCGCCACAGCGGTTCGCCGGCGCGCCTGCACCGCAGGTCCCACAGCGCGGTGTCCACGGCGGCGAGGGCGAGGGAGGTGATGGCTCCGGTGGTGGTGGCCCGCGTCGTGGCGAACAGCCGCTGCCACAGGGCTTCGACGTTGCGGGCGTCCGCTCCGGCGAGGAGAGGCAGCAGGTGCTCCCGGAGCAGGGCCAGGACGGACGATCCGCCGGTGCCGATCGTGTAGGCGTAGCCGGTTCCCCTCAGGCCGTCCGCGGTGGTGATCCCGACAAGGATCGTCTCCTGCTTGACGAAGGTCTGCACGGCGTCCGTGCGGTCCTTCTCCACCGCGATGTCGGCGAGCAGTGCCGTGGCGGTCGTGATGATGGTCATCGTGCGAGGCCCGCTTTCCGTAGTGCCGTCGGCGGTCACGCGCAGACGAGGAAGGTGTCTGCGAACTGCTTCTTGAGCTGCTCGGTCTTCGCCTTCCTGGCCGAGTCGTAGGTGCCCACGTTCGCCTGGGTGACCACGAACGAGCCGGAGTCGATGATCTGGCCCGGGTGGCGCATGGTGCACTGCCGCGTCTGCAGCAGCGCCAGCGCCCAGGTCCCCACCTCGGCCTGCCCCACGGGGTTCTGCACCACGGTGGCGGCGACAGAGCCGTCCCTGATCGCGCTGAGGATCTTGGCGTCGTCGTCGATGGCGACGACCTTGGCCTTGGATCCGGAGCTCTTGACGGCGTCGGCGGCTGCGACGGCGGGGTTGTAGGCGGTGGTGACGATGCCCTGGATCTGGTTGCCCTTCGCCGCGAGCAGGTCGGAGACCGCTTTCTGCGCGGTCTGCAGGTCCTTGTCGACGTCGGTGACGGTCTGCAGCAGCCTCACCTTGCCGCCGGTCTCCTTCACCGCCCTGGACACGCCCTTGATGCGCAGCTGCGTGTTGGCGTCCACGTTGTTGCCGGTGAGGTGGACGAGCGTGCCCTTGCCGCCCATGGCGTCGATCGCGGCCTTGGCCGCCTTGTAGGCGGCGACCTCCACGTCCGTGGACAGGCAGAAGTCGGCCTTGTCGGTGCCGCCGGCCGGGCAGGAGGCGAGCGAGGCCACGGCGAAGCCCTGTGACTTGAGGTCCGTGAAGGTGGTGTTGATGTCGGTGGGCGAGACCCCGAAGATCCCGAACGCGTTGTAACCGCGGGCCGCCAGCGTGGAGAGCAGGTTGTCCTGCTTCTGCTGGTCCCATTCGGAGGTCTCGTCGAAGGTCACGTCCCCGAGGCCGTACTTCTTCTTCGCTGCGGCCCCCGCCGTCTTCCACGGCTGGAAGTACGGGTGGGCGCCGCCGGGCACAAGGGCCACCTTGGTGCCCGATCCGTCGGCCAACTCAGCCGTTCCCGTACCGGACTTGCCGGACGCGGGGGCCTGGGCCCGGACGCCGGACGGCGCGCCGGAGGACTTGATGGTGCAGGCCGCCGAGCCCGCCATGAGCACAGCGGCTGCGACGACTCCTGACAGAACGGAACGGGTCGGGGGACGCATCTCCACCACTCCCCAGAATCAAATAGGAAATCGGTAGGGCGATGTTCAGTCAGGCACCGCCCCGCGTCAACCCCCTGAACCGCACCTTCGATGACGATCGCTCGGATATTGCAGGTCAGGGCACAGTTTGACGGTCACTCACATATGCTATGCGACACCGGAATCCGGTCACGCTGATCCGCCGGCCGGTCGCTACCGGTTCAGATCAGGGCCGGAATCATATAGGAAACTGGTGTCTCACAGAGGGTCGGTGCCGTCGGCCGCCACGTCGTCGACCCTGATCAGGTGCAGGGACGTGCTGGACCAGTCACCGGCCGGCAGCTCGGGCGTGATCCCGTATCCGGTGAGTACGGACGCATGGTGCACGGCGCCGCTTGCGGCGTCCCGGTAGCGCGCGGCGGGGTCCAGGCCGGCGAGCCTGAGGGCGGAGCGCGGCGTGCCGTGGCGGGGTGCCCGCTGCCACACCAGCAAGAAGACCTCCCGGCCGTCGGCGGTGGTGTACTGCACGGCGGTCGGCCCGTCGTCCACGGGACCGCGCAGTCGGTGCTGGGTGCCGTGCTGCACGATGTGCCGGACCCTCTTGTACTCCGCCACCAGTTCCGCGCCCTGGGCGAGTTCCTCCGGTGTCCAGCGCGCGAGGTCGCCGCCCACCGCGAGGACCCCCGCCATCGCGACATGGAAGCGGTAACGAAGCGGCACCGAGCGGCCGGTGAGCTGGTTGGGCACGTCCGTCACCCAGGCCGCCATCACCCGGGCCGGATAGATCTGGCCGAAGCCGTGCTGGATGGAGACCCGGTCCGCCGCGTCGGTGTTGTCGGACGGCCAGGCTTGGTCCGTACGGGAGAGGATGCCCAGGTCGACGCGGCCGCCGCCACCGCTGCACGCCTCGATGCGCAGCCCGGGGTGGTCAGCACGCAACCGGTCCATGACGGCGTAGACGTTGTGCACGTATCGCGTCCACAGCACGTCCTGGCCGTCCTCGCGGGCGGGCCAGCCGGCCTCGCTGAAGGCGCGGTTCATGTCCCACTTGAGGAAGTCGATCCCGTTGTCCGCGACCAACCGGGTCAGCCATCCGTACGCCCACTCGGCGACGTCGTCACGCGCGAAGTTGAGCACCAGTTGGTTGCGCAGTTCGGTGCGGGTGCGGTGCGGGAAGTGCAACACCCAGTCGGGGTGCGCCCGGTAGAGGTCGCTGTCCGGGTTGACCATCTCGGGCTCCACCCACAGACCGAACCGCATGCCGAGCCGGTGGACCTCGTCGGCGAGCGGGCCCAGCCCCCGCGGGAACCGCTCGGCGGCCGGGGTCCAGTCACCGAGTCCGGCGGTGTCGTCGCGGCGGCCACCGAACCAGCCGTCGTCGACGACGTAGAGTTCCACCCCGAGCTCGGCTGCCCGGACCGCGAGCTCCTGCTGACCGGCCTCGTCGACGTCGAAGCCGGTGGCCTCCCAGGAGTTGAACAGCACGGGGCGCGTCTCGTCGGGGTAGGGGAGCACATGGCCTCGGACGTATCCGTGCCAGCCGCGGCTCGCCGCGCCGAAGCCGCCGTCGGTGTACAGGGCCGCGAAGCGCGGGGTCGTGTACTCCTCCCCGGGGCAGAGGGGCAGTTCCGCTCCGTCCTGCCCCGCTCCGCCCGTGAAGGACGTACGTCCGTCGGGCGTGCGCTGCACGATGAGGTGCCAGCTTCCGCTCCAGGCCAGGGCCGCGCTCCACACCTCGCCCCGGTCCTCGGTGGCCCCGCCCGCGTCCAGCATCAGCCACGGGTTCGCGTGGTGGCTGGTGATGCCGCGCCGGCTGGTGAGCACGGTCTCGCCGTGCGGCACCGGCTCCCGGTGCAGCAGGCTCTCCGCCGACCACTGGCCCGTGACATGGCTGATCCGGTAGTCGTCGCGCAGCGGAAGCGTCCAGGCGGCCGAGTCCGCGCGCAGCAGCGCCATCGGCTGCCGCCCGGTGTTGCGCAGCACGGTCCAGCGCTCGATGACGTCCGTGTCGTCGTGCACCCGGTAGTGGAGCGTGACCGTCAGCGGGTAGTGGCGGTCACGGAACTCAAGGGCGAGCCCCGTCGTTCCCGGTGCCGGTTCGCTGATCCGGTGGCTCAGGTGGGCCCACTCGAAGGCCCGGGTGCCGTCGGCGAACCGCACCCGCAGGGACGGCGCTCCGTACCGGGCCCCGCCGTCGACCGGCAGCTCCTCGCCGGCCGGGGAGCGGCCCTCGAAGCTGCTGACCTCCCCGGCCGGGAGAGGTACGAGCTGACCGGCCGCGGCAAGGGTCAGCCGAGGTCCCCAGGCGAGGTGACAGGGCGCTCCCGTGGGGTCGATCCACAGCGCGTACGACGTGCGCGCGGTCGAGAGCAGCCAGACGCCTGAGGTGGGGTCGAAGGAGATGGCAGACATGGATCCTCACGTTGGGAGAGCGCAGCACAGGAGCAGTGCGCAGCCAACCCTGCCTTTGATCAGGTGTCAACGCCTGTCCTCGCGCTACGTTTCACAGGTTTGTCCTGGTCAACGCATACTCTTGGAAAGGAGTGTGCTTTATTTATTGACAGCAAAAAAGAACCTCCCTAAGTTTCCGGCCATGTGCCCGGCCCCCTCCCCCGAGGCGGCTCCGACGATGACGCCGGCCGCTTCCCTGGTGTTCACCACGCTGCTCTCCCACGGTCCGCTCACTCGGACCGAGGTGGCGCGGCGTACCAGGCTCTCTCCGGCCGCCGTCACCAAGGCGGTCCGTCCGCTGATGGAGCTCGGCTATCTGGTCGAGGGCGTGGACGAAGCCGCGCGGCCCGCAGTGGGGCGGCCGGCCAATCCGGTGTGGGTGGACGGAGGGAGGGCGCTGTTCATCGGGATCAAGATCACGGGCGACGAAATCATCGCGGTGTTGGCCGACCTGTGCTGCCGTATCCGGGAGTCCCGGCACGTACGGCTGACGGGCCGTGAGCCGGAGGAGGTGCTCCCCGTCATCACCGCGCTGGTGCAGGAGTTGCTCACGGAGGCCGACGGATTCGGTGTGCGGGTGCGGGGGCTCGGCATCGCGATCTCGGGGGACGTGGACCGTGAGGACGGTGTGGTCCGCTACTCGCCCTTCCTGGAGTGGCGGGACGTACCGCTCGCCGAGATCGTGGGGACCGCGACCGCGCTGCCGGTCACGGTCGACAACGATGTGCGGGCGCTCACGGTCGCCGAGCACTGGTTCGGGGCCGGTGTCGGTCGCTCGAACTTCGCCCTGGTGACCGTGGGTGCCGGCATCGGCTGCGGCCTGGTGGTGCACGGGCGGGTGGTGTCGGGCGCGCACGGCGTGGCGGGCGAGATCGGACATCTGTCCCTCGACCCGCTCGGGCCGCTCTGCCACTGCGGCAATCGGGGGTGTGTGGAGGCGATCGCGGCGGACCCCGCGATACTCCACGCGGTCCGCGCCGCCACGGGCGGGCAGGTGACCGACATGGCCGAGGCACTGAAGCTGGCCCACAGCGGAGACCCCGGTGTCAGAGAGGTCTATGCACGGGCCGGCGAAACCATCGGCAAGGCCATCGGCTTCCTGGCGAACATCCTCGGTCCCGAGCTGGTGATCATCTCTGGGGAGGGTCTTGCCGCCTACGACCTTGTCTCCGAGGGCATCCGTGACGCGTTCGCCGCGTCCGCCTTCGGTACCGCCGCGCAGTGCGACGTGATGACACGTCCCCTGCCGTTCGAGGAGTGGGCGCGCGGGGCCGCGGCCACCGCCATCCAGTCCTTCATGGGATCAGACACGTACGAGGAGTAGCCATGCCGCGTGCTCTCATGACCGCGATCCCCGCGCTCCCTGCGCACCGCACGTTCCCGTCCCTGATGTACGACATGCTCCGACGACCGTCCATCAGCGGGCTCACCATCGACTTGGGCAGGGGCTGAGCCGCCGGCCCGGCGCTCCCGCGGCCGGCCACCCCGCCGCTTCGCTCCGGTGTCCCGTCCGGCACCACACCCGTCCTCTGCCCGGAACAACGCCCGTCCCCCACCGGGTACCACCGCTCGATTCTGCTCACCCCACCCCAGGAGGCGACCCATGCGGTCATCCCCTTACAGAGCCCTGCGCGGAGCTCTCCCCGGCTTCCCGCGCCGTATCACCAGAGCGATGGCAGCCCTGGTCGTCACGGCCGGACTCGCCACAGCGGTCCCGGCCGCCGCCACCCAGGCCGTGGCCGTCGGCTCCAAGTCCACGACCACGGCCGTCACCTCGACCGCGACCACGGCGGACACCACCTCCGGCACGGCAGCCAAGCCGTACATGGGCTGGTCCAGCTGGAGCATGCAGTCCTCCCACTACCCGGGCCTGAACCCGAACGGCAACTACAGCTACCTCACCGAGGCGAACGTCCTGAAGCAGGCGGACGCCCTCGCCGGCACGCTGAAGAAGTCCGGCTACACCTACGTCAACATCGACGCCGGTTGGTGGATGGACGAGAACTGGACGTCCGAGTTCGACCAGTACGGCCGGCAGACGCCCGACCCGGTCCGGTTCCCGCACGGCATGAAGTCGGTCGCCGACCACATCCACTCCAAGGGCCTCAAGGCGGGCATCTACCTGCCCGTCGGCCTGGAGAAGGGGGCCTACGGCGACGGCAAGGTGCCGATCTGGAACGCGCCCGGCTGCACCACCGCGGACGCGGTCTACCCGGACCTGCGCACCACCAACGGTTGGGACAGCGCGTACAAGCTGAACTTCGACAACCCCTGCGCGCAGAAGTACGTCGACTCGCAGGCGCAGATGTTCGCCGACTGGGGGTACGACTTCCTCAAACTGGACGGCGTGGGCCCCGGCTCGTTCAAGTCGGGTGACAACTACGACAACGTCGCGGACGTCGCCGCCTGGCACAAGGCCATCGCCGACACGGGGCGACCGATCCACCTGGAGCTCTCCTGGTCGCTCGACATCGGTCACGCCGCCGACTGGAAGAAGTACTCCAACGGCTGGCGCATCGACACCGACGTCGAGTGCTACTGCGACACCCTGGTCACCTGGGAGAACTCGGTCAACGACCGATGGAACGACGCCCCTGCGTGGAGCACCAAGGCAGGGCCCGGCGGCTGGAACGACCTCGACGCGATCGACGTCGGCAACGGGGCGATGGACGGCCTCACCCAGGCCGAGCGGCAGAGCTACATGACCCTGTGGGCCATCAACAAGTCGCCCCTGTTCACCGGTGACGACCTCACCAAGCTGGACAGCTACGGCCTCTCCCTACTGACCAACCAGGAAGTCATAGGGGTCGACCAGAACACCTCGCCCGTCGCGCGTCCCGTCACCCCGATGGGCGACCAGCAGGTGTGGGGAGCCAAGAACCCCGACGGCAGCTACACCGTCGCCCTGTTCAACCTCGGCAACTCACCGGCTTCCGTCACCGCCGACTGGGCGTCCTTCGGTTTCACCGGCGCGGCCTCCGTACGTGACCTGTGGAGCCACCAGGACCTCGGCTCGTACAAGAACAAGATCACCGCGACGCTGCCCACGCACGGCTCCCGGCTGTTCACCGTCAAGCCCGGCGGCGCCCGGCTTGCGACCACCAGCTACGAGGCCGAGTCCCCGAACAACACCCTGACCGGCAACGCCTCCGTCGCCACATGCGATTCCTGCTCCGGCGGCAAGAAGGTCGGCAACCTCTACCTCGAAAGCAAGCTCCAGTTCAACGACATCACGGTACGGAAGAGCGGCATCTACACCGTCAACGTCGCCTACGTCAGCGGCGACAGCCGCTCGGTGACCGTCTACTCCAACAGCGGCAACGGCACCAGCCTCAGGTTCCCCTCCACGGGCGACTGGGGCACGGTCGAAACCGTCAGTGTCCAGTTGGCGCTGAAGGCGGGCGCCAACTCCATCACGTTCGACAGCGGCTGGGACTACTCACCTGACATCGACAGGATCGACGTACCCAAGTCCGCCTGATCTCCCCGCGGGGCCCGGTCGTGCCACGACCGGGCTCCGCACCCGGGGACTCTCCCCCCACGGCCCCGCAGCGTCCGGGCGTGCCCGCACCCGCCGCATTCGACTCACACCACGCCCGACGGGCCGCATCCGTCGTTCCCGCATGCGCCGTTCCCTCGACATGGAGTGCACAACGTGGACACCCAGCACAGCGAAGCGCGCGACAACCACCCGAGCCGCCGAGGCTTTCTCGCCCTCGCCGCCATGGCCGGCACGGCCGCCGCCCTCGGCGGTCTGCCCGCCTTCACCGCCTCGGCCGCTCCCCTCCGGCCCGCCTCCTCACCCCTGCTGTCCGCGGCCGCCGCCGCGAAGAACCAGCTGTGGTGGCAGGCTCCCGGCTCCCCCGACTCGATGATCCAGCAGGGTCTGCCGGTCGGTAACGGGCGCCTCGGAGCGCTCGCGGGCAACGACCCCTCCAGCGAGCTGCTGACGATCAGCGACGCCACGCTGTGGACCGGCGGTCTCAACGACACCCTGCAGAGCGACGGCCAGTTCCCCTACGGCCGGGACGACTTCGGCTCCCTGACCCTGCTGGCCAAGCTCACCGTCGACATCCCCGCGCACGACCTGGGCTCCGTCGACAACTACCGTCGCACCCTCGACCTGGCCCAGGGCTTCGTGAGTGCTTCGTACGACCTGTCCGGCGTCACCTACCAGCGGCAGATCTTCGCCAGCCGCCCCGATGACGTCATCGTCCTGTACTTCTCCCAGCAGGGCGGCGGCACCTACACCGGTACCGTCTCCCTCACCGGCACGCACGGCGAGTCCACCACCGCCGACCGCACGGGGGCCTACGCATCGTTCGGCGCCTCCTTCGCCAACGGGCTCAAGTACGGCGCCGCCGTCACGGCCCGCAGCAGCACCGGCAAGGTCGCCGTCAACGGCACATCGATCTCGTTCAGCAACTGCAAGGACCTCACGGTCGTCGTCAGCGGCGGCACCAACTACGCGCCCGACGCGGCCGCCGCGTTCCGCGACCCGTCCGTGGACCCGGAGCGCCTCGCCCGGACCAAGGCTCTGACCGCCGCCGGCCACTCCGCGAGCACGCTGCTGCACACCCATGTCGCCGACTTCCGCCCGGTGTTCGAGCAACTGGACGTCAACCTCGGTACGTCGTCCACCGCTCAGCGTAGACTGGACACCTGGCAACGGCTGCAGGCGCGCTACCGCGACAACGTTGCCGACCCGGAACTCGAGTCGGCTTACCTGCAGTTCGGCCGGTATCTGATGATCTCCGGGTCGCGGGGCACCCTGCCGATGGGTCTCCAGGGCCCGTGGCTGGACGGCAACGATCCGGACTGGATGGGCGACTACCACACCGACATCAACGTCCAGATGAACTACTGGATGGCCGACCGGGCGGGCCTGTCCGACTGCTTCGACGCCTTCGCGGACTACTGCCTCGCGCAGCTGTCCTCGTGGACGGACGTCACGCAGCGGCTGTTCAACACCTCGACCAACAGGTACCGCAACTCTTCTGGAAAGGTCGCCGGCTGGGCCGTGGCCTTCTCCACCAACCCTTACGGCGGCAGCGGCTGGTGGTGGCACCCCGGCGCCAACGCCTGGATCTGCCAGAGCCTGTTCGAGCACTACGAGTTCACCCAGGACCGCGACTACCTCGAAAAGATCTACCCCCTCCTCAAGGGTGCCGTGGAGTTCTGGGAGGCCCGCCTCATCACCACGACCGTCACCGATGCCTCCGGAGCCTCGCGCGAGGTCCTCGTCGACGACAGCGACTGGTCCCCCGAGCAGGGTCCGCAGGACGCCAAGGGCATCACCTACGCGCAGGAACTGGTCTGGAACCTCTTCGGCAACTACCACACCGCGACCCGGGTACTGGGCCAGGACATCTCTTACAGCGCGACCGTCGACGGCCTGCGTGAGCGCCTGTACCTGCCCGTGGTCAGCCCCACGACCGGCTGGCTGGAGGAGTGGATGTCGCCCGACAACCTGGGCGAGACCACGCACCGTCACCTCTCCCCGCTCTTCGGCCTCTTCCCCGGCGACCGGATCCGTCCGGACGACTCCACGCCGAAGGACATCCTCGCGGGCGCGACGGCCCTCCTGACCGCCCGTGGGATGAACAGCTACGGCTGGTCCAACGCCTGGCGCAGCCTGTGCTGGGCCCGGCTGAAGAACGCGGAGAAGGCCTACCAGCTCGTCGTCAACAACCTGAAGCCGTCGGTGAACGGCAGCAACGGCAGCGCGTCGAACCTCTTCGACATCATGGACATGGGGGGAGGCCGCGGCATCTTCCAGATCGACGCGAACTTCGGCACCCCCTCCGCGATGGTCGAGATGCTGGTGTACTCGCGGCCGGGTCACGTCGAACTGTTGCCCGCTCTGCCCGCCGCATGGGCGACATCCGGCTCGATCTCCGGCGTCGGCGTCCGCGGTGGCTTCGTCGCCGACCTCAAGTGGAGGAACGGAAAGGTCACGCAGGTGACGCTGAAGAGCGTCGGCGGCCGTGACACGACCGTCTTCGCGGGCGGCACCTCGCGCAAGGTCAGCCTCACGCCCGGTGAGTCCGTGACGCTGCGCAACCTCGGCTGAGGCCGGTTCGGCAGCCGCTCGGTGAGCCGAGCCTGCCGCGTACGACGAGAAGAGTGGAGAGCGAGAAGAGTGGAGAGATCGACGATGTCCCCGAATAGGGAAAGCACGGCGGCGGCCCGCCGACCGCGTCGCAGGTCCCTGCTGTCCGTGCTCGGCGTGCTGACTGGCATGGCCCTGACGGTCGTACCGTTGAGCACCGCGAACGTGGCGAGCGCCGCCGTGTCCCCGGCGCACGGCAAGGGCACACGGGTCAGCGCCTGGTCACCCGGCATGACGACCGGCGGCCCGTCCTTCGACAACCAGACCATCCGGATGGTGGTGCACAGCAGCGTCGCAGGCTCGGGCGCACGCATCACCCTGTCCAACCGGTACAGCCCCGCCCCGCTCGATGTCAGCGCCGTGGACGTGGCCGTCCAGGCGAGCGGTGGCGAGGCGACACGCGGCACCACTCGTAACATCACCTTCGGCGGCTCGCGCCACGTCACGATCCCCGCCGGCGCGGAGGCGGTCAGCGACGTCATCCCGATCTCGGTCAGCGCCGGGGAGAACCTGCTCGTCAGCCTCTACGTGCCCGGCACGACGGGAATGTCGACCTGGCACTCCGACGCGTTCGACACCACCTACATCGCCTCCGGCAACCACGCCGGTGACGACAGCGCAGCCGCGTTCGGCAGCACCACGACCTCCTGGTACTACCTGGCCGGGCTGGACGTGCTGTCGCCGACCGCGAGGGGCACCGTCGTCGCCTTCGGCGACTCCATCACGGACGGCTACCACTCCTCGACCGGCACCTACACCCGGTGGCCCGACTTCCTCGGCCGCCGACTGGGCGCCGGGTCGGGCCCGCAGAAGCTGAGCGTCGTTGACTCCGGCATCGGCGGCAACCGGGTCCTCACGGACGTGCCCAACCTGTGGCAGGGCGTCAGCGCACTCAAGCGCTTCGGGCACGACGCCCTCGGCCAGCCGGGCGTCAAGGACGTGATCCTCTTCGAGGGAATCAACGACATCGGCAACAACGCCGGACCCGACGGCGGACCGCTGACCGCGCAGGATCTCGTAAACGGCTACCGCACGCTCATCGACCAGGCGCACGCCGCGCACGTCAACGTCATCGGCGCGACCCTGATGCCCGACCAGGGCAACGGTTACTACACGCCCGCCGCCGAGGCGATCCGGCAGGACGTCAACCACTGGATCCGCACCAGCGGCGCGTTCGACGGCGTCATCGACTTCGACCAGACCATGCGCGACTCCTCGAACCCGGCCGCCCTCAACCCCGCCTATGACTCGGGCGACCACATCCACCCCAACGACGCGGGCATGAAGGCCATGTCCGACGCGATCGACCTGCGGCTCCTGCGTAGCTGACGCCACCGGGCACCGGTCCCTTCCGAGGCGGCGACGTCTTCGGCGGGGGCCGGACCGGCTGCCCGGAACGGTGCGACAGTCATGACGGGCCTGGGCGTCCGGTCGCGTGAAGGCAGGTGTGGGCCAGTTCGCGCAGACGGCTCCCGTCGAAGCTGCGGCCGTGTCCCTGGTTGGCGACGGAGACCTCCAGGTCCGCCAGGAGCGCCATGCTGCGCCGGTAGTCGGACGGGTCGGATTCGGGGAGGTCGTCGATGAGGTCGCCGTCGTAGATCACATCGCCGGTGAACAGCGCGCCGCTGCGCTCCTCCAGGAGAGCGATGAAGCGGGGGGCGTGTGGGCCCCCGTTCGCGGAACTCATGCGACGAGGTCCCGGTCCGTGCCGCGCAACCACCACAGATCGGCTCGCAGCGGCTTGTCGACGTGCGGCTCGGTGATGCGTACGACGCCGTCCTCCAGCTCCTGCAACTCGTACCAACCGCGTGCTTCAGCCGGAGTCATAGCCGGACTCCCCTCGCGCCGACAGGCCGACCGCCGCGCCCATCCCGCTCGCCAGGGGACTGCACAGCAATCACCTTCCTGATGCGGGAATCTGTCACCCTGTCAGCCCGTCAGAGCATCGCACGGTGAGCAGGCGTCGTCATCGACCGCGTAGATGTCGCGACGCCGCTGCGGATCGCGATCGCGCCCGACAAAACCCTCCTGGACCGGGAAGTTCACGGCCGCGGAGATGGAGGCCGCGCCGTGCTCGGACAGCAGCAGGTCGACGTGCACGCGCGCCATCGTCCTCGGCATCCCTGACTGGCCCGCCGGTTCGACGATCTTCCCGGCGAGTCCGCTCGCGATGCGCTGGCGGTCCTGCTGGGTCAACCGTCCTCCTGGCATGCCGTCAGTATTGCCTTCGTCGCCATTCATTGCAACGTTACGTTGCATTCAATCTCAACCCATTGCACCAATTTGCCACCGACTACCTGCGGTTCAACTCTAAGCGAGATTGACGAAATTATGAATGCAACGTAGCTTTCGTGATGTGTCGAACACGGACTATCGCGAGATGAGGAATGGCCATGGGTGACTCCCTCCACACCGTCACAACGCTGCCGACGACGCGTCAGCCCGGCTGCCCCTTCGACCCGCCGGCAGAGCTGATCGACGCCCGCCGACACGGCCCCATCAGCCGCTATACCCACCCCGGCGGAAGACCCGGCTGGCTGATCACCGGATACGACCTGGTCAGGTCGGTCCTTGCCGATCCCCGGTTCAGCTCGCGCAAAGAGCTCCTGAACGTGGTCGACTTCGAGATTCCTCCCGCGCCGCCCGGTGAGTTCCTGCTGATGGACGAGCCTCAGCACGGGCGCTACCGGAAGCCGTTGGTGGGCAAGTTCACCGTGCGGCGCATGCGACTGCTCACCGAGCGGGTCGAGCAGATCACCACCGCATGCCTGGACGCCATGGAGAAGGCCGGGCCGTCGGCTGATCTGGTGACCTCGTTCGCCAAGCCCATTCCCGCCATCATCATCTGTGAGCTGCTGGGAGTGCCGTACGAGGACCGGGGCTCCTTCCAGGAGCAGATCGACTCGTTCATGGGCGGGGAGACGAGCGACGAGGAGCTGCTGGCGGCCTACACCGCGACCCAGGACTACCTCGCGAAACTGGTGACCGCCAAGCGCGCGAACCCCACCGACGACGTGCTCAGCGAACTCACCGACAGCGACCTGACCGATGAGGAGCTGAAGGGGGTCAGCCTCATTCTGCTGGCGGCCGGGCTCGACACCACCGCGAACATGTTGTCCCTCGGCACCTTCGCGCTGCTGCAGAACCCGGCGCAACTGGCAGCGCTGCGCGCCGATCCCGCGCTCGCCGACCGGGCCGTGGAGGAGCTGCTGCGGTATCTGAGCGTCGCCAAGTCGTTCATGAGGACGGCGCTGGAGGACGTCGAGCTGGGCGGACAGACCATCGAGGCCGGCACGACGGTCGTCCTGTCGTACCACACCGCCAACCACGACCCCGAGCGCTACACCGACCCCCACACGCTCGACATCCAGAGGCAGAGCGTCGGGCACCTGGCGTTCGGCCACGGCATCCACCAGTGCCTGGGCCAGCAACTGGCCCGCGTCGAACTGCGGGTCGCGCTCCCCGCGCTGATCAACCGCTTCCCCACACTGCGTCTGGCCGTACCGGCCGAGGAAGTTGACCTGCGCCCGGAGACCGCGGACATCTACGGGGTCAAGAGCCTCCCGGTCACCTGGGACACGGAGCAGTCATGAGGACGACGCACCTGCGCGTCAACCGTGAGCGCTGCATCGGCGCCGGCATGTGCGCACTGACCACCCCCGAGGTCTTCGACCAGGATCCCGACGACGGCCGCGTGCTCCTGCTGCACGCCGAGCCGCCCACCGCGCATCGCGCGGCCGCACAGATGGCCGCCGGAGTCTGCCCCTCCGGGGCGATCACCTTCCACGAGCCGGAAGCCGACGGCGCCTGACGCCGGGGCGACCGCACCCGACCGAGCAGCCCGCACCGCGCGTCGGTGGGGGCTCTCGCGTCTACGGCACATGTCACGCGTCCGATCGGCGTCCTGGGCAATCACTCCGGCCCTCAACGGCCGACCTCATGCCCGCGCGGGCCGGCGTTGTCGTCGGCCTCTTCGTCCAGCACGGAGGCCACGAACTCGGGGTGGATCGGGGTGTGCTTGTCGACGTTGCGGGTGTAGGCGTTCACCGCGCCCTCGAGTGCGTGGGCGTGCCGCTCCAGCATACGGTCGAGGAACCGGCGTGACGGCTTCTCCCGCACCGCGGGCCTGAGGCACCGCAGGGTCTCGCCCACGTCGCCCCAGACGGCGAGATCGAGTTGCGTGCGCCGCCCCAGCCGCTCGGGCTGCACATCCACCTGCGCGGTCCGCACATGGCGGGGCAGGAAGTCGGTGTACGGGAAGTCGGTGCCGAGGAGCAGCAGCAGGTCGCACTCGTGCATGGCCTCGTACGCGGCTCCGTGGCCGAGCAGACCGGACATGCCGACGTCGTACGGGTTGTCGTACTGGACGTGCTCCTTGCCGCGCAGCGCGTGACCGACCGGTGCCTTGGTCTTCTCGGCGAACGCCATCACCTCGGCATGCGCTCCGGCGACACCCCGCCCGCAGAACACCATGACGCGTTCGGCGGCGTCCACCAGTTCGGTGAGCCGGGCGATCTCCAGGTCGCTGGGGCGGATGGCGGGCAGGTCCAGGGGCATGGCGAGTTCGGGTGCCGCGTCCGGGGAGTCCTCGGCAGCGGTGTCGCCGGACAGGGCCACGACCGAGACACCACGCCGGCCGACGGCGTGCTGGACCGCCGTCTGCACCACGCGCGGCATCTGGTGGGGCGAGGAGACCAGCTCGGAGTAGTGACTGCACTCGGCGAACAGCCGGTCGGGGTGGGTCTCCTGGAAGTAGCCGGTTCCGATCTCGCCGCTGGGTATGTGGGCGGCGAGCGCGAGTACCGGTGCCATCGAGCGGTGGGCGTCGTAGAGCCCGTTGATCAGGTGGAGGTTGCCGGGACCGCAGGAGCCCGCGCAGGCGGCCAGCCGGCCGGTGAGCTGGGCCTCCGCGCCGGCGGCGAAGTCGCGACCTCCTCGTGCCGTACCTGGACCCATTCCATCGTGTCGTGCCGTCTGACCGCGTCGACCACCGGGTTGAGGCTGTCCCCGACCACGCCGTAGATGCGGCGCACACCGGCACGCGCCATCAGGTCGACGTACTGTTCCGCGATGGTCTGCTTGGCCATGGCACTCCTCGAATTCCGGCATCACCGCGGGCCCCGCCCTGCGAGGGCACGGCGGGGCCGCCTCACGCCTGGATCACGTTAGTGAGCGGGATGAGCCACAGTTGACTGTCGGTGCACGAGATCGGTTCCGGCAGCGCACGGTCATCCTGACCGACGACTACGGTCAGCGCGTCCGGATGAGCGCCGACCAGCTCTCCTCGCTCGTCGCCGATGCGAAGGCGGACAAGCTGGACGGCGTCGCCCGGACCCCCGACTGATGAGGGCGCCTGCGCAGACGCTCATCTCCCTCCGGTGCTGGCGGCGGCAAACACGGGAACGTGGACACGATGGCACCGGGGTTCTCCCACCGCGCGCCGCGTCCCAGGGTCACGCCAGGCCGAACCAGCCGAGTACCGTCTGGGCGAGCAGCACGGTGGACATGGCGGCGACGCCGACGACCACGGCCGTGGCGGCGATACGGTAGCGCGGCCCATTGGCGGCATCGCCCAGCAGCGACCGTCGGTTGGTCAGGACGAGCAGGTAGACCAGAACGATCGGACTGATCAGGCCCTGTAGGACCTGGGTTCCGATAAGGAGCTGGATGACGTCGACCGGGGTCATCGCCACCGTGGCGCCCAGCACGATCTGGGCCGTGAACAGGCCCAGGAACAGTGGGGCGTCGCGGAAGCTGCGGGAGACCGAGCGCTCCACGCCGGCGGCTTCTCCTATGGCGTAACTGGCGGAGAGCGGCACGACGGCCCCGGCCAGGGCGGAGGCGCCGATCAGACCGACGGCGAAGAGGAGTTCGGCGTTCTTCCCCGCAACAGGCTTCAGAGCTTCGGCGGCCTGGGCGGCGGAGTCGAGCGGGCCCGTCCCGCCGATGGCGGACGCCGTGGAGATGATGATGGTCAGGCTGATGACACAGGCAAAGACGGCGCCGAGCACGGCGTCGGCCCGGATGAGCGGGTAGTCGGCGGGCCTGGCGCCTCGGTCGACGACGCCTGCGGCCGCGTAGAACTGCATGTACGGGCTGACCGTCGTACCGATCAACGCCACCGCGAGGAGGATGAAGTCCTTGCTGGGCTCGATGTGGGGGATCACGAGATGGTGGCCTACGGCGCCCCAGTCAGGATGGCCGAGGATCATCGCGATCGGATAGGCGAAGAACGCCAGGGACATGATCAGGAAGATGCGCTCGGCCCAGTGGTAGGAGCCGAACAGCACCAGCGCCCACAGCAGGATCGCCGCCGGCGGGATGACCGCCCATTTGGGGACGCCCAGCAGCTCGAAGGCGGCGCCGATACCGGCGAACTCCGAGACGACCAGGCCCGTGTTGGCCAGCAGCAGGCAGAACACGGCCAGTGCGGTCAGGCGGAGACTGAACTGCTCGCGGATCAGGGCGCCAAGTCCCTTGCCGGTGTGGGCGCCGAGTCGGACGGCCATCTCCTGCACCATCACCAGGGCGATGGTGACCAGCACCATGAAGAACAGGGTGCCGTAGGTGAACTGGGATCCTGCCGAGGCGTAGGTGGCGATGCCGGCTGCGTCGTTGCCCGCGTTCGCGGCGACCAGGCCAGGGCCCGCGATCGCCGCAACCATGGTGATGCGCCGCCAGCCGGTGCGACGGGCAGGCGCCGCCTCCTGGGTCGGGGTGACGGTGTCCAGGTCGCCGGTCACTGCAGGAACCTCCGGAAGTGCAGGCGCCCGCGTTCGGGCAGCATCGCATCGAGCAAGTCGTCGGCCAGGATTCGGCCGAGCGGGCGGTCGGCGTCGTCGACCACCAACAGGGAAGAGGCTCGGGCGGCGACCAACTGGTCGGCGGCCTCGGCCAGCGGGGTGTCCGGGCGGACGGTGACAGGAGTGCCGAACTGGGCCAGCCAGGCGGTGAGATCAGCCACCAGGGACGTATCCTCGGCCACCGCCAGGTCGAACAGGGTGATGTCGCACAGCAGTCGGTCACGCTCGTCGACGACAGCGACGGCATCGATCTCGGTGCGGTGCTCGGCCTGCTCGGCCAAACGGCCCCGCACCTCGGCGACGGTATCGTCCGCGCGGGCGGTGACCAGGAGGGTGGTCATGGCACCACCCGCCGTGCCCTCCCGGTGCCGCAGCAGACGGCGCAGCTCCGCCGCCTCGCCGGACGGCATGCGGGTCAGCAACGCCTCACGCTCCTCACCGGTGAGGTCGCGCAGGGCATCGGTGGCCTCGTCGGGCTCCATCTCGTCGACCAGCCGGGCAGCGTGGTCGGGTGCCGCCTCGCGCAGAAGATTCTCCAGCTCGGCCGGTTCCATCTCCTCCAGCGCGTCGGCCGCCTGCTCCGGCTCCAGCCATTCCAGCAACTGCTGCCGCTCGCTGCGACCGAGGTCTTCGAGGATGTCGGCCAGCTCGCCCGGGCGCAGCCGGTGCAGCGCGGTCCGAGAGGCCCGCAGCCGCACCTCGGCCGGTCCTTCGGTGGCCTGCTCGCCGAACGGGGCGACTGCCTGCCAGTCCAGCACCCGCTCCGGGGTCGGCCTCGCCTGCCAGCGACGCGGGCCGAGCCGGCGCAACAGGGTGGGCAGGGAGACGTCGACGCCGACCAGGAGCACCTTGTCGACCAGGGGCGCCAGGTACAGGTCGGCGGCCCGGGTGACCTGTACACCGTCCACGTCCACCAGCTGATGGTCGAGGACGTCCCTGGCGAGCAGCACTTCACCCGGGCGCCGGGAGAAGTCCCGCAGGTCGATCCGCGCGGTGCGCAACCGTACGTGTCCGGCGTGCACCTTGCCGATGGCGTCCGAAGCGAGGAACGTACGCCGCCGCCCGATCCGTAGGATCAGTCCGGTCACCGGCGGATACGACTCCTCGCCGTAGAGCCGGGCAACCACGTCGACCACGCGGCCGACCTCCTCCCCGGCCTGGTTGGTGACCGGGCCGCCGATCAGTCCGGCCAGCGAGACCAGGGACGTACGGACGGCTTTGGAGGCCGTGGCGCGGCGCTCCAGATCGACGCGGCGGTCACGCAGACGGGCCGAGGTGGACATGAGCAGAGTGTTGACGGACAAGGTGAACACCCCCTTGCCCCGGCATGGCGGGGCACCGGGCGGCCGCGGCAGCGCACGCTCCCCCTGCCACCGGACTCGGCGCCAGGACACACGGCGGCCCTCCTCGCCAGGGCAGGCCAGCGACGGTGCCAGGCGGGGTCGGGTCAGTGGAGGAGAACGGGCTGCCTCAGGCCGCGGAGGGACGGCGAGGACAACGCGGAAAGGGGCCGACTATGGCCCGGACTACTGTCCATGCTCGCCTCCTCCCGATCCCGGCGGCCGCGCGCGACACGACGGCCATACGGCAAGGGCAGCCGACCGGAGACCGGCGCACCCCAACTCGTCAGAGCTTTGGCACTCCACGGCGTGTCCCCCATACGCACGGGGAAGCCACTTGGGGTCACCCCTTGGGCCGGGGAGACCTGTCCTGATCCGGAGCGTCTCTCGACGGGTGGGATCAGTGGCCTGTGTCCGTGAAGACGCCTCACCGAACGAGGTGCCTCATCAAAACCGCGTTAACGATACGCCCTCGCTGCCCCGCCCTCCCAATCCATGACCGGCGCTTGACCTCGCACCTACGGGACCGTGACCGTCGCCGCCTCCGCCTCGCCGGCGGCAAGGGCCTGATCGCGGCACGTAGGGCCGCAGGGCCGACAGACACGGTCCGCCGGCGTCATGCATGGCGTCGGGCCGGCCTCGGGGCGCGGGTGGACCGGCGTGCCGCTACGACTGCCCACGGCAGAGGGACGAAGGTCACGGTGTGCACGGGGATGAGGGCGAAGCCGTGCTTCGGGGCCGTGAGGGCGAGCAATGGTCCGGCGGCTGATCCCGCCAGTGCCGGCTGGACAGAGTGTCGGGAAACCGTCCGGGCCGCGGGCACTGCGTGCAAGACATCCTCCAGACCGTCCACGCACACCGGATCAGCCGACCAGCACGTCTCGGCGCCCGGGGGCATCGGGCACCGCGACCGCGATGTCCCCGGCGGCCGGCTCTGTGTCGGTGCCGGAGACCATCAGCACCGCGTGGCCCTTGTTCCGCAGCGCGCATAACTGGTCGACGAGGCATTCACGCCTGCCGAGGAGTTCCTCGGCAGGGGACAACATGTCGCCGATGCGCCGGCCCTCGGAGAGAGGACCGTCACTCCGGTGGCATGGTCCGCGGCCAGTACCGGCGCGGTCAGCGGGTCGAGCCGCCGACCGTCCGCTCCATCCCGATTGTTCCCCAGCACCGTCGAGTCGATCACCACGGCGGAGACCGTGTCGAGCAGGCGCGACGCCGACGGATCGGGGGACGACGCCACTCTGCCCGGCCTTCGACGCGGGACGCGCCAGGGCCGGGCCGGACCGGTCAGCGGAGAGCGGCCAGGGCCGGCTCGATGGCCCGGTGGAACGTCGGGTAGGTGTAGATCATGTTCTGGAGCCGCTCGACCGGCACCTCCGCGTGGACGGCGACGTTCAGTCCGTACAGCAGCTCGCCTCCTGCCGGTCCCGCCGAGGTCGCGCCGACCAGGACGCCCCGGTCGGAGTCCTCGACCAGCTTGATGAACCCCTCGCCGCCCGGACCGTGGATCCAGCCGCGGGTCGAGGAGGAGCTGGGCACCACCGCGGTCCGCACCCGCAAGCCCCGCTGGCGGGCCTGTCGCTCCGTGAGTCCCACGGCCGCGATCTCGGGATCGGTGAAGGTGACGCGGGGCAGCGCACGGTAGTCGGCGTCGGGGCCGGGCCGGTCGAGGATGTCGCGGACGGCGATCTGCGCCTGGTACGTCGAAACATGGGTGAAGGCGCCGTGGCCGGTGATGTCACCGACCGCCCACAGCCCCTCCGCCGCCCGCATCCGGCCGTCCGTGGGCACGATCCTCGCCGCCGGATCGAGGCCCACTGTCTCGACGCCCAGATCAGCGAGTTCGGAATACCGCCCGGCGGCGACGAGCAGGCGCTCGGCGCGCAGGGGCTCCGCGCTTCCTTCGAGGAAAACGGTGAACTCGGTGCCGTCATGGCTGACTTGACGGGCGCGAAGTCCGGTGAGCACCGTCACGCCGTCCGCCCTCAGGGCCTGCGCGGCGAGCTCCCCGCTCTCTGGTTCCTCCTGGGACAGCAGCCGGTCCTGGCCCTCGACCACGGTGACGCGGCAGGTGAAGCGTGCGAAGACCTGAGCGACTTCCACACCGATGGCGCCCCCGCCCAGGACCAGCATCGACGTCGGCAGTTCCTTGGCCGCCATGGCGTCCCGGTTGGTCCAGTACGGTGTCGCCGCGAGGCCGGGTACGGGCGGGATCCGGGGCCTGCTGCCGGTGGCCAGCACGACACCCCGGCGCGCTTGAAGGACGCGTTCGCCGACCGTGACCTGCCGCGGCCCGGTGAGACGTCCCCTGCCACGGACGAGCCGGCCCCCCTTGGCCGCGAGCCGGTCGGCCGCCACCTGGTCGTTCCAGTCGTCGGTGGCTTCGTCACGGATACGGTCGGCGACCCGGCCCCAGTCAGGGGTGACGTCCGCGTGCCCGGCAAGGGCGGAGACACGGCGGGTCTCGGCGAGCGTGTTGCCGGCCCGGATCATCATCTTGCTGGGCACACATCCCCAGTACGGGCACTCGCCGCCGACGAGTTCCGCCTCGACACCGACCACCTCCAGGCCGGACTCCGCCAGCGTGCCCGCCGCGTACTCGCCGCCGGGCCCCAGGCCGATGACGACCACGTCCACCTGCTCGTTCATGCTCCACGTCTCTCTGCTCGTACGGCCGTCCGACCGGCCGTCGGACAGAGAGGCTAGGACAGTCGCGCGGCAGCTCGTGCCTGTGAGCGCACGGCTGTCGGCCTGAGAGTGAACGCACGGCGAGCCGACGGACGCTCGGTGCGCTGACGGGCAGCTGCACGTGCACTTCGGGGCAACTTGTCCCCCGGTTCAGCCCCTAGCGTCAGGCGTGCATTTTCAGCACAGCATCGCAGGAGGCCCGTCATGACCACCGTGTACACCGCGCCGTCCCACGCCTGAGCGCCCTCCGGCGAGGCCCTGAGACCCGGCCCACGCCCGATGCCCTGTCAAGTCTGCTGCTCCCCGGGAGAACCCATGGCTTCGCCCACCGTCGTCGAACTGTCCCGATGGCAGTTCGCGATCACCGCGATCTTCCACATGACCTTCCCCGCGCTCACCGTAGGGCTCTCCGTGCTCCTGGCCGTGGTGTACACGGTCTACGTACGCACGGGAAATCCTCTGTACCTGCAGATCTTCCGGTTCTGGAAGAAGATCTTCGCCGTCGGCTTCGGACTGGGCGTCGTCGCGGGCACGGTGATGACCTTCGAGTTCGGCCTCAACTGGGGCACGTACGCCCATGCGGTCGGCCCGGTCATCGGGGTCACCATCGGTATGGAGGTGATCACCGCCTTCTTCCTGGAGGCGGGCTTCATCGGCCTGATGCTCTACGGGGACGGGCGGATCCGACCGCGCACCATGGCCCTGGCCAGCTGGATGGTCGCCTTCGGAACCCTGCTGTCCACCACTTGGATCCTGTCGGCCAACAGCTGGATGCAGGACCCGGTCGGCTACCAGAAGGTCGACGGCCAGTTCCACGCCGGGGACTGGTTCAGCATCCTGTTCAACCCCGCCTTCGCGCACCGCTTCCCGCACATGCTGCTGGCCGTGCTGATCAGCGCCGCCTGGTTCGTCGGCGGCATCTCCGCCTGGTACCTGGTCAAGAACCGGGTCCACGCCCAGCCCATGGCCCGGCGCTGTCTGTCCATCGCCCTCGGGGTGCTCGGAGTGCTGATGCCGATTCAGCTGTATGTCGGAGACGGCACGGCGGTCTTCATGGGACAGCACCAGCTGCCCAAGCTGGAGGCCTTCGAGGGCAACTGGAAGAGCGACAACAACGGTTACAACCTGCTCGTCGTCCCCGACACGGGCAAGGGCGAGAACCGGCTGCACGTCGAGGTCCCCTACCTCGGCTCGGCCATCGCCCAGGACCTCAGCGGCAAGACGAAGACGCCCGGTCTGCTCCAGACCCCACCCGACGAACGCCCCAACATGTGGACCACCTTCTACGGCTTCCGCGCGATGTACTTCACCGCACTGCTCATGTTCGGCACGGCCTTCGCGGGCGTGGTCCTGCGCATGCGGCGGCGCCTGTTCGACTCGCCGCGCTTCCTCCGGTGGATGGTGTGGATGACCCCGGCCGGGATCATCGCCATCACGGGCGGCTGGATCGTGGCGGAGACGGGCCGCCAGCCCTGGGTGGTGTACGGCCAACTGCGCACCGCTGACGCCGTCTCCCACCTCACCACACCCGAAGTCGCCGCCAGCCTGGCCGGCTTCGTCCTGCTCTACGCCACCCTGCTGGTCATCTGGGCGCGCTACATCGTCCGTACGGTCAAGGCCGGACCCGAGGCCCTGCCCGGTGGACCCGCCTCGCCCGACGTATCGGAGGCCCTCGTTGCTTGAGTATGTTGGTTATGCCCTGGTTCTCTTCTCGCTCGGCATGTACGTCGTCCTCGACGGTTACGACCTCGGGGTGGGCATGCTCAGTCTGGCGGCCAAGCCCGAGCGCAGACGGGAGTACGGCGAGATCGTCGCCACCGCCTGGGACGCCAACGAGAGTTGGCTCATCCTGGTCGGTGTCGTGCTGTGGGCGGGCCTGCCCGGCGCCTACGCCGTGGTCCTGCCCAGCGTCTATCTGCCACTGATCGTCATGCTGGTCGCCATCATTCTGCGCGGACTGGGCCTTGAGATGCAGAGCGCGGCCGGCACCTACCGTCGGGGATGGGCGCTGCTGTTCGGCTGGGCGTCGCTCACCGCGACCGTGTGCCAAGGCCTTGTTCTCGGTGCCCTGCTCACCGGTCCGCAACAGCGGAACGGGACTTTCCAGGGCGGGGCCCTGGACTGGTTCGGCCTCTACGGCGTGCTGTGCGCCCTCGGTCTGGTCGTCGTCTATCTGCTGGCAGGAGCCGCCTGGCTGCAGGACAAGACCGAAGGGTGGTCCCGGCCGGAGGTCCGCCGTACCGGACGGTCCCTGCTGACGGCCACTGCGATCATGGGGCTCGTACTCGGCCTGTTGCTGCAAGACGCCGATCCGCAGCAGTTCCATCTGGGCCAGCCGGTGCGGGCGGTGCTGTTCTGGCTCGCGGTCGCCGTCGCCGTCGTGGCCGCCGTCGTCGCCTGGTACGGCTTCGGCCGCGGCCCCGACTGGCGGCCGTTCGCGGCCGTGGCCACCATGACAGCCACTGGGCTGCTGGGGCTGGCGGTCGTCTCCATGCCAGTCGTCGTCCCACCCCGGTTGACCGTTCATCAGGCCGCGAGCCCGCACTCCTCCCAGCTCCTCCTGGTCCTCGGCGTCGGCCTGTGCATGCCGTTCGTCCTCGCGTACAACATCTACGCGTGGCGCAGTTTCCGCGGCAAGTACAGCGATCCGGTGGAGAACCCCGTCCCGCCGCTGTCCGCCCGCGTCCGCCCCCTTCCGGCCGTACCGGCGCCCGGCAGCGCGCCGCGGACGATCGTGCGACGCGCCCTGCTGGTAGTGCTCGGCATCCTGGCGACTGCTCTTTCCCAGGATGTGTTCGGCGGCGTCTCCGACCTGATCGGCCCGATCGGCGTCGTCCTTCTGGGCTGTACGGCACTGGCCGCCTGGGTCGTCGGCGACCGCCGTGACCACCGCGCCGGCTACTTCGACACGGACGCCGAGGCGGAGACCACCTCGTGAGCAACACTGCCGTACTCCTGGACGAGTTGGCCGCGGAAAAACACGAGAGCCCGGTCCCCGCCAGGCTCAAGGCCTGGGCTGCCGTCGGCGGTTCCGAGCTGCGTCGCGCGGGAATCCTGCGCGGCGCGGCCCAGTCGGGCACCGTCCTGTGGGCGGGCGGGCTCGCCTGGGGTGCGCAGCGAGGGCTGTCGGCGCTACGGGGCGATCTGCCCGCGACGGCCGTACTGCTGCCCGCCCTCCTGACGGCGGCCGGAGTGACCCTGCGCGCCGGGCTGCTGGCCGCGGGTGACGCGGCAGCCGCCCGCGGTGCCCGTACCGTACGCGAGACCCTGCGCCGCCGGATCATCGAGACGGCCCTGCCCGCCCACGGGCCGGCGCGCACCGACCTGGACGACGCGGCGCCGGCCCGGGCCGTCGACGGCGAGGTCGACCAGCTGACCGACTGGCTCACCGGTTATCTGCCCGCGCGGACCACCATGCTGCTGGGCAGTGGTCTCGTCCTTGCCGCCATCGCCTGCCGCAGCTGGTTCGTCGCCCTGCTCGTGGTGGCCGCCACCCCGCTGCTGCCGGCCAACCTCAAGGTCATCGGCCTGGGCACGCAGACCGCCGTCCGTGCCCAGCTGGGCTCGATCCGCGCCCACGAGTCACGGCTGCTGGACCATCTGCGCGGGCTGCCCACTCTGGTCGGACTCGGCGCGCACGACGACGCGGCCCATGCACTGGAGCAGGACGACCGGGAGGTCGCCGGGCGGACCGAGAAGGTGCTGCGGATCGCCTTCCTGTCGACCGCGTGGGTCGAACTGCTCATCACCGGCACCCTCGCCGTGGTGGCGACCTACTGCGGGCTGGTCCTGCTCGACTATCTGCGCCTGCCCGTCGTCCCGGACCATATGAGCCTGTCCGCCGCGCTGTTCGTCCTCGTCCTGGTGCCCGCCTACTTCGCCCCGGCCCGGGACCTGGCCGCCGGCTACCACGCCCGCGCCCAGGCGGCCGCCGCCGCGGATCTCCTGGCCCCGCTCCTGGCCGCACCCGGTGAGAACGTCCCGTCGCCCGCCGAGCCGCTCCGGCCGACACGACGGACCACGGCGCCCCCTGGGGTGCGCCTGGAAGCCGTCACCGTTCATCACACCGGACGTCAGGCACCCGCCCTGGACCGCGTCAGCGTGCAGCTCGCACCGACCCGGTGCCTCGCCGTCACCGGACCGAGCGGCGCAGGCAAGTCCACCCTGTTGGCCGTCGCGGCGGGTCTGTCCGCCCCGCACGGCGGACGCGCGCTCCACCTGGTCGACGGACGGCCCTTGCCCGCCGAACCGAGCCGAGTCTCCTGGGTGGGCCAGCCGGCACACCTGCTGCCCGGCACCCTGCGCGAGAACCTCCTCCTCGCCTGGCCCACGGCAACCGACCACGACCTGCTCGGCGCCATCGCCACCCTCGGCTTCGAAGACCTCCTGACCGCGCTGCCGCAGGGGCTGGACACAGCACTCGGCGAACGGGGCACCGGCCTGTCCTCCGGCCAGTCCCAACAACTGGCCCTCGTCCGGGCGTTGCTCCGGGACGCACCTCTGCTGTGCCTGGACGAACCGACCGCGCACCTCGACCCCGAAGCGGAGGAGCGGGTCCTGTCGGCGCTACGGACACTGACCCGGAACCGTACGGTCCTGCTCGCCACCCACAGTCCGGCGTTGCTGCCCCTGGCGGACCAGGTCGTCACCCTGGACCACGGGAGAGCCCGATGAAACGGACCTGCGCCTGGCGCCTGCTGCGCGTGGCGGTGCCGCGCCGTGCCCTGCTGACCGGCCTGCTGCCGGCGACCGCGGCCGAACTCAGCGGCGTCGCACTTCTCGGCGTGTCCGGGTGGTTCCTGACGACCTGTGCCGTGGTCACCCTGCAGGGCATCACCACCTGGTCCTGGATGTACCCCTCGGGCGCCGTCCGGGCGCTGGCCCTGGCCCGTACCGGGCTGCGCCACCTCGAACGCCTGGTCAACCACCAGACACTGCTGAACTCCTCCGTGGCGCTGCGCAGTCGGCTGGCCCGTGGTGCCGCCCGCCTCACGCCCCGTGAACTGCGCGGACAACGCGACGGGACGCTGCTCGCCCGGCTCACCACCGATGTGGAGACCGTCGCGGGACTGCCCGCGAACGTCTTCGCACCGTTGGTCGCGGCGGTCACCACCGCGTGCCTGGTCGAGATCCTGCTGCTGTGGGCGATGCCGCTGCTGGGAGCGGCCGAACTGGTCGTCTGGGGGGCCGGTCTCGTCTGGGCCCGGCGCGCACACCGTCTCGCCCGAGCCCGTCTGGCCACTGCCGCCGAGGCCAGGGCCGCACTCCGTACCACGCTGCTCGGCAGTCGGGCAGCCTTCAACGAACTGCGGTGCCTGGACGCCGTGCCACAGGCGCAACGGACGGCGACGACTGCCATGACGGCTGTCGAGTCCGCCGAGTGGGCCGCAGCCCGAGCCGAGCGACTGGGCCGCCTGGGCCTGCGCCTTCTTGCCGCGCTGGGCCAGGCGTCGGTCCTGCTCATCGGCCTGGGCGCAGCTCCGGCCCAGCCCGTCGCCGTCGTGGTGGGCGAGGTACTGCTGGTGGCCGCCGGCTGGGAACTGCTGGAGAGACTGCCCTGGTTGCTGCAGTACCTGGCCCAGGCAGGCGAGGCAGCCGAACGTCTCGCGCCGCTTGCTGCCGAGGAGCGGCCCGTGGGCCGACAGCGGCCGGCCGCCCGCTCCGTGGCGACGGTCGGCCTCCCGCTCCTCGCGACGTCCGCGACCCTCACCACCACCCTGCAGGGCCCTGGCCTGGTTCTGGTCACGGGCCCCAATGGCAGCGGGAAGTCGACCCTGCTCGGGCAGCTCGCCGGACGTCTGCCGGCGCCCGCCGGCACGGTCCTCCTCGACGGCACGCCCGTGCATGAGCTGCCGGCCCGGACCGTCGCCGAGACGGTCACGCTGGTGGAGGCAGACGACTGGCTGGCCGACGACACGGTGGCGGCCAATCTGCGTCAGGTCGCGCCCTCGGCCGACGACACCGCCCTACGGGCCGCCCTGGAAGCGGTCGGCCTCGCGGCCCTGCCGCTCGACGCCTCGGTGGGCACCGGCGGGCGTCTGCTGTCGCAGGGGCAGCGAAGGCGCCTTGCCACCGCGCGCGCGGTGCTGAGACGCCCTCCGGTGCTGCTGCTCGACGAGCCCACCGCCGGTCTCGACCGCCCCACCGCCGAGGCGCTGCTGGCCGCGCTGCCCCGGATGCTGCCCGAGACCGGGCTGGTGATCGCCGTTCAGGAGCAGGACCTCGATCTGCTTGACCGCTCGCCGACCGCGGTCGTCCGTCTCGGCGTCAGCCGAAGCTCGATCAGGGAAGCCGTACGCGTGCGATGACACCGGCCGTGTAGTCGCACGGTCGTGATGACTGTGCGTGCACCAGGACAGGTCTCACAGCGCCCTCTTCTCACTCGTCCGGGCACCACGGGCGTGTCGTCCAAGACGGCTGGTTACCGTGGAAACGGCAGAAGATCCTTCAGGGATCGTCTGCGAGGAAGGGAGTTCTTCGATGACCGACGAGCCCATCTTGGTGCTGGCCGCGACCGGCGGACAGGGCAGGGCAGTGACGGACGCGCTGCTGGGCCGAGGCGCGCGGATCCGGGCGCTGGTACGTGATCCCCACCGCTCAGCCGCGCGGGAACTGGCCGACCAGGGTGTCGAAGTGGTGGCGGGATCCCTGAGCGATCGTGGGTCACTCGCCGCGGTGATGCGTGGGGTGACGGGTGTCTTCGCCTTCACCACTCCCTTCGAGGCCGGCGTCGAGGCGGAGGTGAACCAGGGGCGCGCCATCCTCTCCGCCGCCGCGGAGGAGCGCGTGCCGCATCTCGTCTTCAGCTCTGTGGCCGGGGCCGACCAGGACAGCGGGGTGCCGCATTTCGAGAGCAAGGCGCGCGTCGAGGCGGAGCTGGCCGCAGGCGATGTCCCTTACACGATTCTGGGGCCGACGTACTTCTTCGACAACGCGCTCGGTGGAGCAGAGCGCATCCTCGGCGGAGTTCTCGATCTGCCGCTGCCACCCGATCGGCCGTTGCAGCAGCTGGCCCGCCCGGACCTCGGCGCATTCGCGGCGGAAGTGCTGCTCAACCCTGCTCCCTTCGTGGGACAGCGCATCGAGCTGGCCGGCGATGCACCCACTCCCACGCAGATGGCGGCCGCACTCGGCGCGGCGGTGGGGCGGGAGGTCCGCCATGAGCGGGTACCGCTGTCGGCGATCGCCGACCCGGACATGCACGCGATGTGGACGTTTCTGAACGGCCCCGGCTATCGCGTCGACATTCCCGCCCTCCACGACGCTCATCCGGAGGTCCGCTGGACCGGCTTCGCCGACTGGGCCCACCGGACGTGGGCGCCCGCCCGCTGAACCGGTCGGCCCCCTCCGGGAAGCACTCCCTCGTCCTACGCCGCTGTCGGCGACGCCATGGCGTCGCCGACAGCGGGTTCCGCAGTACCGGCCGTGCCGGCTGGCTCACACGGTCTGGCGAACGGTCCGGACGGCGACGATCCCGCCGAGGAACGGTGAGGTCAGGACGGGGGTGGTGGACCCGGCCGGGGGCGCCGGCAGGGTTGCGAGGACATGTGCCCGGCCGTCGGGGGTGATGCGGGCGACCTGGCGGGAGTAGGCGAAGGTGACGTCCGCACCGCCGCCGGGTTCCAGGGTGATGTTCTCCGGTCGCTGTCCGTCGGCGATGTTCGGATGCGCCGCGAAGCGTACGTCCGACACAGGGCCGGAAGCGGCGGTCGCCGGGCCTGTGACGGCGACGACGAGGGTCGCCGCCACAACCGCGGCCAACAGCCCGGTCCGTATGCCTGCTTTGTTCCTGGGCATGGTGCTGTTCCTTCTTTTCGAACGGGAGACATGGGTGCCTACCGGGGATGCCGTGCGCCACTGCGGGATAAGCCAGACAGGGGGCGCTCAGTCGACGAACCGCTGGCGCAGCTCGCCGATGCCCTGGATGGACTGACCAGTTCGTCACCGGCGGTGAGCCGGCGCTGCGGCGAGCGCCAGAGGCCGACGCCGGGGGGGTACCGGTGAAGATGACATCGCCGGGCAGCAGCGGGAGTACTGCGGACAGCTTGGCGATGAGGGCGGGGACGGAGAAGATGAGGGGTGCCGGGTGCGGTCGTGCTGGACCTCCACGCCGTTGACGGCGCAGATCAGTTCCAGATCGTCGGGGTTGTCGAACTCGTCCGGAGTCACCAGCCAGGGGCCGGGCCGGCGGTGGCCCGCGGACGCAATTTCCCGGGTTCCGGATCGAGCAGTGCCATAGGAATCTCCGTCGAAATTCAGAATCGGCGGGCGGCGACGCGATCCGCGCTCGCCCTTCGGTGCCGACTTCCCCAACCGACCGAAGGTTGCGGTAGGTCGGCACTTGGAGTCTAGGCACTCGAGAAGCACGTGGCGGAGGCCTGTGCACTGTGAGAGCACACGTGGTGCGTTCTCGGAGAAGAATGCCCGTGGAGGGCGTCGATATCCTTCCCAACGGGGCAATGAGCGGCGTACTCATTTCAAACAGCGGACCGAAGAAGCCGAATCATCCGCGCGGCCGCCCAAGGGCCTACGAATCTCCTTCGACTCCACGAGCGAGAATCCATGAGCGCAGAACTGATGGACCACCTCACGAGGTCCTGGACGTGTGGAAGGAACTGGCGCGGAACGTCCGTGGCGTACCCGTCCCCCAGTGCCGGACACCTCTGCCAGGAGGAACGCCCCGGCGTCGTCAACGCGGAACTCCTCGACTTCCTCAGCGACTGGAACGGCTGAGCGGACCGGCCTGCTCGGGACACGAGCAGGCCGGAACAGATCGAGAAGGCGGGGTCGCCGGACAGGGGCGGGCGCCTAGGGCTCCTGCGGCTGGACGCCGAGGTCCGTCTCCACGTCGTACCCGGATTCCCTGTGGCCGGCTGCGGGATGGGCGATGTCGGCCGCCAGGTCGAATCCCGCTCCCTCGATCGCGTCCTCCAACGCGGCCTCCTCACGCTCGGACTGAGCGCGGCGGTGGTGCTCGGTCATCCGATCCATGATGTGGCGGATGTGAGGGTGGCCGTTGTCCGAGGGCGGCTCTTCTGTGTTCACGCGGTCATCCTCCGTAGGGAGAGCTGCCGGCACCAGCGGCCTGTCGGGCGGCGTTCGGTTCTGCCGGGCGGTCTTACGACGCCAACGTATCCGGGCGTCACCGTCGCCGGTATGCCGACAACGCACGGGTTCTTGTCCGACGGCGTACCGCATTGCGTTCAGAATTCCGGTTGTTGCCTTCGGGGGACAGCGCCGGGACCGCGCCGGCGGCAGGTCGAGCGGTACCGGCGTCACCGGCCCGGCGCGCCGGTTCGGCGCTCGGACTCCGTGAGGCCTCCCCACACTCCGTGTGTCTGTCCGGTCTGCAAGGCGAAGGCGGCGAAGGCGCGCAGCACCGGACAGGTGCGGCAGATCGACTGGGCTCGCTCTTCACGATCGCGCCGACGGCCTCCCCGCTCACCCATCGGCGAGAAGAAGACCGAGCTGTCCATGCCGCGGCACGCGGCCAGGCTCTGCCGGCTCCACTCGCTCAGGTGTGGTTTCACGTTCGGGGGCTTCATGTCCGCACCGTGCCGATCAGCTGTGGGCGGGTCAGGCCTGCTGCAGTGCGGTGCGCAGCGTCTGGACGGCGAGCGTGATGGCGCCCTGGGCGGCCTGGGTGGAGCGCAGGGCGTTGAGCATCACGAAGTCGTGGATGATGCCCTGGAACCGTACGGCGGTGACCGGAACGTCCGCCCGGCGGAGCTTGTCGGCGTAGGCCTCCCCCCTCGTCGCGCAGCACGTCGGCCTCGCCGGTGACGACCAACGCCGGGGGAAGGCTCGCGAGTTGCTCGGTGGTGGCACGCAGCGGGGAGGCGGTGATCTGTGCGCGCTCCGTGGGATCGGTGGTGTACTGGTCCCAGAACCACTGCATGCCGTCCCGGCGCAGGAAGTAGCCGGTGGCGAACTGGTGGTACGAGCCTGTGTCGAAGCTCGCGTCGGTGACGGGGTAGAACAGCACCTGCTGCACGAGCGGGACACCGCCGCGCTCCTTGGCCATCAGGATCAGCGCCGCCGTCATGTTGCCGTCGACCGAATCTCCCGCCACGGCCAGCCGCGTGCCGTCGAGGATGCGAGCTCCCACAGCTGCCCGACGAGGTACCGCATGTGCGGCCCGGTCAAACCGGTGGAGGCACGAAGATCGCCCGAGGTGCAGTGGGCAAGACTCAGGCGCATGAAGGCCTTCGTAGAGACCGAAGTCCCCTCGTGGCACGGCGCGTTGTCAGTGGGGTCTCGTAGCCTTGGCGTTGATTGCCGCACTGGTCAAACTGCGGACAGGTGACGTCGTCCGGCATGAGTCAGAGAAGGAGGTGGGAGCATTGGTGAGCACAGGATTGGGCGAGCCCGTGCCCGCCTCCGACGCTGCTCCTGCTCCTGCTCCTGCTCCTGCTCGCCGATACCGGGGGAAGAACAAGGGGAAGCGCTGGTCGCGGGGCACGGACACTGAGCTTGCGGTAATCCGTCTGCCGCTCGATGTCCACGACCCCGGCACCCGGCACCGGACCGAGGGCCTGTTCTCGGCGATGTGGTCCGTCAAACGGGCACTGCAGCGCGACGCGCGGAACGCGGTCGATGCCTACTGGGCGGGCGATGTCCGACGCGAGCCGGATGCGAGAGCGTGGCGGCTGGAACTCGGCCTGTCCCGGGAAGGGATGGAACGCCGCGCCAGTTGCTGACGCACCAGGATGTGGGCACGGTGGTCGGCCGCCACCGACCGGGAGCTGCGAAGGATCGTTGTCCGCACGCTCGTCGGGCCATGCCCCTCAATCAGCAGCCAGGACGCCCGCCTTCGCATCCGACATGGGGAGTGCGGGCAGTTGGTCGAGGAAGTCCGCGGAGGGTGTGTAGAAGAGCGTGCCGGTGACCGCCGTGGAGAAGTCGAGATTCCGGTCGTGGGTGGCGTCCGGTGTGCCGAGGAACATATGGCGCAGCATCCGCTCGGTCACCTCAGGTGCGCGCGTAGCCGATGAAGTAGGTGCCGAACTCACCGCGGCCGGGGCTGCCGAAGGGCATGTTGTCGCGCAGGATCTTCTGCTCCTCCCCGTCCGGCCCGGCGACGGTGTTCAGCTTCGCGTGGGGGGCGGCCTGGTCCAGTTCGAGGTTGGTCGCCTTGGTACGGCCGATGATCCGCTCCTGCGTTTCGACCGGAAGGGCGTTCCACGCGTCCAGGTCATGCAGGTACTTCTGCACGATGACGTAGCTGCCACCGGCGTGGCCGGGTCCTCCTCGCCGATCAGTACAGCCTCGCGGGCGGCCGTACCGACCGGGTTCTCGGTCCCGTCGACGAAGCCCAACAGGTCGCGCGAGTCCAGGTACTTGAAGCCCTGCACCTCGTCCTCGACGATCACCGCGCCGCGCAGACGGTTCATGATCTCTGTGGCGAGCCCGAAGCACAGGTCCAGCCGGGTGGCACGCAGGTGGAGGAGCAGGTCTCCGGGGGCGGCCACCGCACTGTGCCGGGATCCCTTCAGCGGCCGGAAGGGATGCAGGCCGATCGGGCGCGGGTAGTCGAAGAGCCGGTCCCACGCATCGGAGCCGATCCCTGCCACACAGCTCAAGGCGGCCTCGGGCACGCCGAAGCCGAAGGCCCGCTCCAGGGAGCGGAGGTCGGCCAGCACCTCCCGTGTCTTCTCCTCACCCCTGGAGCGATGGTGACCACCAGGAAGATCGCGGCACTGGTCAGCGGGCTGAGCACCGGCTGCGGCTGCGAACCGGTCACGGACGGGGACTCGGCAGTCAATGCATTCTCCTGATCTCGTGCACCACACGACGCGGCCTGACCAGTCGATGAAAACACTCCAACGACGGCGTTGGGGCTGTCGACGAGGAAATGTGGCTCCCCCCGGAGCACGAACGGACGGCTACGCCGTCGGCCGGTGGCGTGTCCCGTCGCGCTCAGCGGAAGGCGAAGTCGGTGAACGCCGCGAGCTCCGCGTTGGAGCCGGGCTGGTTGGTGAGTGTGCCCGGCCCCGTTGCCGTGAGCAACGACGGTGACCGGGGCCCATGCCTCGGGGCGGCGAGCAAGGGTGCCGCGCGTCAGTGCGGGTGGTCGTGATGCTCGTGGTGATCGGGACGGTCACGGTGATCGTGGCCCGCGGGGCGTCGGGCCAGGGTCCGGGCGCGTGTGGTGACTTCCTCCCTGGACACGGCACACAGACCGGCGAGCACGTTCTCAAGGGCGGCCAGCCAGAGCCGGTAGTAGTCGTACGGCTCGTCCTGCGCCGCTGAGGCCTCCCAGGCGGCGATTTGGGCGATCAGCGCCGCCTGGAATTCCGGCCAGGTGAATGCCCCCGCCTCGTACAGAGTGACGGCCATGCCGAAGGCGCGGCTCTCCCACGGCTCGGCGAACACCAGCTCACCGTTGGAGCGGGGCGGTGCGGCCGGGCCCTCGATGTCCAGCGGCGCGCTCACGACGCCGTCACCTTGGCCACGCCGACCATCGCGTCCCTGGTCACCAGGGGCACGAGTTCTTCCTCGGACAAATGCTCGGTGCCGGCCGGGCGTTCGGGCAGCACCAGCCAGCGCACCTCGCTGGTGGAGTCCCGGACGACGATCTTCACGTCGTCGTCGAGTTCGAGACCCATCTCGGAGAGAACGGCGCGCGGCTCCCTCACCACTCGCGAGCGGTACGCGGGGTCCTTGTACCAGCTCGGCGGCAGCCCCAGCACCGGCCACGGGTAGCACGAACACAGTGTGCACACCACCACGTTGTGGGTGGTCGGAGTGTTCTCCACGACGACGATGTGCTCGCCCTGCGCCCCCGAGAACCCCAGTTCCTTGATGGCGGCGGTGCCGTCCGTGAGCAGGCGCCGCCGGTAGTCGGGGTCGGCCCACGCCTTGGCGACGACCTTGGCCCCGTTCAGCGGGCCCACGTTGGTCTCGTAGTGGGTGATGATGCCGTTCATCACCTCCGGGTCGATCAGGCCCCGCTCGGTGAGCAGTTGCTCGAGCGCCTCGGTACGCAGAGCCACGGAAAGGGTCTCGGCCGAGCTGGTGTCGGAGGTGGTCATGCGGTGGTCTCCAGGTAGCTCTCGTACATTTCGACGGTGAGGGTGAAGGGTTCGGCGTCGGCACCCCACAGTTCGTGTGAGTCGAACCGCACCGAGTACACGTGCTGCGGGTTCTCGCCCAGGAAGTGTGCGTTGGTGTCCGGCAGCACATGGGCGGGCTGGATGAGCTCTACGACTCCGGTGTGTCCCCGGATGTAGCCCGGCAGCCGGGTGTGTCCGGCGGGTGAGATGTCCTTGGCGCGTACGCGCTCGCCGACACCGAAAGCCGGGGCGGCTTCCACGGAGCGCAGCGAACCCTCGGCCGTGGGTGCGTAGTGGGGCCGGTCGGGGGTGGGGATCGGCGGTTCCTCGACGTGTTCGCCACGCAGGTTGCGGGCCCGGGCCTCGATCGCGCCCGGCGCCAGGACGGAGCGTTCGGTGAGCATCAGCTCACCGGCGTTGAGCCAGCGCCCGAAGTAGCCGTCGTCCAGGTAGGCGGCTCGGTCCAGGCGCTCCAGCGCGTGCCGGAAGGCATCCGTGTTGATGCCGCCGGAGGCGACGCGGCTGGAGAGAATGGCCAACGCGAAGGCCTTGCGCTGCCAGTCCTCCGCGAAGACGGGTTCATCGGGTGTCGGTGGATGAACGGGCCCCCATCCCTGGGTGCCCCCCATGTCGGCGATACCGTCCATGGCACAACCTCTCGTTCGCCTGCACGGGCAGACATAACTACTCAAATTGTATTTGGCCTCCGTGCCCGGCGTCACGCGCGGGCCGCACTCACTCAGTCGGTTGCGGTGCCTGCCGCGAATGCGGGCCGCATGTGAGCACACGCTCGCAATGGAGCGATGGCGACGCCTGGTCCTTCACCGGGGCGAAGTGGTCCCGATGAACGGTCAGCGGGTGACGTGGAAGGTCAGATGCCTCTCCGTCGCGCCGGCGGGGGCCGTGTGGACGTAGCCTCCGACCGCACTGTAGGCACCCGAGCCGCCGGCGATGGCGACGGCGGAGGTGGACGGCAGGTGGAGCAGCGCCTGCCCGGTGATGTGCCACTGAGGCAGAGAGAAGGTACCGAGGCACTGCAGCTCGTCCGGGCCGATGTGCACGTAGGTGCACACCACGCTGTGGTCGCCGACCTTCTTCCCGTTCTGATACAGGTCTTCGGCGATGACGAGCTCGTCGCCCAGACTGCGTCCCTTCTTGCCCACATCGATGAGTTGGGACTGAGTCTGTTTGGCAACCAGCTGAAGGGTTTCCGTCTGCTGATGCGCACTGTGTGCGCTGCCGGTACTGGCCGATGCCGGCGGAGCGCCGGCGATCACTGCCGCCGCCACACCTACCGGGACATGGGAGCGGAGATTGATCCTGCGCAGGATGCGCCTCCTGGTGGTGTTCTCCGACCTACTCCACGACGCCGAGGTTCGTACCCCAGAGCTGGCCGTCGGGTACGCGGGTCGGGTTTCCTGTCAGCCTGCGCACCCGGATCTGCGCAGGTGGAAGCTGGTTCGAGTGTGCACGGCCCCAGCCGGCACGACTCGTCCAGGTCATCGCGAACGGGTGGGCGAAGTCTCGGGTGGAGCCGTTGACCAGCGGAAAGTAGCCCTCAGCCGCCGTTGCGGGCGAATCCGCCGTGTCGACGATCCACACGGTCCTCCCCGGAAGATCGCACGGGTGCAGGGTGAGTCCTTCGTTCTGGTACGCGGTGGCGGCCAGTCCCACGCACAGGCCGTCGGCCTTGCCGAAGGGTGCGTACTGGATCTGCGCCGCGCGCAGGTCGCCATAGTGACGGTTCACCTCGGAGGAGACGAGGCCGGACGCGTAGAAGTGGGACACCTTGCCGATGCGGGGGATGAAGTCCTCCGCCGAGTTGGTGTTGCTCGCGCGGTGCAGCACCGTCGGTTGGCCGACCTTCGGCAGCCCCTTGTAGACGGTCTCGACGAAGCGCGGGTCATCCGCCGTGCCGAGTTTCTTGCTGTAGATGTCGATGCAGCGCTCACCGCACTGCGGAGTCGCCGCGCTCGCGGACAGCGTTTCCGCGGCGGTGAGACCGCCGGCCAGGATCACTGTCGCCGCGGTGGTGAACACTTTGCTCTTGATCGACACAGGCAGTTCCCTTTCTCGAAGCGCAGCCCTGCCACGCATGCGGCTGCTGCGCTGCCATGAGGGCCATGGTTATTCACCAGGCGATTAAGAGCATATGCTCCTATTTTCCTGAGCGGCAAGAGCTGACACGCCCCGTCCGGCCCGGTCCGCACGTCATCGCCACCAGCGCCTGAGCTGGCGCTTTACGATGAGAGCATGTGCCCCTATCACAGGTGGAGTGCACTTTGGGGGAGACGATGGTCACTGCGCCGACAAACCTCGTGAGCCACTCCCCCGAGGGTGCGCCCCCAAGGTCGGACGCTCGCCCGATTCTGCGGATGGGTCTCATACGGTGTGGCGGCCGAACTTCCGACTGACGGACGAAGCTCCCGAGCGTCGGCGCCGGGGATGTCCGGTGCCGCCGGCCGATGCCGGCCCGGCGGGCATGACCGGGTCCGATCTTGCCGCCCCGCCATTAGGAGCATACGCTCCTAATGGCGGATGGCGCGTCTCCTCCGGCCGGACAGCCCCACCGTCCGCAACTCCCCCATCCGCACGCGCATCGCATGGTCGAAGATCACCCCCAGACACAGAAAGTGATCTCTTGATGGCTGTCAGTAAACCCGTCCTCATCGCCCACACCGGCGAGGTCGGCCGCACAGTGTTGGAGCAACTGCGGGCGCAGGACGTGCGGGTGCGGGCGATGGTGCGCCGCGACGACGATCGTGCGGCCGGGCTGCGTGCGCTTGGCGCAGAGGTGGTCGTCGGCGACCTGACCCGGCCCGAGAGTGTCGCCGCCGCGCTGGAGGGAGTTGGGCGGATGTACTTCGCGATGCCCGTCTCGCCGGACCATCTGCTCGCGGCAACCGTGGTGGCCAGCGTGGCCCGCGAGCACGGGAAGCTGGACGCCCTGGTCGGCATGTCGCAGATGACGGTGTCCCAGATGACCGCCACCAGCAACGGCGAGTCGCACCAGCAGCGGCTGCACTGGCTGGCGGAGCAGGTCCTGAACTGGTCGGGCCTGCCGGTCATCCACATCCGGCCGACGTCGTTCCTGAACAACCCTCTCTTCACCACTTCTGCGGCACGGTCGATCCGGATGAACGGCACGATCGCACTCCCCTTCGGTACCGGACGCACCTCGCCGGTCGCCGTGGACGACGTCGCCCGAGTGGTCACCACCGTGCTGCGCGACCCGGACCCGCATGTCGGGCGCGTCTACGAGCTGACCGGGCCCCGCACGGTCGACACGACGGAGATGGCCCAGGAGTTCTCGCGGGCACTGGGGCGCACGGTCTCCTACGTGGATGTGCCGCTGGACAGGTGGCGGGAGGGGATCCTTGCCAAGTTGGGCCTGCCGCCGCACATCGAGCAGCACATCGCCATCATGGCTCGTCTCCACCAGGACAACCGCTACGACCGCACATCCGACGACGTCGAGCGCGTGACGGGCGTACCCGCTCGATCGATCGAGGCTTTCGTGGCCGCACGCAGGGACTTCTACCTGGGCTGAGCGTTCCAGCCACGCCCGGCTGCCGCACGGGCGTCGCTCCTACGCGATTTCCGATGACGACCTCGGTGGTCACTGACCGTATGGACCCGCGCGTCGCTCGACACCGGCGCCGTGGCGACGATCGCATCGTCGCCACGGCACGCAGCGCCGGTACGGCGGCCCGGAGGCACCGGGGTGGCGCGCGACCGTTGTCCACGAAGAGCCGGCCGAGACGCGCGATCGCCCCAGGCGACTCCAACGGTCCGGCGCCGCCGGTCTCTGCGCCGAGGACGGCCGCGTTCAGCCGATCGAACCGGTGAAAAGCCGACCCTGCGGCTGCTCGCCACTCTCGCGCCCGGCCCAGCTCCGCCGGCAAAGCAGGGCTATCGTTGATGACGTGGAAATGCTCCATTTGCGCTATTTTGTCGCGGTCGCTGAGGAGCTTAATTTCTCGGCTGCGGCCCGGCGGCTCCACATGGCGACGTCACCTCTGAGTCAGCGCATCAGGGATCTGGAGCGCGAACTCGGACAGCAGCTGTTCGACCGCGACACGCGCAGTGTCACGCTCACCCCGGTCGGCTCGGCGCTCCTTCCGATCGCTCGCGACGTGCTCGACGAGTTCAGCTCCATACCGTGGCGACTGCGCGAGGCGACCCGGGAGCAGCGCGACACCGTGCTCATCGGCATACCCCCGGGACTGCACCCCGAACTCCGGTCGCGGGTCGGCACACTCACCGAACGCGTCCAAGAGCAGTTCGAGCTCCAGCGCTGGCCCGGCAGCACTCAGGCTCTGGTGGCCGGCGTCCGCGAGGGCAGACTCGGGCTCGCGCTGGCCCGGCTGCCGTTCAGCGACCCCGCTCTGGAGCAGGCGAGCGTGATGTCGGAGCGGATGGGGGCGGCGGTGCCGGCCGACATGTTCGCCGGGCGGGATTCCGTCGCTCTCGCCGATCTGGCGGGCCTTCCGTATGTCGCCCCGCCCAAAGAGGTGAGGGTCGCGTATTTCGACGTCCTCGAACGCGCATTGGCAAAGGGCGGTGTCCGGCATCGCCTGTGTCTCACCGACACCGGTTACAACGGGGTGTCCGAGGTTATTTCCAGCGGACTGGCCTTCTGCATTTCCATTCTCGCCCCGGAGAATCCGATACACGGATATCAGCTGGAGAACGTGACGGTACTGCCGTTCACGGACTTCCATCCCCGGCTGGAAACCGCCCTGGTGTGGCGTCGCGACCGTGCCGACAGCGATCTCAAGGGCCTGGTCGCCGCCGCGCGCGAGATTTTCGACGGGCCCATGATCATAGATTGAGCCCCCGGAAATCGCCACCGGAAACGTTTCGATCAGCGGTGTGACCACTGCGGTCACACCGCTGTTTCCTTTTTGATAATTCCGCCTCCTCCGCTCCTCATTTAGCGTTGTGGTCAGAAGCGATAAAACGCGACGCTGAAGGAAGAGAGAATGACGGAATCCTTCGCCGCCGGGCCGCTCGAAGCGGTGCGGGTGATCGACCTGTCGACCGTGGTGATGGGGCCGTACGCGGCCCAGATCCTCGGCGACCTCGGTGCCGACGTGATCAAGATCGAGTCGCCCTCCGACACCGTACGGGTGGGCCGGTATCGCGGCACACCGGGCATGACCGCGCTGAACCTGAACGTCAACCGCAATAAGCGCAGTGTCACCCTCGACCTCAAGGACCCACACCAACACGAGCAGGCCCTGAAGCTGATCGACACGGCGGACGTGCTGATCACCAACATGCGACCGGCCGCGCTGCATCGGCTGCACCTGACCTACGCGGACGTCGCCGCGCGCAACCCGGGCCTGGTCTACGCCCACGGTCAGGGCTTCCGCAGTGACTCCGACCGCGCCGGAAACGCCGCCTACGACGAGACCGTGCAGGCCGCCTCCGGGCTGGTCGACATCACCCACCGCGCGTTCGGCACGCCGGTCTACCTGCCGACGATCATCGCGGACAAGGTCTCCGCGCTGACCATCGTCTACAGCGTGCTCGCCGCCCTGCTGCACCGCTGCCGCACCGGGCAGGGCCAGCACATCGAGGTCCCGATGACCGACACGCTGCTCGCGTTCAACCTGGTCGAGCATCTTGCTGGGCACGAATTCGAGCCGGCGGTGGGACCCACCGGCCATCCGAGGTCGATGTCGAAGGAGCACCGGGCGCGGCGCACCAAGGACGGACTCGCCTGCGTTGTCCCCTACACCCCGCAGAACTTCCGCGACTTCTTCGTCGCCGCCGGGCGCCCGGACCTCGCCGAGGACCCCCGGGTCAACGGGCAGGCCGTCGACATGGCCGACCTTGACGCCCTGGCCGGGCTGGTCGACGAGTGTGCCCCGGCGCTGACCACGGCGGAGTGGGCGGAGGTGTGCGCCAAGCACAGCATCCCGATGGCTCCCGTGCTGGAGCTGGAGCACGCCCACGAGGACCCCTACGTCCGCAACGGGCATCTGCTGGAGACGGTCGTCCACCCGACCGAGGGACCGGTCCGCACGATCGGGATCCCGGTGCGGTTCTCCGCCACACCCGGTTCGATCCGCCGTCTGGCCCCGATACCGGGCCAGGACACCGCCGACGTCCTGGCCGAGCTGTCCGACCACTGAACCCCCTCCCCCGCAGCACGGAGAGAAGCAACCCATGAGCACCACCGACGTGCGCACCCACCGGGCGGGCACCACCCTGCTGATCACGATCGATCGCCCACAAGCACGCAACTCCGTCAACGCCGAGGTCGCCACGCTCCTGGCCAAGGCACTGGACGAACTGGAGACCGACCCCGGGCTCCGGGCCGGAGTGCTGACCGGCGCCGGCGGCACCTTCAGCGCCGGCATGGACCTCAAGGCCGCCCTGCGCGGCGAGTCCCCGAACATCCCGGGCCGCGGATTCGGTGGCGTGACCGAGGCCGAGCGGACGAAACCGCTCATCGCCGCCGTCGAGGGCTGGGCCATGGGGGGCGGTTTCGAGCTGGCCCTGGCCTGCGACCTGATCGTGGCCGCGGAGGACGCTCACTTCGGTCTGCCCGAGGTCAAGCGGGGGCTGATCGCCGCCGGCGGCGGAGTGATCCGGCTGCCCCGCCGCATCCCGTACCACCTCGCGATGGAGTTCCTGCTGACCGGCGAGCCGGTGAGCGGCCGCCGGGCCGGCGAACTGGGCCTGGCCAACCGGGTCGTACCCGCCGGTGACGCCGTGAACAAGTCCCTCCTGCTCGCCGACCAGCTCGCGGCGAACGCTCCGCTCGCGCTGGCCGCCGTGAAGACGGTCGTACGGGCCGCGGACGGCGCGCCCGAGGCCGACGCCTTCGCAGCGCAGCGCGCGGTGATGGGCGAGTTGATGGCCTCGGCCGACGTCCGGGAGGGCATGACCGCCTTCACCGAGCGCCGGACCCCACAGTGGACGGGGCGGTGACATGCGGATCGAAGACGTCCGACAGCATCCGACCACCCCGCTGACCAGCCCGGCGTATGCGCCGACGGTCCCCCGCTTCACCGACCGCGAGTACCTCAACGTCGTCTACCGCACCGACCCGGACGCGCTGCGTGCCGTCGTTCCCGAACCCCTTCAGATCGGCGAGCCGCTGGTCCGCTTCGAGGTCATGAAGATGGGCGACGTCAGCGGATTCGGCCCCTACACCGAGGCCGGGCAGGCGATCCAGGTTCTCTTCGAGGGCGAGCGGGGCGAGTACCTGCACGCGATGTACCTCGACAACTTCCCGGCCACCGCCTCGGGACGCGAGGTCAGCGCCTATCCCAAGGTCCTCGGGTCGCCCAGGCTGTACGTCGACCACGGGGCGCTCGTCGGCACCCTCGACCACGGAACCCTCCGTGTCGCCACCGCGACCATGGGCTACAAACACCGGGCCCTCGACATGGACACGGCCAGGGACCAGATCACCGTGCCGACCTTCATGCTCAAGTCCGTCCCGGGCTACCACCGTCACATGCGCGTCCAGGAGTTGGTACGCACCCAGATCACGGACGTGGTGGTCAAGAAGGCCTACACCGGCCCCGCACGGCTCCAGCTCTTCGCCCATGTCCTCGCCCCGCTGGCAGACCTGCCCGTACGGGAGGTCGTCTCCGCCAGCCACATCCTCACCGATCTGACCCTCGCCCCTGTCGAGCCGGTCTTCGACTACCTGAAGGGATACGCGCAGTGACACACCCATTTCGTACCGCCGCCGTGATCGGCGCGGGCACCATCGGACTGTCCTGGACGGCACTGTTCGCCGCACACGGCCTCACCGTCCATGTCAGCGATCCCCGCCCCGACCTGTCGGAGGCGGTCGCCGAGGCGCTTGCCGCGTTCGGCCCGCACCTGGCCGCACAGGGCCTGGACACCGACGGCCTCGCCGACCGCGTACATCTCGCGGCAGACATCACCGAGGCGGTCCGGGACGCGGACGTAGTCCAGGAGAACGGGCCCGAACGCGTCGAGTTCAAGAAGGAGTTGTTCGCGCAGCTGGTCCGGGAGGCCCCCGGACACGCACTGCTGCTGAGCTCGTCGTCGGCGATCCCGGCGACCGCCTTCACCACAGGACTCGAAGACGCGGGCCGCATCCTCATCGGGCACCCCTTCAACCCGCCCCACCTGCTGCCGCTCGTCGAGGTCGTGCCCGGCGAACGCACCACCGAGGAAGCCGTGCAGGCGGCCGTCGACTTCTACACCACCGTCGGCCGCACGCCCGTCGTCGAACGCCAGGAGATCCCCGGGTTCGTGGGCAACCGGCTCCAGAACGCGCTCAGCCGCCAAGCCGTCTACCTCGTCCAGCAGGGCGTGGTGACCCCTGAGGACCTGGACACCGTCGTGACCCACTCGCTCGGCGTCCGCTGGGCGACGGTCGGTCCGTTCCTGGGCGCGCACCTGGGCGGTGGGCCCGGCGGCTACCGCCACATCACCGAACACATCGGCTCGTCCCTGCAGCAGATGCCCCTCGGGCAGCCGTCGCAGGACCCCGAGGACCGGGAGCGGGTCATCCAGGCGGTGGAGAAGGCATACGCCGCCACGCCGTACACCGACCTCGCCGAAGCCCGCGACCGCCGGCAACTCGGCGTCCTGTCCGCCCTCGAAGACATCCGCCGCAACCAGCACCAGAAGGAGAACTGACATGACCGTCACCGCGCCCATCCCCACCCCCGTCGCGCCGCTGGACGACCTGCTGGCCGCCGACTTCTACCGCTACCAGACGCTGCTCTCGGACGAGGAGCGCAAGATCCTGCTCAAGGCCCGCACCTTCCTGCGCGAGGAGGTCAAGCCGCTGGTCAACGAGTACTGGGGCAAGGCCGAGTTCCCCGTCGAACTGATCGACAAGTTCCGCGGCAGCGGGCTGGCCGCCCTCGCCTACGAGGGCTACGGCGAGCACCGGGCGGCCGCCAGTCATCTGCTCGGCGGCATGCTGGCCATGGAGCTGGGCCGCGTCGACGCCTCGGTCGCCACGTTCTTCGGCGTCCACAACGGGCTCGGTTTCTACTCCATCTACTACGGCGGCGACCAGGAGCAGCGCGACAAGTGGCTGCCCGCCATGGCCACCATGGAGAAGATCGGTGCCTTCGCCCTGACCGAACCGCTCGGCGGCTCCGACGTATCGGGCGGCATGCGCACCACCGCCAAGCGCGAGGGCGACACCTGGGTCATCAACGGCGCCAAGAAGTGGATCGGCAACGCCACCTTCGCCGACCACGTCGTGGTCTTCGCGCGGGACGTCGACGACAACAAGGTCAAGGGCTTCGTCGTCGAGAAGGGCACCCCCGGCTTCAAGCCGGTCAAGATCGAGGGCAAGATCGCGCTGCGGATCGTGCAGAACGCCGAGATCACCCTGACCGACGTCCGCGTGCCGGAGGCGAACCGGCTGCAGAACATCAAGGGCTTCCGGGACGTCGCCGAGGTCCTGCGCCAGACTCGCAGCGGCGTCGCCTGGCAGGCCCTGGGTGTCATGATCGGTGCCTACGAACTCGCGCTGGACTACGCCAAGCAGCGCGTAGCGTTCGGCCGTCCCATCGCCAAGTTCCAGATGGTGCAGGACCTGCTGGTCAAGAGCCTCGGCAACATCACCGCCTCCTGGGGCATGCTGATACAGCTCGCCCGGCTGCAGGACCAGGGCATCTTCCGCGATGAGCACTCCGCGCTGGCCAAGGAGTTCGTCGCGGCCCGGATGCGGGAGGTCGTCGCCTGGAGCCGCGAGATCTTCGGCGGCAACGGCATCCTCCTCGAGTACGACGTAGCCCGGTTCTTCTCCGACGCCGAGGCCCTGTACTCCTACGAGGGCACGCACCAGATGCAGACCCTCATCGTCGGCAAGTCCATCACCGGCCACAGCGCCTTCGTGGGGTGAATACGATGACCACCGAATCCGTCTTCACCGGACTGAAGGTCCTCGACGCGTCGACCTACATCGCGGGACCGGCCGCGGCCACCATGCTCTCCGACTTCGGCGCGGACGTCATCAAGGTCGAGCCGCCGGGGGCGGGCGACCCCCAGCGGCGGCTGAGCTTCGTGCCGCCGAGCCCCCAGGCAGAGGCCAACTACGGCTGGCACCTCGCCAATCGCAACAAGCGCGGCATGGTGATCGACCTGAAGTCCCCGGCGACCACCGAGATCCTCAAGCGCCTCGTAGAGTGGGCCGATGTGGTGATCACCAACTTCCCGCACGGCACCCGCGAGAAGCTGCACCTGGACTACGACCAGGTCTCAAGCTGGAACCCGCGGGTCGTCTACGCCGACATCACGGGCTTCGGTGACGCCGGCCCCGACGCCGGGCAGCCGGGCTTCGACCTGACCGCCTACTGGTCGCGCAGCGGACTGTTGGCCTCCACCCGCGACGCGGGAGCTCCGCCGACGGTGCCGGTCTGGGGCAGCGGCGACTACACGTCGGCGATCGCGATCTACGCCGCGATCGTGACGGCCCTGTTCCGCCGTGCTCGGACGGGACAAGGCGCCAGCGTCGGGACGTCGTTGCTCGCCACGGGTGTCTGGGCCACGGGCACACTCGTGGCCGGCGCGCTCGCCGGCGGCACGCCGTTCGAGCCGCACGACCGCAGCGCGCCCGTGAACGCGCTGACGAACCCCTACCGGACCTCGGACGGCCGGTGGTTCATGCTGGCGGCCTCATCGGTGCACTGGCCCAGGCTGACGCGGGCCATCGGACACCCCGAGTTGCTCGAGGATCCCCGTTTCGCGGACCTCGAGGCCCTGGTCGAGAACGCCGCCGCGGTGAGCGAGCTGCTCGACACCGAGTTCCGCTCACGACCCTTCGCCCACTGGAAGGACGTCCTGGACCGGGAACGCATCACCTACAGCCTGATTCAGACACCGGAGGAGTCCGCCCAGGACCCGCAGCTTCGCGCGAACGACATCGTCGTACCGCTGGAAGGGGTTCCCGGGCTGACGGAAACCGTCAACAGCCCCGTCAACCTGAGAGGCATATCGAAGGTGCCCGCGAAGCGAGCGCCGGAACTGGGCGAGCACACCGACGAGATCCTCGCCGAGATGGGATTCCGCCCCGCCGAGATCGCCCATCTGCGCGCCCAGGGAGCGATCCCCGGCGCGCCGGAACAGGAGGCGGCGTGATGCGCACGGTGAAGTTGTGGGAAGAGACCGGAGAGGCAGCAGACGGCCGGTGCTTCTGGTGCTCTGACGGCTTGATCGTACGGTCTCCAGGCGTCCAAGGGATGGTGACAGTGATCGCCGAGCTGCTCGGCTCGGGAGAGTTCGACGGTGCCTTTCACCGCCTGGAGGCCTCGGCCTGAGCGCTGGCGGCGCCGACGGAGCGAGCGGTTCGCCGCACGGGCTGGCTGCCTCCCGGCGCGGTCGCCCACGGCAAGGTGCGCCAGACGGGCAAACAAACGCCCCGTCAGCGACGCGAGTTGGCACGCTTGGGCGGCACTATACGGACCCGCTTGTCCACGGGCGCGCTCTCGATGTCGTCGAGCTGCGCGACGATCGTGCTGCGCAGGTCGTCGTAGTCCTCGAAGGAGTAGTCGTTGAAGAGGGTGTAGCCCGTCCACATCAAGTTGGCACACACCCGCGCCGGCACCCGGCCCGTCTGGGCGCCCATGCCGACCAGCGCCACCGACCGAATGCTGCCCGGCGCCTTCTTGTTCTGCTGGTGGATCGCCTGAAACGCGGCGGCACAGGCCAGGGCGACGTTCAGTGTCTCGCTGACGTTCTGCGAGGACGTCTCCATCGTCGGCGTCGAGATCAAGAACCTCGGCTTGACCGCCCCCGACGAAACACACACCGCGCCGCCCACCGGCAGCGCTCCCGCGAACTGGCTGCGGATCGCCCTCTGCACCCGCAGCTGGATGCCCGCGCCGAGATACCGCTTGACGACCGCGTCCACCCCACCGTCCATGCGGCCCCGGGAGTTGGTGGGGCTGACCCATGCGTCGACGTCCTCGTCGAGGATCGAGCCCTGGCGGATCTCCATCTCGGGCATGTCGGCGAACGCCGCTCGCCACGCCTGCACCACTGCGGTGTTGATGTCGGTCAGCACGACCCTAAGGGGCGACTGCACACGGTCTACGGTCATGGTTCACTCCGATCGGAAGCGGTCACGCAACTGATCGGGACGCTACCGGGCGCCACTGACACTGCGGCCGCCCCGCCCAGCGCCCCCACGAACCTCAAAGGCACTGTCAGTGGGCTGACTTATCCTCGGGGCACTTCGCCGATCAGGCCTTCCACCACCACGGTTCGACCATCGGAGTCCATCCTCCATGAGCGCTGCCCACACCCCCGCCACGCCCGACCCGAACGACCCGCTGGCCCTCGCGGAACTGTTCAAGGGCGGCGGTGAACCGTGGCTTCCGCTGCTGAAGCCGGTCATCGAGGCACAGCCCGACGCGGCCACGTTCATCGGCCCGGGCCGAACCCCGGAGGTCGTCCCCGCCCGCGAACTGACCTTCCAGGCGCTCAAGCCCAATGCGCCACACAAGTGGAAGGTCGTCATCTTCGGTCAGAACCCGTACCCACGGCCGGAGAGCGCCACCGGCATCGCCATGTTCGACAACACCTTCCACGACTGGAAGGACAGCCAGTTCGGCAGGGTCGTCAGTGTCCGCTGCATCATCAAGGCAGCGGCGATGTGGAAGTACGGCATCGCCAAGAAGACCCCGATAGCCGACGTCCGCGCGCTGCTGAAGAAGCAGGACACCGTCCAGCCGCCGGAGTGGTTCCAGGCGATGCTCACCCAGGGTGTGCTGCTCCTGAACGCGGCGCTGACGGCCAGCAGCGACGGGGCGATCGGCACCGACCGGCACACCCGGTTCTGGCGACCGGTCGCCGAGCGGATCGTCGAGGAGATCCTCAACGCCAAGCAGAACGCCGACGAGGAGGACCGCGGGGTCGTCTTCGCGTGGTGGGGGGCGCACGCGCGCAGTCTGAAGAAGGTTGCTCTCGAACTCCAGAAGAAGTACCCCGAGGTCGAGGTCCGGCACATCGACCACGCCAACCCCGCAGCGCAGGGCGACATCTTCTGCGACGGCGACCACTTCAGCATGGTGAACGCGGCCCTGGCATCGCTGGGCGCCGACGGGATCGACTGGCTGCCGAGCACCGGCTGGAACAAGCTCGCGGCCAAGACGGGTGGCGCCGGCGACGACATCGCCGACCGCATGGGCGCGTTCATCGCGTCCACCATGGAGCTGCACCAGCTGTACCTGGACCGGCTCTCCAGCGTCAAGGACGAGGGTCTCGTCCTTGACGCGATCACGGGTGTGTTCGACACCCCGCTCATGGACTTCCGCGACGCCGTCGCCCCGGTGGCCGCGCTGCTGCCCGGACTGGACCGGCACGTCGACCGGTCGCACGAGTTCGGCAAACGGCGGGCGGACGAAGCATCCTCCGGCCTGCCCGTCGACGCGATCGCCACCCTGTACCTCTACACCTGCGAGTCCGCTTTCTACCGGGAGATCAACGCCACCCTGCGCTCCCCGGACCGGACCAGACTCCTCCCGTACCTGCCGTATCTGCGGCTGCTCTTCTCGGCGGTGTCGCAACTGCCCGCCCGGACCGAGCCGTTGTGGCGCGGTGTGGCACTGGACCTGCGGGCGCAGTACCCGCTCGGACGGACCGTGACCTGGTGGGGCGTGTCCTCGTGCACGTCCGAGCTCGGTGTGGCCAAGGCGTTCCTCGGCAGCCGCGGCAAACGTACGCTGTTCGAGGTCGTCCCCGCCCGGGCCGTGAGCATCCGCGACTTCTCCGCGTTCACCGGCGAGGAGGAGTTCATCCTCCCGCCGGGCACCCAGCTGAAGGTGACAGACGTGAAAGCCGAACGCAGCGGCCTGTACACCGTGAAACTGACGGAGCTGCAGGAGCGGACCCTGGTCGCCTGACCGGACACCGGCACCAGCCGCCGCCTGTGCAGGGTGGCGGCCGCCCCGCCTCCTCGCCGGCTCGTCCCGGCTCACTGTCGTAGCCGACGTGTACGACGTCGTGAACGAGCAGGAACGTCGGCGTCAGCCGGTCGGTACGAGGCCATTGCGTCATCGCTCGTCGCCCGGAGAGGATGGCGGAGATCATCCCGGGTAACGGAGGAGCTTGCTGTGGCCAGCACTGGGGCGGCCGAACTACTGCTGGGCGGCATAGTCGCGTTAGGCGCTTCGGTGCAGTGGCTGACCGGAATGGGATTCGCGCTTATCGCGGTACCCGCGCTCGTTTTGGTACTCGGGCCCGCCCCAGGGGTGGTGCTGGCGAACTGCGCAGCCGGAGTCATCAGCATTGCCGGGCTCGCCACGGGCTGGAGACGGGTGCGGATCGGCGCCATGATCCCCCTGGTCATCGCCTCCGCATGCACGGTGCCCGCGGGCTCATGGGTGGCCGCCCGGCTTCCCGAGCCCGTACTGCTGGCCGGTGTCGGCATTCTCGTTACGGTGACCGTGGCTTTCGTGATGGGCGGCGTGCGCATATCCGCTCTGACCGGGACCCGGGGCGCCGTGACCGCAGGTGCCGTGGGTGGATTCATGAATTCCGCCGCAGGTGTCGGCGGGCCACCGTATTCGCTGTACGCGGTGAATGCGGGATGGCGGGTCAGCGAGTTCGTACCGAATGCGCAGTTTTACGGAATTATTGTGAATGTTTTCTCGGTGGCCTCCAACGGTGTGCCGCGGCTGAGCGGGACAGCCTGGTCGGTGGCTGCGGCCGCGATGGTGGCGGGCGCCCTCATCGGCAGGGCCCTCGCACCGAGGGTTCCGGAGCAGTGGGTACGGCGGCTCATCCTCGCCCTGGCCCTGACCGGTGGCCTCTCCGTCCTGGTCAAGGGGCTGCAGGGGATGTGATGACGTCCGCTTCATGTCATGGGTGCCGGCGAGCCCTCCGCGTCACACATTGAGCTGGACCGTCAGGTCCGGTCGGACCGGTTACGCGAGCGGTAGCGCCAGTGGGCGGCCACGCGGTGATCATGGTCGAACCCGGGGCCGAGCGGACCGACGCGTTCGTAGGCCCAGTTGGTGCGCGGGTCGTCGCGGTGGGCGAGAGCGCAGGAGGCCTCCAGGCGCAGAAGCTGGTCTTCCTCGTCCAGCAGGGCGACGAAAGCCTCGGTGACGGCGGCCGTCCGGTCGTGCGAGCCGGATCAGGCCTCACGCGGGATCAGCAACCGGGCGGCTGCGGCCGAACCGACCGCCAGCAGCGCCGCGGTGGCGAGCGCCACGGTGACCGAGTGGGTGGCCAGCGCGCCGCCCAGCGCGGTCCCGATCGGGAAGCCGATCAGGTTGACGCTGATCGAGACGGTCATGATGCGCCCGAGCCGGTCGGGCTCGGTCCGGCGCTGGCGCAGCGACAGCAGGCTGACGTTCACCGCGCCCTCGGCCAGGCCCACCAGCATGAGACCGATGCCCAGCGTCACCAGCGAGCCGAGCGCGCTCACCGGGAAGATCGCCACAGCGCACACCAGCGTCGCAGCGACCATGTAGCGGCGTGCTACACCCACCCGTAGCACCTTGCCCGCGATCAGGCCGCCGACCGCGCCGGCCAGACCGGTGATCGCCCACATCAGACCGACATAGCGGTCGACCGGCCTGCCCCCGTCGAGCCGTTCGGCCACGACGACGGGCACGATCACGATCAGCATGCCGGCGGCGGCCTGGTACAGCGCGTACGAGACCGCGAGCCCGCGCAGAGTGGGGTTTCGGAAGAGGTAGGTGATGCCCTCCCAGGCCGAGCGCAGCAGGTGCCGACGGGGAGCGGACGGCGCCCCGGCAGTGCCCCCACACAGCAGATTCAGGCTGAGCCCGGCCAGGACGTACATGCCCGCGATGGCGAACAGTGTGGGATTCGGGCCGATCGCTGCGAACATCGCACCCGCCAGCAGCGGACCGACCACGTCGATCGCGGAGAAGGTGCTCAGATCCAGGGCGTTGGCCTTGTCGTAGGCGGCCTCTGGCACGAATCTCGGGAACAGGGTCCGGATCCCGCCGGCGGTCAGCGGGCTGGTCAGTGAGTAGAGCGCGAGCAGAACGAAGAGGACGGGCTCGGTCGACACCCCGCCCAGCGCGAGCAGTGCGATGCCGCTGATGAAGACGGCGCTGGACATGGTGTCCAGCGCCACGGCCCGAACCGCGCCGAGCCGGTCGAGGACGGCCCCCGCGATCGGGCTCACCAGAAATCCCGGCAACGTCATAAAGAACCCGCACAAGCCCGCCATCGATACGGAATGGAACTCCGTGATGACATAGAGAACGATGACGAAGAGCAACATGCCGCCGGCGAGTCGCGACAGGCAGGCGGCCAGCAGGAGTTGGGGAACGTTACGACTAGCGAGAACCTGTCGGTAGGTCAGCGGAGCGGTCTCGGCGGAATCCTCAACGGCATCGGGTGCCTTCATACCGGGTCTACCCTCGGCCCGACCAATGACCTCACGCTGATACAGCTCCTGTTGGTCATGAGGGTTCTACCGCCAGTGCGATGCCGATGCTTCCATACGCTGACGATCTGTTGAAGGGTCCCAGGGGGAGCAAGACGTCGAGGATCAGCTGCAACGACCAGACCCTCCCCCAACCACGGAGTAGACATTGTCTACGGCAATTGGTAGACAGTGTCTATGGATGGCGAGAGCTCCCTTCGGGAGCGGTTGATCGACGTCGGAGTGGATCTCGTGGCGAGCGAGGGCTCCGCATCGCTGGGGCTGCGCGAGATCGCCCGCCGCGCGGGGGTGTCGCACGGGGCACCGCGTCGGTACTTCCCCACGCACCACAGCCTGCTCTCCGCGATCGCCCGGCGCGGCTTCGAAACCCTCGGAGCCCGTTTCACCGCCGCGATCGCCGACATGTCATCGCCGCGGGCTCAGTTGCAGGCGGCCGCAGGGGTGTACGTCGGGTACGCGCTGGAGTGCCGTGGGATGTTCGAGCTGATGTTCCGTCATGACCTGCTCGGCAGCGACAAGTACGCGTCGGGGGGCGGGTCACGGCTGCGGGAAGCGACGCTCCCCCTGTTCGACCACATCGTCGACCTGGTCGCCCGATGCCGGGCAGAGCGGGAAGTCGCACACCCCGGCGGGCCAGGCGCGGCTGGATCACCGCCGCCTGTGACGGCTGCCGCCCTGTGGTCGAACCTGCACGGCATCGCCCAGCTGTGGACGTGGGGCAGTCTCCAACTCGCCCTCGACGCCGAACCGCCAGGCGGTGCACCCCATGGCGACCAACTCGACCGGCTCGTCAAGGCGGTGCTGGATGCTCATCTGGGCCCGGTGAACGCGTGACGGAGCTCCGCACCGCGCACCCGATCGTGCCGCACGCGGTGGCGCGATCCACTCCGGTGATCGCGTCCATGGCGATCCTGCTGGTCACCTCCGCCGGCCTGTTCGGGGCGCTGTTCACGGCCACCTTCTACCTCCAAGACGTGCTCCGGCTCGGTCCGTTCGACAGCGGCTTGCGCGTCCTTCCGCTGACCGCCCTCATGGTCCTCGGCGCGCCCCTCGCCGGCAGCGCACTGCGTCGGTACGGCCCGCGCCGTAGCGCGATCGCCGGTACTGGCCTTGTCGTCGCCGGCATTGCGGGGCTGTCCCGGCTCGGTCCGGGCAGCACGTGGCTGGCCATGGGCGCGGTGTTCGCTGTGCTCGGTGCAGGGTTCGCCACCGTGATGGTCACCGCTACCGGGACCGTCGTCGGCGACGCACCACCCGGGTATGCCGGGGTGGTCGGCGGGCTGAAGCAGACCGCGATGAACATCGGTCCGACCCTGGGCATCGCCATCGCCGCGGGTGCGACCAGGACGCCCGCCGCGGAACATTCGGCAATCGGCACCGTCTTGCTGATCCTTGCCGCACTCACGGCCCTCGGCCTACTTCCGGCGGCCCTGCTGCCCTCAACGCCCGGCCCGCCGAGCAAGACCACAGAGACACGACCACCACAAGGAGAGCCATCCGCCGCGCCGCACAGGACACATGCCAAGAACGGTCCGGCCAGACCGCCCGGGACGCCACATGTTCGCTGATCCGGCAGCGCCGGCACATCGGCTGGCGCGAGACTCCGTTCTTCAGCGAGGCGGAGCGGGCAGCGCTCGCACTGACTGAGGCCGCCACCCGGATCCAGGACGGCGCGCCGGGGGTGACCGACGAGGTCCGGGCCGCCGTCGCCGACCACTTCGACCGCGGCCGAGCTGGACGACGATGACGATGGTGGTGGTTGTGAGGACGTGCAGTCGGCGTCGGTGCGCTGGTCGTGTCTTCAGTGTCGCCCGCGATCGAGAGCCGCGACCTCGCGTACGGCCTCGGCGATGGCCGGGGAGTCCTTCCTCAGGATCGCACCGTGGTTGCTGGCGACCTTCGCGCTGATGTGGATGTTCGCGTTGCGGGCGGTCACCGTATCGAGGCTGGTGCGTATCCGCTCCTGTTCATCACCGCGGCTTCCCAGGGATGTTCCCGATGCGACCACATACCGCGTCGGGACGGTGATGTTGTCCAGCACGGGGCCGAGTTCGCGCTCGCGGGAGAGCCTGCCGAGCTCGATGTTGCTGTTCGCCTGCTGTTCAGCGGTCATCCGCGGGGTCAGGCCCGTCGGGCGCAGCAGCGGCGTGAACCAGGCCATCCGCCGAAACAGCTTCCGGATGCGCTGCTCCATGGCCTCGTCGAGCCAGTCGTACGGGAACGCGCCGTCGACCAGGACCGCGCCCACGGTACGCTCCGGATTCCTGCCGGCCCAGTGCGCCGCGACGCACGCTCCGTAGGACCAGCCCACCAGCACCGCTCGGTCCACACCCCTGGCCGCGAGGACGGCATCGACATCCCGGACGGCGGCCTCGAAGGAATAGTCCGCCGAACGCTTCGACTTCCTACCGCGAGCCCGCTCGTCGTAGGTGATGTGCCGCCACCCGGTCCCCAGTTCGGCGACGGCCCGACGCCAGTACCCCTGAGTGGCGAACTGGCCATTGAGGTAGACCACGGGGACACCGGGACCGCCGGTGTCGGTGACAGCCAGGGCCGTGTCGTCGACCAGCACCATGCCGGTCCACTTCGAATCGGTCGAGTGAGTGCTGTTCTTCGTCATGTGTTCCACCTGGTCGTATGAGAGTGTCTTGTACGTCTTGTACGACTCCCCCAGGCCCCTGTACGTGGATCGCGGGGGCCTGGGGAAGGACGGCCGCGTCGTCGGCGACGACCGGCAGGATCTCGATCGCGGTAAGCCCGGCCGGACAGTGCTGTTCCGCCTTCAGAGGCTGCGGGCGGTGATGTCGCCGTTCGAGGTGGTGGCGCGGATGTCGAGCTCGGCGGTGCCATCGTTCTTGAGGGCGTTGCTGATACGGCCGTAGCTGGTGCCGGCGTCCAGGGCGGCCGAGACGCCTGCGGCGGCGGTGACCGAGATGTCGCCGGACTGAGTGCTGAGCACGACCGTGCCGCGCATGGCCTCGGCGATCCGGATGTCGCCCCTTGCGGTGCTGATCTCCGCGGGGCCGCCCAGCCGGCCGACCTCGACGTCGCCGTCGGTCGCGGTGAGGCGGACGCTGGCGGCCTCGTCGATCTTGATCTGGCGGTACGCGCCTTCGAAGACGACGTCGCCGAGGCGGCCGACACCGCGGAGCTCGGAGCTGGCGGTCTTGGCCTCGATACGGGAGCCGGCGGGCAGTTGGACGGTGACCTCCAGGGATCCGGAGGGGCCGAAGAGCTGGTTCTTGGGCTCGGACGTGTGGATCCGCAGGACGCCGTCGGCGTAGGTGACGGTGGTCTGCTCGGCGGTCTGGACGTCGCGCCGCTTGGAGGGGTTGACGGGCAGGACCTCGACGGTGGTGTCGGCGCGGTCGGCGGCGATGAACTGGATGCGTCCAGCGGGGATGTCCAGGACGGCGGAGATCGGGGCGGGGGTCTCGAACTTCTGCATCGTGCTCTCCCAAGCTCGGGTCGTTGTTTCTGACATCGGAAACGCTACGTTGCTTTCCATATCTCTGCAACACGCTCGTTGCATAAAATCGTCAATCTTGCAGGTGAGTGCACAGAAAATGTTGCAACTGACCAACTAGCAACGCAACGATCCGGCTCGCAATCATTGCAATGGATGAGAAATGAACGCTCAGATCGCGTTGGGGCCGGCAGACAGCCTCACCTACCCCGCCGAACAGGCCCGCGAAGTCCTCGGTGTGCCGCCGGTAGCCTCGGGCCATGTCCGAGAACTCCGTGGCGCACTTCTACGACGAACTGGCCGACGACTACCACCTGATCTACGCAGACTGGGACACCGGCATTCGTCGACAGGGGGATGCCCTGCATGCCCTCATGGGCCGGGACGGCGCGTCAGTGCTCGACTGCTCCTGCGGCATCGGCACGCAGGCCATCGGGCTTGCGTTGCACGGGCACGACGTCACCGGGACCGACCTCAGCCCCCGCGCCGCCGCACGTGCCGCGCGTGAGGCCGCCCATCGCAAGGTGACGCTGTGCACGGCAGTGGCCGACATGCGACGCCTGCCGTTCGCCGCCGCCCGGTTCGATGCCGTCGTCTGCGCCGACAACTCCCTTCCCCATCTTCTGACGGAGCAGGACGTCCACGCCGCCCTGGCGGAGATGCGCCGCGTGCTGCGTCCCGCCGGCCTGCTGCTGCTCAGCACCCGCCCCTACGACGACCTCCTGTGCAACCGACCCACTTCGACGCCTCCCCAGGTCCACCAGCCCGCGGACGGAGGGGAACGGACCGTTTCCTTCCAGCTCTGGCAGTGGCATGAGGACGGTGAGCACTACGACCTGGAGCACTTCCAACTCCTGCCCGCAGACGGACAATGGCGCGTCCGGGTCCGCCGGACCGCCTACTGGGCCCTCGGCCGGGACCGGCTGGCCGGCCTCGTCGCCGACGCGGGGTTTGTGGACCCCGAGTGGCGGATGCCGCACGAGACGGGCTTCTTCCAACCGCTGCTCATGGCGGTCGCCGGCAAGTAGGTGATGGCATCGCCTTGCGGACCATCCGCCACGACCCGTCAGGAAATGGGAGTCCGATCAGCGCGGTTGAGGCGCCAGACCACCTCGATGCCGCTTCCCGAGGGGGCTGCGGGTGGTGGTGCCTGCTCGCGCCGGACCTCGGTGAAACCCAGCCGGCGGGGAACTGCGCCGCTGGGGGCGTTGGCCAGGTCGTGCGTGATTTCCACGTACTCCACGTCCGGCAGGGCGAACATCTCGGCGACCATGGCCGCCGTCGCTCTCGTGGCGATGCCCTGGCCGGTGGCGGCAGGATGCAGCCAGTACCCCACCCTCCATCCCTGGGGTTCGACCCAGCGATAGGTCTGGCACATGCCGATGATCGTGCCGTCTTTGGTGATGGCATAGTTGTAGGCGTCGCCGTTTGCCCACTTCGCCTCGGACTTCGCGAGAAAGTCCCTGGTGCTCTTCTCGCTGTGACCGGCGACCCATGGCATCCATGGACGCAGGTGCTCCAGGGACTCCTCGATCAACTTAAACGCCGGAACAAAATCGCTCTGTCCCCGCCAGCGCCGCAGGACGAGGTCTCCGCACTCGATGTACTGACTCGGCCGCGCCATGACAGCCATGATTGTTTTGCAGTACGGGTCACTGCAATGGGGTACGTGGAATCGGGCCCGTACCTGTCCTGCCAGTGCCCGGCCGGGTCAACCGCCGCTGACCGGCTCCAGGCTGAACGTCGACAGCCGCAGCCCCTTGCTCAGCACCAGGTACACGTTCCGTACTCCCTTGGCCGCGCCCGTCAGCGGAGCCGTCACCGTGGCGTACGAGTACGGCGACGACGTCCCGTCGAAGTGTGCCGTGCCGAGCAGCCTGCCCGTCGGCGAGCCCAGCCGTACCTGCAGCGTTCCCGTCGCGCCCGCCAACCGGGCCGTCACCGTCGACGCGCCCGCACCCAGCCGCGCATCCGTGAACTTCAGCCACGCCCCGTCCGCCGTAGCCGACACCGCCGTCCCGCTCGCCTTCGCCTCGTCCACCAGGCTGATCGCGCTGTAGTCGTCGAAGTTCTCGGCACGGGTCACGGCAGACAGGTCGCGAGGCGGGATCGTCTCGCCCCGTACCCTCAGTGACGTCCACGCCCGGATGTCCGACGACGACGCGCCGACCATCACGTCGTACGCCCCCGTCTCCACCACCCACTTCGAGCGCGTGACGTCCCAGTGCGCCAGGTCCGCATCCGGAAGGTGAAGCCGCACCGTCCTCGTCTCGCCCGGCCTCAGCGACACCCGCTCGTACGCCTTCAGCTGCTTCAGCGGCTGCTTGTCGCGGGATGCCCGCTGGTGGACGTACAGCTGGACCACCTCGTCACCGGCCTGTCGGCCCGTGTTGGTCACCGCCACCTGGTAGCCGTCGGCCGTCCGCCTCAGGTCGCCGTAGCGGAACGTCGTGTACGACAGGCCATAGCCGAAGGGGAACAACGGCCGGCCCTGGTAGTACAGGTACGTCCGGTCCGACTTGATGATGTCGTAGTCCAGGATCGATGGCAGGTCGGACTCCGAGCGGTACCACGTCTGCGTCAGGCGGCCCGCCGGGTTCGCGTCGCCGTACAGCAGATCCGCGAGCGCGTTGCCCGTCTCCTGGCCGGCGTGCGTCGTCCACAGCAGTGCCGGGACCTCCTTCTGCAGGGCGCCCAGCGTGGTGGGGTAACTGTTCTCGACCACGACCACCGTCTTGGGGTTGGCCTTGCGCACCGCCATGACCAGTGCCTCCTGTGACGGGGCCAGCCCCATGTCGGTGCGGTCGTGGGCCTCGCGTCCGTTGATCGCCGGCATCGAACCGACGACCACCACGGCCGAGTCCTTGCCCTTCACCGCCGCCACCGCGTCGTCGACTCCGCTGCGGACCACATCCTTTGTGTAGTGCGCGGCCTTGTCCTCGGTCACCAGGCCGAGCGTGCCGTCGGCGTCCACCGGGCCCAGGTACACCGGGTTCGGCCACCAGGACTCCCCGGTCTCGTAACCCGCGTAGCGCAGCAGATACGTCCCGTCGTCCTGACGCTCCAGCTTGAACTGCTGCTGCACGTACCAGCCGTTGGGCTGGGTCTGGTCGTTGACGAAGTTCGACCAGTTGTAGCCCACGTATCTGTGGTTCGCGGCCGAGCGCAGGGTCACGATGCCAGAGCCCCAGTCGAACACGTCGAACTGCGAGCCGACACCGCTCTGCGACGTCTCCTTCAGCGGCGCGCCCGTCTCCCCCGCTCCCGCTGTCACGTACTTCCCGGTCGCCGCGTCCTTCAGCGCGATCCGGTCCACGCCCTCGCTGCTCGCCACCGAGGTGCCGAGTTTCGCCTCGATGCCGGCCTTCGGCGTCACCGCGTACGGCAGACTTCCCGAGTACCAGTCCGTGTAGAGGGTGTCCGCGAGCGGCCCGACCACCGCGGCGTTCCCCGACTTCCTCAGCGGCAGCGCGCCGTCGTTCTTCAGCAGCACCGCCGCCTCGGTGGCCGCCTGCCGCGCCAGTTTCCGGTGCGCGGGGCTGTCGATGACGGACGCGTCGATCGAGCCGTACTTCCCGCCGCCGGGGTCGAACTCGCCGAGGCGGACCCGGATGCTCAGCACACTCCTTGCCGCCGTGTCGATGTCGGACGGCTTCAACAGGCTCGCTGACAACGCCGACTTGACGGCCGTGGTCGTCGGCCCGGAGTCCGTGTCGTTGTCGGTGAAGCTGTCGATGCCCGCCTTGAGCGCCGCCGCGTCCGCCTCGGCCTGGCTGCCGTAGTACTTCTGGCTGCCGACCAGGTTGCCGGGTGCGAAGGCGTCCGTGACGTTCAGCAGGTTCTGGGAGGTCCAGGTGCGCACGGTGTCGTTCAGGGCAGGGTTCACCGTGTTGGGGCGGCCGTTGACGAGGTTGTACGACGACATCACTCCCGTTGCCGCGTCCGCCTCGATCGCGGGCTCGAACGCCTGCTCGTCGTACTCCTTGAGCACGCGGGGGCGCAGTTCGGAGGATGTGGTGTCGCGGTGGACCTCGTTGTTGTTGGCGAGGAAGTGCTTGATCGTGGGCGCCGTCTTGAGGTGGTTCGGGTCGCCGCCGGTCAGGCCGGTGCCGTAGGCGGTGGAGATCGAACCGGTGAGGTACGGGTCCTCGGAGTAGCCCTCCTCGTTGCGGCCCCAGCGTGGGTCGCGCAGCAGATTGGCCACGGGCGCCCACAGATTGAGCCCCCAGCCGGCCGGGCGCTGCTGCTGGAAGCCGCGCGCCTCGTCGCCGACCGCCGAGCCGACCTGCTGGATCAACGCGGGGTCCCAGGTGGACGCGAGCCCGAGCGCCTGGGGGAACACGGTCGCCTTGCCGAGCCAGGCCACGCCGTGCAGGGCCTCGGTGCCGGTGCGGAAGGACTGGATGCCGAGACGGGGGATGGCGGGCTCGTACTGGTGGAGGAGCGAGACCTTCTCGTCCAGGGTCAGCCGGGAGAGGAGATCGTCGACGCGCTTCTCGACGGGGAGGTTCGGGTTGCGGAAAGGGTAGCCGGGGTCGTCGGCGTGGACGGGGACGGTGGCGCCGAAGCTCGCGATCAGGGCGAGCGCCACGGCCAGGGTGGTTCTGCGTCTTCCTTGCGTGCCTTTCATGCCAGGGCTCCTTCGGTCAGGATCTTGCAAGGGGACGATCTTCAGGGCTACGGAACATCAAGGCTTGGGGGCTTGGGGGCTACCGGGCTACGGGAGTTCACGGCTTCGGGGTTGCGGGACTTCGCGGCGTCAAGACGCGGTGCGCGGCGCCGTGCTCGCCCGGGGTGTGAGGTGCGGGGCGAGCAGGGTGGCTTCCGGAACCGCCGCCCCGCCCAGCTTCTTCATCAGCAGGTCCACCGCCCGCTCCCCCACCTCCGCGGACGGAATGGCGACGGAGGTGACCGGGATCCGGGCACCCGCGGCCTGCTCGTCCGGGCAGATCGCGGTGACGGACAGATCGCCGGGTACGGCCAGACCGAGCGACTCGAAGGCGCCGATCAGCGGCTCCAGGACCGCTTCGTTGTGTACGACCACCCCGGTCAGCGCGGGCTGCCCCCGCAGCAGCCGCTCGGCGACCCCGCGGGCGGCGGCCGGCGCGGCCTCGCAGGGGTGCACCGACGACACCAGCCGGTGCCGGTCTGCGGCCGTCGTGAACCCCTGTGCCACCCGCTGCGCGAACCCCGTGCCGCGCACATACACCTCCGGCGGCGACCCGACCAGCGCCACCACCCGGTGCCCGAGTCCCGCCAGATGCTCCACACACAGCTCGCCCGCCGCCATGAAGTCGAGGTCGATGCAGGTCAGGCCCTGTGCGGAGGCAGGGAACCCGATCAGCACGGACGGCCGGTCCAGGATCCGCAGCAGCGGCAGCCGCGGATCGTGCATCTGAACGTCCATCACGATCAGCGCGTCCACCAACGCAGTGTCCGCCACGCGCCGTAGACCCTCCTCGCCCTCCTCCTGGGTGAGCAGCAGCACGTCGTGATCGTGCCCGCGGGCGGCCGTCACCACCGACACCGCGAACTGCATCACCACGGGGACGTTGATCCCGGAACGCAGCGGCATCACCAGCGCCAGCACGTTGGACCGGCTGCTGGCCAGGGCGCGGGCGCCGGCGTGCGGGCGGTAGCCCAGCTCGCGAATGGCCGCCTCGATACGCTGCCGGGTCTCCTCGGAGATGGGGCGCTTGCCGCTGAGGGCGTACGAGACGGTGCTCGGCGAGACACCCGCGTGCCGGGCCACGTCCGTGATCTTCACCATGTCAGTCCAGCTCCTGTCAGAGGTGGAACCCTCACTCCGACTCCAGCTCCAGCGACAGAAATCCGGTGCCCGCCGCCGCGCGGGCGGTCCGCTCCCCGCTCGCCAGCGCCCAGGGTGCCCGAGGATCACTGCACGAGGCCCGCAGCGTCTGCCCCTCCTGTACGACGGTGAAGGTCACGTCGCCGACCGGCACCGTCACCTCAGCCCCCTGCTCCAGCCCGAACGCGCGCAGGGTGACCCCGTCGGCGTACGGATAGTCGGGGCGGCCGTCCACCGCGCCGACCGGGATCACCGCGCCCGGCCTGACCAGCAGCGGAACGCTGGCGAATCCGTGCCGCTCACGCACCCAGCGCGGCCCGGTCACCGTTCGTCCGGTCACAAGGTGAGTCCACTCGCCCTCGGGCACGTAGTAGGACACGTCGCCCTCGTCGTTGAACACCGGCGCGACCAGCAGGTCCGGGCCGAGCATGTACTGCCGTTCCAGATGCGCGCACGCAGGGTCGTCCGGGAACTCCAGCACCATCGCCCGCATGATCGGCACACCCTCGGCATGGGCGCTGCGCGCAGCCCCGTACAGATACGGCATCAGGCGCAGCTTCAGCCGGGTGAAGTGCCGCAGCACGTCGACGGACTCCTCGTCGAACAGCCAGGGCACCCGGTAGGAGGAGCTGCCGTGCAGCCGGCTGTGCGAGGACAGGAGGCCGAAGGCGAGCCACCGTTTGAACAGCGCGGGGGTGGGGGTTCCTTCGAAGCCGCCGATGTCATGGCTCCAGTACCCGAAGCCCGACAGGCCGAGGCTGAGCCCGCCGCGCAGCGACTCGGCCATCGACGCGTAGGTGGCCTCGCAGTCGCCGCCCCAGTGCACCGGGAACTTCTGGCTGCCCACGGTCGCCGAGCGGGCGAAGACCACGGCCTCCTGCTCGCCGCGGTGTTTGCGCAGCACGTCGAAGACGGTGCGGTTGTACAGGTACGTGTAGTGGTTGTGCATGCGCTCCGGGTCCGAGCCGTCCGCGTAGGCCACGTCGAGCGGGATGCGCTCCCCGAAGTCGGTCTTGAAGCAGTCGACGCCCTGCGCGAGCAGCGCCTCCAGTTTGGCGGCGTACCAGTCGCGGGCGTCCGGACTGGTGAAGTCGACCAGGGCCATGCCCGGTTGCCACAGGTCCCACTGCCACACGCTGCCGTCCGGCCTCTTCAGCAGATGGCCCAGTGCCTTGCCCTCGGCGAACAGCGGCGAGCGCTGCGCGATGTAGGGGTTGATCCAGACGCAGATGTGCAGGCCCCTGTCCTTGAGCCGGGCCAGCATCCCTTCCGGGTCGGGGAAGACCCGCGGGTCCCACTGGAAGTCGCACCAGTTGAACTCGCGCATCCAGAAGCAGTCGAAGTGGAAGACGGACAAAGGTAGTTCGCGTTCCTTCATGCCGTCGATGAAGGAGGTGACGGTGGCCTCGTCGTAGGAGGTGGTGAAGGAGGTCGACAGCCACAGTCCGAACGACCAGGCGGGCGGCAGGGCCGGGCGGCCGGTGAGAGCGGTGTACCGGCGCAGGATGTCCTTGGGGGTGGGTCCGTAGATGACGTAGTACGTCAACTGCTGGCTCTCCACGCTGAACTGGACCCGCGACACGGACTCCGAGCCGACCTCGAAGGACACCTTGCCCGGGTGGTCGACGAAGACGCCGTAGCCCGCGTCCGTCAGATAGAACGGCACGTTCTTGTAAGCCTGTTCGCTGGCGGTGCCGCCGTCGGCGTTCCAGATGTCGACGACCTGGCCGTTCTTCACCAGCGGTCCGAAGCGCTCACCGAGGCCGTAGACCGAGGTGCCGACCCCGAGGCCCAGCTGTTCGCGCAGGTAGTGGGCGCCGGTGGCGTCACGCATGATGCCCATGCTCTTGGGGCCGCTGGTGGTCAGCGTACGGCCTTGGGCGAGGAAGTCGACGTGCCAGGGGCCGGTGCGGGCGACGCGTACGGACAGGGCGCCCGAGGTGAGGGTGGCGTGCTCCTCGTCGTACTCCACCTGAGGTGAGAAGTCGTCGTCCCGCTGGATCTCGAAACGGGGACCCCGGGGCTGCTCGCCCTCGAAGTGCGTGAAGGTGAGGCCGATGACGTCCGGCATCGGCGCGTGCGCACTGATCGTCACGACCGGTCCCTTCAGCAGGTCGCCGCGGTGGCGGATGGGCTGGGTCGGCGCGTGGATCTCCAGGGCTTCCCCAGGTGTGGTCACGTCCAGGACCTGCACCGGGTGGGCCGCGGTGACGCCGTCGCGCAGCAGCCAGTAGCCGTCGGTGAACTTCAAGCCGTACCCCCTACTTGACGGCACCCACGGCGATGCCGCGGGTAAGAGTCCGCTGGAAGACGAGGAAGAAGACGAGTGCGGGCAGGACGCCCAGCAGGGCCGCCGCGTTGGTCATCGTGGCGTCCATCAGGCGCTGGCCCTGGAGGACTCCGAGCGCCACGGACACCGTCTGGTTGTCGTTGGAGATCAGCATGACCAGCGGGAGCAGGAACTCGTTCCACGTCCAGATGAAGAAGAAGACGAGCAGCACCCCGATGGTGGGGCGGCTGACCGGCACCACGATCCGCCACAGCACCTGCCATGAGTTCGCCCCGTCGATCCGGGCGGCCTCGATGATCTCGCGCGGGAACTGCCCGAGGACCGAGGCGAGCAGATACGTGCCGAAGGCGGCCTGGACCACGGTGAAGACGATGATCACGCTCAACCGGGTGTCGTAGAGGCCGGCCTGCTTGCTCAGGTAGTACAGCGGGTAGACCAGCGCCTCCTGCGGCAGCACGTTGGCGAGCACGAAGAAGGCGAGCACCCAGGCGCGTCCCTTGATGCGGCCGATGCCGATCGCGTACGCGTTCAGCACGGACAGTACGGCCGCCAGGACGGCCACCGAGCCGCTGATGAGCACGGAGTTGAGGAGCTTCTGCCCGTAGTCGACGCGTTGCCAGAAGTCCTTCAGACCGTCCGTGTAGAGGCCCTTGGGGAGGCTGAGCGGTCCGTGCTGGGAGTACTCGGCGGGGGACTTCACGGCGTTGACGGCGACGATCAGGAACGGCAGCACCATGAACAGGGCCGCGATGCACAACGCGACGAGGACGGGATAGCGGCCGACGGCCGTACGGGGCCGGGTGCGGAGCTCGGTGCGTACGGTGGTCATGCGCGGGCCCCTTCCTCGGCGTCCTCGGCGCGGGTCTGGAGTTTCAGGCCCACCATCGCCAGGACGAGGATGATCACGGTGAGGACGGTGGAGATCGCGGCGCCGTACCCGACCTGGGTCTTCTCGAAGAACGTGGTGAAGGAGAAGTAGGAGGGGACGTCGGTGGCGCCGCCCGGGCCACCCTTCGTGAGCACGTACACCGCGCCGAACACCTTCAGCGCCGCGACCGTGCACCAGGTCAGCACCACATAGATCTCCGGCCTGATCTGCGGCAGGGTGATGTGCCAGAAGCGGCGCCACCAGCCGGCGCCGTCCAGTTCGGCTGCCTCGTAGAGCTGGGGGTCGACGCGCTGGAGCCCGGCCATGAAGACGACGAGCGGGAAGCCGAGCTGCACCCACATCATCACCCCCATGACGCTGTAGAGGGCGATGTCCGGTTCGCCGAGCCAGTCCTGCTGCCAGGAACCGAGGCCGACCGCCCTCAGCAGTGCGTTCAGGGCGCCGTTGTCGGGGGCGAGGATCCAGCTCCAGACGATGCCGGCGACCGCGATCGGCAGCACCTGCGGCAGGTAGAAGCAGGCACGCAGCACGGCGGCCACCTTGCTGCCGAAGTGCTTGCCGATGTAGTCGAACAGCGCGGCGGCGAGGACGAGTCCGATCGCCGTCGGTACGACCGCCATGGCGACGACCATGAACAGACTGTGCCGGAACGACGTCCAGAACTCGCTGTCGTCCAGCAGCCGGCGGTAGTTGGCGAGCCCGGTCCACTTCGGTGAGCCGATACCGCTCCACTCCGTGAAGCTCACCCCGGCGTTCATCAGGAACGGGACGATGATCACGGCGAGGAACGCGAGCACGCCGGGGACCAGGAAGAGCGCGTACGACGTCTGGGGGCGGGGGCGGCGCGGGCCGGTGTGCGGGCGCTTGCCGACGGTCCGCACGCCCCGTTCGACGGTGATCGTCATTGCTTCGGCGCGCCCTGGTCGTACGCCTTCTGGAGCGCGCTGAGGTAGGCGTCCGGCTTCTCACTGCCCGTGATCAGCTTCTGCGTCTCGGAGACGAGGGTGTCGTAGAAGCCGGGGACGGGCCAGTCGGGGTAGAAGGCCAGGCCGTCGCGCTGGGAGAGCGTGTCGAAGTCGGCGATCAGGGTCTTGGACCGTGGGTCGGTGATGGCGTTCGAGTCGGCCGCGACCGGGACGCCGCCCTTGTTGCCCAGCAGGTTCTGGATCTTCGGTGACATGGTGATGTCGATGAAGTCGTAGGCGAGGTCCTTGTTCTTGGCGCCCTTCGGGACGACCCAGAGGTTGCCGCCGGAGCCGAGGGTGAGGGAGGAGCCGGGCCACAGCATGGTCCCCCAGTCGAACTTGTTCTCCGCCTTGAAGCGGCCGTACCACCAGCTTCCGGAGAACAGGATCGGGTTCTTTCCCTGGATGAAGGCGACGCCCGCGTCCTCTGCCTTGGTGCCGCTGGACGTCTTGCTGATGTAGCCCTTCTTGACCCAGTCGGCGAAGGTGGTCGCTCCGTAGGTCCAGGCCGCGTCGTGGAAGTCGGTCTTTCCCTTGTACAGCTCGTACTTGTCGACCCAGGAGCGGTCGGCCTTCGACAGCGCGAGCTGGTACAGGTACTGCTGGGCCAGGTACTCGGCGCCGGCGTCGGCGAGCGGGGTGACGCCCTTGGCGACGAACTTGTCCATCGCGGCGGTGAGGTCGTCGAAGGTCTTCGGTTCGGCGATCCCGTACTTCTTGAAGAGGTCCTTGTTGTAGAACACCATGGTGAATTCGGCGTAGTTGGGTATTCCGTACCACTTGCCGGACCCCATCACGCCGTTGGCGTCGTACTGACTCGTGGTCTTCACACCGGCGCTGAGCTTCTTGTCCCAGCCGCGCTTGGTGACCTCCGGGGTCAGGTCGGTGAGTAGTCCCTGCTTGGACAGCAGGCCCGCCGTCGCGTCGCCCTTGTTGTACTCCATGATGTCGGGCGCGTCCGAGGAGTTGAGCACCATGGGCGCGGTCTTCTGAATCTGCTCGAAGCCCTTCTCCTCGAACTTCACCTTCACGCCCGGGTGCTTGGCCTCGAACTCCATGATGGCCTCGTTCCAGGCGGCGCCCATCGCGCTGTCCGGACTCTCGTAGTGCCACAGTTTGAGCGTCTTGCCGTCGGAAGAACCGCTGTCCGAGCTGCCGCAGGAGGCCAGGAGCAGGGATCCGGACAGGATCACCGCAGCCGTCGCCGCCGCCCGCCGTCGTGCCGTCAACATCCAGTGCCTCCAGGGGAGTCGGATGGGTATCAGAGCGATTACTCAGCGTTCATCGAATCGATTCGATGCGTGATGTCGAAGCGCTTCGACGGAGGAAGGTAGGTGGGGGTTCCGACGGCGTCAATGGGTGTGCGTGATTCAGCCGGATCAGGTCCGCGTCTACGACCTGCGGCGGATGTTCGGCCGCGAGGGGGCCCGACCGGGACACAAGGTCGGCTGCGCCCGTGCCCCTCGTACCGCCCTTGCTCAGCCCTCCGGCATGTCGGCAGTCCATCGTGGAGTAAAGGCTTCGACATCGTCCGTTCAACGGTCTTGTTCTGTCCATGACTCGTTCGATGAGATGCGCGAGGACCACCTCGCGATCTCTTCATGAGGCCGAGGTCACTTCATCGACTCCGAATCACAGGGGGATTCATGCGCATAGCCCGTTCCGGGCAGGGCCTCGCGGCGGCCACCTCCGTCGCCGCCCTCGCGGTCACCGCACTGGCGACCGCAGCGCCTGCCGCCGTACCGCACACCATGGCGGTACCGGCCATCGTCGGGCACACCCTGGTCCACGGCGTGAGCAGTCCGCTCTCCAGCGAGCAGTGCCAGGCCAAGTGGCACATCAACTGCTACAACCCGCTCCAGTACCGCACCGCGTACGACCTGAACGCCCTCTACCGCAAGGGCGTCACGGGCAAGGGCCGCACCATCGTCATCGTCGACTCGTACGGTTCCCCGACCGTGCAGCACGACCTCGACGTCTACAGCAAGCAGTTCGGGCTGCCCAGCACCAAGGTGAAGGTGGTCAAGTGGGGGCACGTCCCCGCCTTCGACCCCAAGAACTCCGACATGACCGGCTGGGCCGGCGAGACCACCCTGGACGTCGAGATGGCGCACGCGGTGGCGCCCGCCGCCAAGATCGTCGTGGTGGAGACGGCGGTCTCCGAGACCGAGGGCACCACCGGTCTGCCGGAGATGATGTCCGCCGAGAAGTACATGATCGACCACGGCGTCGGCGACGTCATCAGCCAGAGCTTCGGCGCCACGGAGAACACGTTCCCCGGTTTCGACAGGGGTGACTTCTCCAGCATCAAGAACCTGCGGTACGCCTTCCAGGACGCCAACCGCAAGCACGTGACCGTGCTGGCCGCCTCCGGTGACGGCGGCGCGACCGACATGCAGGCGGACGGCAAGACGTACTACAAGAAGCGCGTCAACTCCTGGCCCTCCTCGGACCCGCTGGTCACCTCGATCGGCGGCACCCAGCTCCACCTGAACGACAAGGGCGACCGCGTCAAGCCGGACAGCGTCTACAACGACAACGGCTCCGGTGGCGGCGGCCAGTCCCACGTCTTCACGCGCCCGGCCTTCCAGAACAGCGTGAAGAACGTCGTCGGCAGCCGCCGCGGCACCCCGGACATCTCGATGTCCGCGGCGGTCAACGGTGGCGCCTGGATCTACTCCAGCTACGACCCGACCGCCGTCGGCTGGGACGTCAGCGGCGGCACCAGCGAGGCCACCCCGCTCTTCTCGGGCATCGTCGCCCTCGCCGACCAGGTGGCGGGCCACCGGGTGGGCAACATCCAGAAGGCGCTGTACGACCTCAACGCCCATCACGCCAAGAGCAACGGCATCGTCGACGTCAACGACGGCACCGACAACAGCTACCAGGGCGTGACCGGCTACAAGGCGGTCAACGGCTACGACCTCGCCACCGGCGTCGGCACCCTGGACGCCCTCCGCTTCGTCCCGGCTCTGGCCCGGGCGAGCCGGCACGGCTGACATCTCCTGACACCACACGGACGGCTCGGGTTCCGCACCTGGGCCGTCCGCCTCAGCCGTCGCCTCGCGCGGCTCCGAGTTGCGGGCCCCACCGCATCACCCGGCCGTCACACCCATCGGCCAGTCGGCGACGATAGCCGTGCACGACCTCCTCCGAGTGCCCCGCGGAGCGCGGCAGGGGCTTGGCGTTCATCGTCTCGAAGCGGTCGGGAAGTGCGCCGACACGGTGGTTCACCTCCGTGCTGTGCTCGAGGCGCTCGACGAGTTCGACGGGGTGGCCGCGGCGGGCCTCCTCCGCCAGTTCCCGCACCACGTAGAAGACCGCGTCGAGGCGGGCCAGTTCACGCGAGGTGCGCTCCAACCGACGACGGATGAGCAAGTCGACGGCGGCCGCGGGCGGCAGCGGAACCAGGTTGCCGTCGACCACGCCCATCGCCCGTAGTTCATCGAGGACCGCGTCCAGGCCGGGTATGCCGAGTTCCTCCTCCGCTGCCGGCAGATCCACCTGCGAAGTGCGCAAGAGGTAGCGATAGAGGCATCCTTGATGATGCGTCAACCCTAGGTACCGCAGAGTCATGACTTGGCTTCCCCGAACCGTGCAACTTCCTGTGCCGAGTCTTGGTGCGTTACCCCGAGATCGCCCGTAGTCGGCACGCGGCACCGCGCGCAGAGGCTGCCAAGTGACCTCCCTCGCCTCTCGGGCCGAGATGCTCGAGGGTCATCCGCCCATGGACACCTCCGTCTCGCAGTGCAGCCGACGGTCAAGGCCCAGCTCGCGGACCGGGCCGGTGAGCGTGAGGCGGGCCGTGTGGCGGACGTCCGTGCTCGACGCGGCCAACCGCAGTTCCAGGGTGCCCGGTTCGACGACGCGGGCGCCTGTGCGACCGGTGAAGGCCGACAGGTCCGCATGGAAGCGGAAGGTCACCCGGCGGGACTCCCCCGGGTCCAGCTCCAGCCGCCGGTACCCGATCAGGCGGACGTCCGGGCGGGTCACCGAGGCCACCGGGTCGTGCAGATACAGCTGGACGACCTCCGCGCCCCGTCGGCCGCCCGTGTTGCGGACGGTCAGGGACAGGTCGTAGCTGCCGTCGGTGCCTATGACGGGCTCCGTGCCCGTGAATCCGTCCCAGGTGAACCGTGTGTACGACAGCCCGTGCCCGAAGGGGTGCAGCGGGGTCGGGTCCAGGCTGCTGACGTCACCGGCCAGGCCCAGCGGCGGCTGGAGGTAGGTCCACGGCTGGCCGCCGGGCATCCGCGGCACGCTCACCGGAAGGCGGCCCGAGGGGTTCACGCGGCCGGTCAGGACCCCCGCCACCGCGGGACCGCCCTCCTCGCCCGGGAAGAACGCCTGGACCACCGCGGCCGGTCGGCCGTGCGGACGGACAGGCGTGTAGGGGCGTCCGGTCAGCAGCACCAGCACCACCGGCACCCCGGTCGCCAGCAGCGCGTCGAGCAGTTCCCCCTGCACACCGGGCAGCGCGAGGTCCGGCACGTCGCACCCTTCGCCCGAGGTGCCCCGGCCGAACAGGCCCGAGCGGTCGCCGAGGACCGCCACGCACACGTCCGCCTCGGACGCCCGCGCCACCGCCTCGGCGAAACCGGAGGTGTCCGGGTCCGACACCCCGCAGCCCTCGGTGAACACGACCTTGGCGTACGGGAGTTCGTCGCTCAGCGCCTCCAGCAGGGTCGGGATGGCGATGCCCGTGGGGACGTCCGGGTGCTGCGCGCCCACGTGTGCGGGGAAGGAGTAGCAGCCGAGCATCGCGAGGGCGTCCGCGGCGCGCGGTCCGACCACCGCGATCCGCGCGTCGGGGAACAGTGGCAGCACGCCGTCCGGATTGTCGAGCAGGACCACCGACTCCTCGGCGAGACGGCGGGCCAGAGCACGGTTCTCCGCCGGATCGAGGTCGACCGACTCGGGCGCCGGGGAGCGCCAGCCCTCGTCCAGAAGGCCCAGTTCGCACTTCTGCGTCAGGACGCGGCGGGCCGCGCGGTCCACCAGGGACTCGGCGACGCGGCCCTCCCGCACCGCCGCGACCAGCTCGTCGCCGTAGCAGTTCAGCGTCGGCAGTTCCACGTCGACGCCGGCGGTCAGCGCGAGCTGGGCCGACTCGGCGGGGGTCTCGGCGACGCGGTGCAGGGTGCGCAGGAAGTCGATGCCGAAGTAGTCGGCGACGACCGTGCCGGTGAAGCCCCACTCCCCGCGGAGCAGTCCGGTCAGCAGGCGCGGGTCAGCCGACGCGGGGACGCCGTCCGTCTCGGTGTAGGCCGCCATGACCGAGCGCGCCCCGCCCTCGCGCAGTGCCATCTCGAAGGGCGGCAGAGTGACGTCCGCGAACTCGCGTCTGCCCGCCCGCACGGGGGCCAGGTTCCGGGCGCCCGTGGAGGAGGAGTAGCCGGCGAAGTGCTTCAGCGTGGCGACGATCCCGGCCGACTCGAGTCCCCGGACGTACGCGGCCCCGATGGTCCCGACGAGGTAGGGGTCCTCCCCGATCGTCTCCTCCACGCGTCCCCAGCGCGGGTCGCGGACCACGTCCAGGACGGGGGCCAGACCCTGGTGGACGCCGACCGAGCGCAGGTCCCGGCCGATGTGCCGGGCCATCTCCTCCACCAGCGCCGGGTCGAAGGCGGCGCCCCACGCCAGCGGCACCGGGTAGGCCGTGGCGCCCCAGGCCGTGAAGCCCGCCAGGCACTCCTCGTGGGCGATGGCCGGGATGCCGAACCGGCCCGCCTCGACGATCCGTTGCTGAGCGCGGGCCAGCGCTCGCGCGCCGACCGCCGCTGCTACGGGGGCGGTGCCGAAGGAACGGGTGAGCTGGCCCAGGCCCCGGGTGATCAGTTCGTCCCAGTCGTAGTCGGTGTTCATGGCCTGCTGGTTCGGCGCGACGCCGTCGCCGTCGGTGGCGGCGCCCACCCACACGCCGTAGAGCTGGGCGGCCTTCTCCTCCAGGGTCATCCGGGACAGCAGGTCATCGACGCGTGCGGCCGCGGGCAGGGCGGTGTCACGCCAGGGAGCGGGGGTCATGGAACTCCTGTCGGGAAGGCGGGGCGAGCGCCCCGCGCGGCGCCTCACTTGCCGCCCACGCCCATCAGTCCGCCCACGAGGGCGCGGCGGGCCACCAGATAGACGGCGAAGACGGGTACGCCGGAGAGGACGACCGAGGCGAGCAGAGCGGGGATGTCGACGCCGAACTGGCTGACGTAGTTGAACAGGCCCAGGGTGAGCACCCGTGGGCCGTCGGACTGGGTGAAGATCAGCGGGAAGAGAAAGCCGTTCCAGGCCTGCAGCGCCGAGTAGATGACAACGGTGCTGATGCCGCCCTTGGCCAGCGGGATCACCAGCTGGAACAGCATCCGGGTGGCCGAGGCGCCGTCCAGCGCCATCGCCTCGTACAACTCCTCGGAGATGTCCCGCAGGGTGCCGGTCAGGATCAGCACGGACACCGGCATCGCGAAGGCCGCCGTGGGCAGGACGACGGCGAGCAGGCTGTCGTAGAGGTTCAGCTTGGCGATCATCAGGTACAGCGGCACGACCACCGCCTGCGCGGGGATCGCCACCCCCAGCAGGAACAGCCGGAAGGCGGCGCCGGAGAAGAAGGTACGGGTGCGCACGGCCACGTAGGCGAGGGGCACGCACAGGACCAGCACCGCGGCGACGACGGCGGTCGCCACGATCGCGGTGTTGGCCAGGAAGTGGAAGAAGCCGCTGTGCAGGACGGTGTCGTAGTTGGCGAGGGTCGGCCGGCTCGGCGGCTTCAGCGCGTTGTTGCCCAGCGCGTCGTCCTGCCGGGTCAGCGACGCCGAGATCATCGCGTAGATCGGGACGATCACGACGACCAGCCAGAGGACCGAGCCGAGGCCCGCGAGCGGGTTGGCGCGCCGCGTCCAGTGCCGACGGCGGCGCCGCGGCGGCGCGGACGCACGCGCCGCGGATGTCCTCACCGGACGCGGAAGCGTGTCGTGTGACACGGCGTCACATCCCTTCCCGCGCACTGCGCATCGCGCCGAAGCCGGTCAGCCGCACCAGCAGCAGCGACAGCGCGGTGGCGGCCACGACCAGGAAGGAGGCGATGGCGCTGGCGTAGCCGAAGTCGTAGCTCTTGAAGCCCGCCTCGTACATCAGGTACGGCAGGATCGCGGTGTCCGAGCCGGGACCGCCCTGGGTGAGGATCAGCACCGTCTCGAAGTAGGTCAGTGAGCCGACGACCATGAGGACACCGGACGTCGTGGCCGTGTGACGCAGCTGCGGAAGCGTGATCGAGAAGAACTGGCGCAGGCGGCCGGCGCCGTCGATGGCGGCCGCCTGGTAGAGGACCTCCGGTATCTGCCGTGCCCCGCCCTGGTAGATCAGGGTGTGGAAGGGGATGAACTGCCAGCCGCCGACGAACACGACGGCGAGAAAGGCGCCGCTGGTGGAGCCGAGGGTGTCTGCGCGGACGATGCCGAAGTTCGGGTCGAGCAGGGCGTAGAACAGCAGCGAGATCGCCGTCGAGGACAGCAGGAACGGTACGAAGAAGACGGCCGACAGCACGGCGCGGTTGCGCTGGCGGCCCGCCGCCCACACGCCGAGCAGCAGGGAGACCACCGTCTGGAACGCCCAGCTGACCACGGTGAGCAGGACGGTGACGGTCAGGGACTGGGTGAGGCGGTCGTCGGACAGCAGCTTGCGCCAGTTGGCGAGACCGACGGGCTGCGGGTCGCCCAGGCCGTTCCACCGGGTGAAGGACAGATAGAACGCGAGGACCATCGGGACGACCGCGAAGAAGACGAAGAACAGCACGCCCGGCAGGACCCAGACGACGTGCGGACGGCCGGCCCGTGTTCCCGTCCGGCTGCCGCGGGTGCCCCGGCCGCGCGTCCCGGGCCGGGCGGCCCGTCCGGGATGCGCGGTCCGTGCGGTGAACGCGCCGCTCACTTCAGCCCCTTGACGGCGGACACGAACTGGGCGGGTGTCGACTTGCCCACGAACAGCTTGTTGACCTCGGTCAGCATCGGCGTCGAGACGTCCGGGTCGACCGCCTGGTCCCAGCTGAGCGTGAACGCGGGTGCCTGCTGCACCATGTGGTACTGGAACATGGCGAACTCGGGGTTGGGCGACGAGCCCAGCAGCTTCTCCGCGTTCGACGTGGTGGGGATGTCGCCGTTGGCCACTAGGTCCTTGGCGTACGCCTCGGAGGCGCAGTCCCGCAGGAAGGCGAGCGCGGCGTCTTTGTTGGCCGTACGGGCGTTCACGGACCAGTAGTTGGTCGGGTTGCCGACGACGTTGCGGATGTCACCGGCCCCGCCGTCGACCTTCGGGAAGGCGCACCAGCCCAGGTCCTTCCTGGCGAAGTCCGGGAACTTGCCGAGCTGTGTGGAGTACTCCCACGACCCCATCAGGTGCATCGCCGCCTTGCCCTTGGCGAAGACCGCGGGAGCGCCGCCGTTGACGTACGACACCGAGTTGAAGCCCTTGCCGAAGGCCCCGTCGTCGATGAGCTGCCGGACGGTCTCGGCGGCCTTGAGGACCGCCGGGTCGCCCCACCCGGCGGAGTCGCCGTTCTTGATCCTGTCGAAGACCCCGGGGCCGCCGATACGGTCGACCAGGTACTCCAGCCACATCAGCTCGGGCCAGATGTCCGCGCCGCCCAGTGCGAACGGGGTGAGGCCCGCCTTCTTCAGCTTGGCATTGACGTCGAGCAACTGACCCCAGGTGGTGGGCGGTTGAAGTCTCTGCTCGGCGAACAGGGACTTGTTGTAGAAGAGGATCACTGGCTGCATGCCGCGCATCGGGATGCCGTAGTTGTGGCCGTTCAGCGCGCCCGCAGCCAGCACGGAGGGCAGGAAGCCGGACTTGAGGACCGGGTCGGAGGCGATCGTGTCGGTGAGGTCGACCAGCTGTCCGGCGTCCTTGTAGGCCTTGATCGAGCCGCCGCCCCAGTTGAAGAACACGTCCGGCGCGTTGGGCGAGCCCATCGCCGTGCGCAGCTTGGCCGGGTACTCCGAGCCGGGCACCTTCTGCAGCTTGACCTTGCCCTTGGCCTTCTTGGCCGCCGCCGAGGCGTTGAACCGGTCCACGGCCTTCACCTGCACCTTGACCGCGTCGTCGCCGTAGACGAGCGCCGTGATCGTGCCGCCGCCGCTGCCGGAACTCCCACCGGAGCCGCAGGCGGTGAGTCCGGCGGCCGAGATCAGGGTGGTGGCGCCGGCGCCGAGGAACCAGCGCCTGCTGTAGGACTCCATGTGACAGGAACCTCTCCCGAATATTTCGAATAGCGCTCCGAATGTTCCGGGAACGTAGAGCCGGGAAGGGGGTTCGTCAAGGGGGTGCGCAGGGATACGATCTCGGGCATGAACCCTGCGAAGCCCGTGGAAACTCAGACCGCCACCCTCGCCGAGATCGCCCGTGCGGCCGGTGTGTCGGCTCCGACTGTTTCGAAGGTCCTCAACGGGCGGGCGGACGTCGCCCCGGCGACCCGTAGCCGCGTCGAGGAGTTGCTGCGCACGCACGGCTATCGGCGCCGGCGCACCGAGGCGATCCGCTCGCCGCTGATCGACGTGGTCTTCCACGAGTTGGAGAGCGCCTGGGCGATGGAGGTCATCCGGGGAGTGGAGAACGTGGCGCGGGAGGCCGGTCTGAGCGTCGTGCTCTCCGAGAGCGCGGGCCGGCTCACCCCCGGGCGGACCTGGGCCGACCAGGTCGCCGCCCGCCGTCCGCACGGTGTCGTCCTGGTGCTGTCCGACCTCGACGAACCGCAGCGCGCGCTGCTGACCAGCAGGTCCATCCCGTTCGTGGTGATGGATCCGGCCGGCGACCCGGGCGCGGACGTGCCGTCGATCGGGGCCACCAACTGGCAGGGCGGTCTCGCCGCCACCCGGCACCTGGTCGAACTGGGCCACACCCGCATCGGCGCACTGAGCGGTCCCTCACGGATGATGTGCAGCCGGGCCCGGGTGGACGGCTACCGGGCCGCGTTGGAGACGGCGGGCCTGCCGGTCGACCCCTCACTCGTCCTGACCGGCGACTTCCACCACGAGGCGGGCTACCGGCTCGGCCTGGAGCTGCTGCGACGCCCCGACCGGCCCACCGCGGTCTTCGCGGGCAACGATCTGCAGGCGCTCGGCCTGTACGAGGCGGCCCGCGAGCTGGGCCTGCGTATCCCGGAGGACCTGAGCGTGGTCGGCTTCGACGATCTGCCGGTGGCCCGCTGGGTGGGACCGCCGCTGACCACCGTGCGCCAGCCGCTGACGGAGATGGCGGAGGCGGCGGCCAAACTGGTGCTCGATCTCGGCCGGGAGGAGCCGTCACCGGTGGCGACCCGGGTGGAGCTGGCCACCAGCCTGGTCGTCCGCAGCAGCACCGCCGCGCCCTCGCCGGGGATCGACACTGCGGCGATGGTGTCGAAAGTTTCGAAAGAGGTGCCCGGACGCGGTTCGGAGGCGGGCGCAGAAGCCTGAGCAGCGCGGGGCGGGCGACCGGCACCGGCAGCAGTCAGGGGTGGACCACCACGGCTCCGGGCTCCTCCACGGAGGTCATCGGCGCAGACGGCGAGCAATGCGGCGCCACCGGACGGCTTCGTACATCGACCGGATGAGGCGGAACGCCGGGTAGAGGAGAAACCCCACACCCACGAGGATGATCATGTACGGGATCGTCCATCGAAGGGGGTACTGCTCGTCGACGTGCGAGCCGATCCGCAGCCGCAGCAGACGGCCGTGCCATATCTCCACGCTGCCGACGGTCCCGGGCTCGGCCACCTGGTAGAAATCCCGCTCGACCTCGAACTTGCGGCGCCGCCCGTCTGCCGTGCGCACGGTGATCTCGTAGTGCGTGGTCTTCGATGCTGCGAACAACGGGAGGCCGACCGCGGCGACTTGGTCACGGAGCACACCGACGTACGGTCCGGCACCGTATATCGGGGGGACGGCCGGCGGGGGCGGCGCCGGCGGCGGGTTCGGTGGATCCGGCGGATCCCAGTCCTGGGTGGTGTAGGTAGACCGCGCGACGACGGTCATGGAGAGCCGCAGTCTGCAATGACTTGTATCAGTCGGCGGAGGGGTCGCGCAGTACGGTGCGCGCTCGAACGTCCGCTGTTCGACACGGGGGCCGGCGCTCAGCACCACACCCGCGGCGATGAGTGCGAGCCCCGCAAGCCCGGCGATCAGGGGCGCCAACCACCGCCTTTCCCGCCGCGAACCCCGTCTGGTCGGCCTCCTGGTGTGCCGCATCATGGACCGAACGTAATGCGCCAACGGGCGCGGGTCTCCGCGTATTTCCGGCCAGAAACCCCCGCCGCACCCATCCCGGCCGCTGCCTTCCCGCACCCGTGGCGCTGAGCGTCACCCCTCGGCTGCTCCACCTCCTCTTTGCATCCGTCACGCCGTGACAGGCACCCGGTTCAGTCCACCCTCGCGAGGCCGTCGGCGATCGCGGCGATCAGAGTGTCCTCGCAGGCCTCGGAGGTGTCCGCAGCCCAGCAGACGTAGCCGTCGGGGCGGATGAGCACGGCGGCGGTGCCCACATCGTCGGTACGTGCGGCGCGGACGAGGTCCACTCGTGGCGGGAGCCGTAGGCCGGCCGGGACGATTTCGGCGAGGTCGAGCAGGACGGCGTGCCCCGAGTCGAATAGCGCCGACAGGCGGGTGGGACCGGCTTCGGTGACCAGGTCCGTGTCCGGCATACGCTGTCCGGTCAGCGGATGCTCCCCCGGCAGCTCGTAGCGCAGCGAGAGTCCGGACATCAGTCCCGCCAGATGGCGGTTGGTGTCGGGCAGCCGCAACAGATCGGTGAAAATGTCGCGCAGGGCGGCCACGTCCTCGCTCGGGTTCGGATGGGCCAACACCCGCTGCGCCGACGTGTGATGCAGCACGCGGGCCCCGGCCGGATGCCGTTCGTCGTGGTAGCTGTCCAGCAGGCCGCTCGGCGCCCGGTCCTGGACGACCGCGGCCAGTTTCCAGCCGAGGTTGAACGCGTCCTGAATGCCGAGGTTGAGCCCCTGGCCGCCCAGCGGCGGGTGGATGTGTGCGGCATCGCCCCCGAACAGCACACGACCCACGCGGTACTGCTCCAACTGCCGGGTGGCGTCGGTGAACCGCGAGGAGTTGTCCACGGCGCCGAGGGTGGTCTCCTGGCCGTACACGGCGTGCAGGGCAGCAGTGATCTCCTCGGGGCTGACCGGGGTGTCGCGGCCCGTCTCCGCCTGATCCCCGTTTCCGAAGGTGATGCGGTACCGGTCGCGACCGAGCGGGACCAGCATGGCCCAATAACCGCCCGCATGGCGGGTCAGGCTGCTCATATGCCCCATCTGCCGCGGCACCAGCGACGACACGGAGGACAGGCGGATGTCGGCCAGCACCGCCTCATGCGTCCCGGGCCTGCCGGGAAACGGCAGCCCTAGCATCTTCCGCACCGTGCTGTGGCCGCCGTCGCACGCCGCCAGGTAGTGGGCCCGCACCCGCAGACCGCCCGCCGTCACGACCACACCGTCGTCGTCCGCTTCGACCCCCGAGACGGCGGTGTCACGCAGCACCCGTACACCGGCGGCGGTCGCCCGCTCCTCAAGCACCTCCTCGATCTGCCACTGAGGGATCGAGAGCGGGTATGGGTGCCTGGTCCGCCAGGGTGTGCAGTCCAGGGGCACGGGCAGGGCAGCGAAATGCCCGCCCACCGGTTCACGCGACAGGGCCCGCTTCAGCAACGGCTCCAGCAGCCCGCGCGACTCCAGCAGCTCGGCGGTACGGGGCTGGACCCCGCCGCCCTTCACCTGCTCGATGCGCTCGGGCAGCTTCTCCAGCACCAGGGTCTCAACCCCGGCCAGGGCCAGTTCGCAGGCCAGCATCAGTCCGGTCGGGCCTGCGCCCGCGACGACGACCTCGGCTGCACTCTCCGTCAGCACCATCACTGCCCCCTCATTTCTCGACTGGGAGTAAATGTATACCAGGTGCAGAAATCCTCTCGGTGCAGCCCTCTGCTACGGTGGACGACGTGGACGGCAGGCCAGGACTACGGGAACGCAAGAAGCAGCGGACCCACGCAGCGATCTCCGACGCGGCGATCGCGCTGTTCCTCGAACACGGCTTCAACCAGGTCTCGGTGGCTCAGGTGGCCGAGGCGGCCGAGGTGTCCAAGCGCACCCTCTTCGCCTACTTCCCGGCGAAGGAGGACCTCGTGGTGCACCGCCTCGCCGACCACGAGACCGAGGCCGCACGCGTCGTGCGGGCCCGCCCGCCCGGGACCGCCCCGCTGACCGCGCTGCGCGAGCACTTCCTCCAGGGGCTGCGCGAGCGGGACCCGATCACCGGGCTGAACGACCATCCGCACATTCGCAGCCTCACCCGGATGATCCTCGACACGCCCTCGCTGGTGGCGCGGATGGCCAGGTTCAAGGCCGGCGCCGAACACGCACTCGCCGAGGCACTGCAAGAGACCGCGGACACCCCGGAACTCACGGCGCGGCTCGCCGCAGTCCAGATCGTCGCAGTCCAGTGGGCGCTGGCCCAGGACAATGCCGCACGCCTGGCGTACGGGGAGCCGGCCGACGAGCGCTACGCGGGTGCGGTGGCTGACGCGGAACACGCGTTCGCCCTGCTGGAGAACGGCTTGCGCGGCAGTCGGCGTGACGGCGGCTGACCGACCACCGGCCTCAGGAAGGGATGACTCCCGGCCGGAACGGTTCGACGCCGACGATGTGGCGCACCCGCTCCGGCTGGACCAGGACGTGGACCCGCTGCTCGCCTTCGATCAGCCAGGGGTACCCGTTCAGGCCCAGATACTTGCGGGCCAGCCGGTCCATGCCGCGCTCGGCCTCCTCGCCCTCCACGAAGCGCACCGCGCGGCCGGAGATCTGCACCCGGTCGTACGGGTTCTCGGCGTCGGCGTGCGAGAGGTGGACCCGGGCGTCGTTGCGGAGGTTCTCCTCCTTGATCCGGCCGACCGAGGTGTTGAAGGCGATCAGCCCGTCCTCCAGTCCCACCCACATCGGCGTGACATGTGGCGCCCCGTCCGGCGTCACCGTGGCCAGGTACCAGAAGTTCGGCTCCTCCAGCCGCTGACGCACCTGCTCGTTCAACTCCGCCGCCAAAGCCGCGCCTCCTCTTGGTCATCTCCTCCCGGCAGTATGTCCACGCGATCGCTCCAAGAATCCGCCCATGATCGGGCCGTCGACATGCACGGACCGGATCGGCCGACATCAGCGGCTCGATCCGGTCCCGCATCGCATCAGTGATCACTGACCGGACGGACACATCCGATCAACAGACCGTCCCGCCAAAGGGACACGTCCTGGTCGGAGGCGCGTCCTACTCGCACGTCAGCGTCGGCGTGCCCCAGTCGCCGTGGTCGTTTCCGTTGCCGTCGCCCGCGTCACCGACCTTGAGGTCGACCACCTGCGCCCCGCTGACGTCGACATCGATCGGCATCGCGGCCTGTCTGCCCCTGATCGTCGGCGTGGTGACCAAGCTCTTGCCGTCGGCGAAAACGGAGAACGTCACCGTTCCCGCGCCACCGGTCTCGTCGTCGACACCGACGTTCGCCGTCAGCCGCGAGCACTTTCCGGCGAGGTAGAGCTCGACGTCGCTGACCGAGTTGGTGCCCAGCCCCTTCGGGTAGCTGACACCGGCGATACTGATCGGACGGCCGTCCCCGGCCGCCTGCTCGCCGACGCTGCTGTCACGCTCCACCGGGCCCCACCCGTTGGTGGACGACAAGAACGGCAGGTCGCTCACCGCGGTCTTCCCGGTGGGCGGAGCAGGGGGAATCCCCCCGACGATGCGCTCGTCACCACTGGTGGCATGCCGTCCGCGCTGCCGGTAGTCCACCGTGCCGGTGAGGGCCGAGGCGGAGGGCAGTTCCCCGGCCGGCGGCTTGACCCTCCAGGTGAAGACGGCGGAACCGCCCGGGTGCAGGCGCTGGACGGACATGGGGCTCGTGGCGCTCACGCTCCAGCCGTCGGGCGCTAGGAACGAGCCGGTCAGCCGCGACGCGGACGGTCCGTCCTGCGGCAACCGCACCGTCGCCTGGGCCGTGAAGGCCTGTCCCGACTGAGCGGTGTCCGGTACGTCCAGGGTGACATCCGCTCCCGGACGCTTGGGCATCGCGTTCGTACGGGGGTCGTAGCGAGGGCTGTCGTTCTGGGCGACGCTCAGGGACGAGGCATAGCTGCCGTAGTCGGTGAGCGAGACCTTTCCGAGCCCGCCGGTGCTGCCGTCCAGGTTCCACACCGCGATGGCGATGCTGTTCCGGCCGTTCGGGTTCAGGATCCCGTCGGGCACCGGGAAGGTGCTCTGCGGGCCGAGGTAGTTGACGTAGTTGCCGACCTGCCAGCCGTTCACGAAGATCGTGGCACGGTACCTGCGCGACGGGTCGTCGGTGAACGTCAGCCCGAGCGAGGTGTCCTGGCCGTGCGGCAGGTTCAGGGTGACGTCGTTGCGGTACCACGAGACCCCGGGGCGGGTGTCGGTCGTCGGCAGGGACACCCGGTTCCAGTTGCCGTCCGGGTAGCCCGGCAGGGACCAGCCGGCCCGCTCGCCGTACAGGCCGCCCGTCGAGAGCGGGCCGCGCACCGTGTCCTGCTGGTCCTCACCACCCCGTACGCCCTGCAGCCGCCAGGTGACGGAAGTCAGCGGCGCCCCGACGAGGGCGGCGCTGGTCAGCCCGCGCGCGGTCTTGTTGCCGTTGGTCGAGTTGTAGTCCTCCTCGTGGCCCATGTTCACGGTGAGTACGGAGATGACGTTGTCGCCCTTCGACTCGACCGAACCGGCCGGGAAGGTGAAGTCGGCGCTGCCCGTCGTCGAGCTGCCCAGGAAGGTGCCGTTGAGCCAGGCGGAGAACGCCTGCGCCTGGCCGCCGGAGTCGGAGACCAGGTGGATGCCCGTCTCCTTGCCGGTGGCGCGGAAGCGCCCGCGGTACCAGGTGTTACCGGTGTGGAAGCCGTAGTCGTCCGCGTAGAGCACCGGCAGCGAGTTGACGCCGGAGACGCTGTTGGTGGTCGTCTTGTCGGCCACCTGCCAGCTGGAGTCGTCGAAACCGGGGGCCGCTTCGGGGGACTCCTCGGCATGCTTCCAGTTCGTCAGTGCCGGCAGACGGACCGCGGCCGCGACCGGGATCGTCCCGGTGAGGCTTCCGGTTTCGGTGGCTCGGGTGTCCAACGCGCTGCCGTTCCAGGTGACATGGTCGGCGGAGGTGAACACCTCGATGTTCTTGTCATCGGCGTTGTCGCCGGTGAGGGCCAGGGTGTGGCCGTCGTTCCGGCTGGTCGCCGTGCGCAGCAGGTGGGTGCCGCGCACGAGCACCGGCCCGGACGCCGTGTCCTGACGCCAGAAGGTCTCCGCGGTGGCCTTGTCGCCGATGAGCAGCAGCAGCGGGCGCTTTCCGCCGCCGCTGATGCTGACGCGGATCAGGCCCTTGTGCGTGTAGTTCAGCCGCAGGTCACCGGTGGCCGCGTCCCAGGTGGTCGTGGCCGTGCCGCCGCTGGTGGTCACGGTGGGCTCGGAGGAGTAGCGCAGCACGGTCTCGCCGTCGCTCCCGGAGTCGCCGTAGAGGACGGCGACGTCCCGGTCGCCGATGGCCGCGTTGGTCATGATCTCCGACGTCGAGTACTGCAACTGGGCTTCCCCGAGCCGGTAGTTCGCCACGATCACGTGTGAGTCGCGTCCGTCGAGCGTGATCGCGGTGCCCGGCTGCTGGGGCACGACCGGGTAGGTCGGTGTCGCGGTGGCGGCCGCCGGCACGTCGACGGCGTCGATGGCCACGTAGTTGTCCGAGGAGCCCGAGCTGTGGTCGCCGTTGACGACGATCTTCAGCGTGTGCGCCCCGGCTGTCAGGCCGGCCTTCTGGAAGACCACCGCCTGGTTCTCGCTGCCGGAGTCGTCGACCGTCGTCACCTTGGTGCCGTCGAGGTAGACGTCGGCGTAGCCGTGGTTGTCGGTCTTCGACCCGATCCAGCGGATCGCGGTGCCGTTGAAGGGGACGGTGACCGAGTCACCGGCCTTGTTGGAGAACGACTCAGTGTGCTTGTAGTCGCCGCCGGTGTAGCTCTGGTTGGCCACGTGCGACCACGAGCCGGTGTACTGCAGCGCGGAGTCGGGGTCGTCCCAGGTGTAGCTGGTGTCCGAGGACGGCTGGGCGTTGAAGTCCAGGGAGATATGGGTCTTGTCGACGGTTGTGGACGTGGAGTTCCCGTGCCGCAGGACGTGGAACTGCGTCTTGCTGTCGGGGTTCATCCGTGCGGTGTCGACAACCGCCGAGTCGTCCGGCGGCGTGGCCCTGATCGCTTCGGTCTTCGTCAGCGGGGCCACCGACTGCGTGAAGTACCCGATCAGCTTGTCCTCGAAGTACTTCGGGTCCAGCTGGCGGTTCTCACGGATCGCGGCGCCGTAGTCGTAGGACGTGTAGTTCTCCGGCATGCCCAGCCAGCCCCAGTTGGTGCCGCCGTAGGTCATGTAGAAGCTCTGCGCTGTCGCGCCGACGGCTATGTTCTGTTTGTAGAAAACGTTGGCGAACTGATCGTTGATCAGCTGGGCGCACTTGTCGTAGCCCGGACCGCCCCAGGGGTCGAAGGCGCCGCCCTGGAACTCCGGCGAGTACAGCGGCTTGCCGGCGGGGTGGTCGTAGCTGATGTCGGGGACGCCGTTCCACTTCGAGGGGTTCGAGCAGTTGAAGCCCTGCGGGTAGGAGTCCGGGCCGTCGACGTCCAGGGCACCCGTACCGGAGTTGAAGGTGCCGTTGTTGTTGCCGGTCAGCGGTACCGTGATGCCGTCGGCGCGGGCCTTGTCCTCCAGGTGCTGCATATAGGAGCGGCCGGCGGCCGAGCCGTTGTAGTACTCGTTCTCGACCTGGTAGGCGATGACCGACCCGGTGCCGTTGGTCATCTGGTGGCGGGCGATGATCCGGTCGATCTGTGTCAGCCACTCGTCCGCGTACTTCAGGAACTGCGGGTCGTCACTGCGGTTGTGTCCGGCCTTGGTGGTCATCCAGCCGGGGAGTCCGCCGCTGTCGACCTCCGCGTTGATGTACGGCGCCGGGCGCGCGATCACGTAGAGTCCGGCCTCCTGGGCCATGTCGAGCAGCTTGTCGACGTCACGCACTCCGCTGAAGTCGTACACACCCGGCTTCGGCGAGTGGTATCCCCAGTCGAAGTACAGCGAGGTGGAGTTGAAGCCGGCGGCCTTCATCTTCTGGAAGATGTCGCGCCACAGGTCCGGACTCGGGAGCCGGAAGTAGTGGAACTCGCCGGACCACAGGTAGGTGCGCTTGCCATCGACGAGGAAGGAGTAGCCGTCGAGACTCACCGTGTGCGCCCCCGGGCTGGTGGCGGGTGCGGCGGTTGGCGCCTGCCTGCCGGTGTCTCCCGCCGTGGCGGGTGCGATCATGCACGCGGACAGGCCGATGGTTGCGGCCACGGCGAGGACCGCCCTCCACCACCGACGGCGTCCGGGTCTCTCGCCCTCTGAACCGATCCGATGACTCTGCACTGAGGCCTCCATACCGACTGAGCAATCAGCATCAAACAAACTCAGGCAAAGTCGAACAGTAAGGGGGTGCGAGGCACGGCACAATGGGGCGGGGGCAACGCGGTCCGAGTGACGCGGGAGGCTCGGCAGCCGTAAGTCACGGCGTTACCTTGGCAATTGAGTGCTCGTACGGTGCCGCCGCCACCCGCCGGACAACGCTGACCGGCGAGGCGAAGGCGGGTCAGCACATGCCGCTCTGCTGCCACCTGGTGGTCCCGGGCATGCGCGCCCGCGGCGGCGGATCGATCATCCGCATCGGCGCGACGGGCACCGAAACGGGCGGCGCACCCGGTCTCGCCGAGAGAGCCGTGGTCAAGTCCGCCCAGCACACGTTGGGTCGGGCGCTGGCCCGCAAACTCGGCCCGGACGGCATCCGCGTCAACACCGTCGCGGCCGGCCTGGTGCCCACCGACGCCAACGTCGGTGAGCACCAGGCGTCATGGATCCGCCGGGTCGGAGTCCGCGACACCGCTGGGACGGGCCTCCCCGCCCGAGGACATCGCCGAGATGGTCGCCGTTCTGGCCGACGACGCCGCCCTCCAGATCACCGGGGCACGACTCTGCTGCCGGCTGCGTGATCAAAGGCGTCGGCCTCTGAGCGCGGGGCGCGCTGCTGGGGACCGGTCACCCGGTGGTGCGGCCTGCCGCCGCAACGCCTCCACTCCACCAGGTCAGCGACGCTGTTGGCCCTGGCGTCAACGTGCGAACTTCTCGATGGCCGCCGGGGTGACGGGAGTGAAGAAGTTGACGAGGTTGCCGTCGGGGTCGCGGAACAGCAGCGACCGGTTGCCCCAGGGCATGGTGGTGGGCCCGCTGACGAAGTCGGTGACGAAGCCGGTCAGGTTCTGGTGGACGCGGTCCACGTCGTCGACGAGGAACTCGGTGATCACGCTGTGGTTGTCCGCCGGGCGGGCAGAGTCCGGGGCGAACAGCGGGACGGTGCGGGTGCCGGCGATCGCGAGGGTGGCGTTCGGGGTCTTGAGTTCGGCGAAGTCCTCGGTGGCCCACATCGCCCGCACCCCTGTGGCTCGCTCGTAGAACTCGACGAGGCGCGCGACGTCGCTGGTGATGATCCGGATCGAGACGAAGTCCATGGGGATCTCCTTGGCTGTGCTGGAGTCGTGTACTTCGCAGACTAGGAGAAATAGTGGACAGAATCGGTCCTGTATTCGCGTAGGCTGGACACATGCCTCGACCCACCGCTCGCGTGCTGACGCTCCTGGAGCTGCTGCAGTCGGGCGGCACCCGGACCGTGGCCGAACTCGCCGACCGGCTCGGCGTCGAAGGGCGCACCGTTCGGCGGTACGTGGACCAGCTGATCGACCTGGACGTGCCCGTGGAGTCGGTGCGCGGCCGCTACGGCGGATACCGGCTCTCCCCCGGGTACCGCCTGCCTCCGCTCATGCTCAGCGACGACGAGGCGCTGGCCGTGCTGCTCGGCCTGGTCGCCGGCCGCCGAGCAGGGCTGACGACGACGGAGCACGCGGCGAGCGAGACGGCAGCGGCGAAGATCCGGCGGGTACTGCCCAAACACATCGCCCGTCGGCTCGACGCACTCCTGGAGGCCCTCGCCTTCACGGATCAGCCCGGTGAGTTCGACACCCCGGACGCTGAGGTCCTGCTCACCATCGCCGATGCGGTACGCCACCGCCGACCGGTCTCGATCCGCTACACCGACCGCGACGGACGGGGCAGCGAACGCACGCTGCACGCGTACGGGATCGTCGCCCATTCGGGCCGGTGGTACGTCACGGGCAAGGACGCCCGGATAGGCGAGGACCGGACCTTCCGGCTCGATCGCATCGCGGACGCAAGAACCCTGCCCGGCACATTCGAGGCGCCCGCCGGTCCTGCTCCGGCGCAGCGGGTGTTGTCAGGGTTCGCCACGGCCGAGTACCGGCATGAGGTGACCTTGCGGATCCACGGGACAGTTGAGCAGATCCGAGCCCACCTCCCCGCCGGCGTTGCGACCCTGGAGGTGCACGAGCCCATGCCGGGCGAAGACCAGGCGACCGAGCGCTGGCTGCGCGTGGAGATAAGGGCGGAGCGGCTCGACTGGCTGCCTCCGGTGCTCGCCGCGCTCGACCGGCCGTTCGTCATCGAGCGCCCTGACGAACTGCGCGACCTCGTCAACGCGCTGGCCGATCGTCTCGCCTCCTACGCCTGCCAAGCCTGACAGCGTGCTACCAACGTCCTGGGACAGCACACCTAGGGGGTGCCCGGTGTGTGCGAATACCGGCCCGCTGGAGCCGCCGCACCACGGCCGCCTCCCGCACGGCGAAGCCGAGCAGCAGCAGGGCAACCGCACAGCACATTGCCACACCCAACGAATTGCTCACGCCCCGACTCACGAAGCGCCGGATCCTCTGCCGGTTCACCCAGGTCCACGACCCGTCGGACAGGCACACACCCGATCGGATGCACCTGCATCCGGGGAGCGCCCGGTCACCGGCCACGGCGCCGCCCGTGCGCCCCGCCGACCGACATCGGCCGCCCGGCGGCAGGGCTTCCTTCTGCTTTCGAGCCCTTCCGTTTTCTTCCCGCCTTCTCCCGTGCGAAGGGTCACTTCCCAGGAACCAAAGAGCCCCTTGGGCCCCAGTGGAGATGGGGTCTACTTTGGAAACCACGGGCCGTACCGCAACCGGCCGCGAACCCCGCGCCCATGCCGTGAAGAACGACTAGGAGCACGAGCAATGCCTCTGCCCGGTGAGTACGAGCCGAGCACCACCGACTGGGTGAGGGAGCAGGTCGCGCAGTACGAGGCCACCGACGGCAAAGAGGGCGGGCCCTGCTGACGCCCCTGCCGGTCATCATCCTGACCACCAAGGGAGCGAAGTCCGGAAAGATCCGCAAGACGCCCCTGATGGGGGTGGAGCGCAACGGCGCCTACGCGGTGGTCGCCTCCAACGGCGGCGCCCACGCGCACCCCTCCCGGTACCGCAACGTCGTCGCACACCCTCTCGTCGAGGTGCAGGACCGCGCCGTCAAGCAGGACATGATCGCCCGTGAGGTCCACGGCCAGGAGAAGGCCGAGTGGTGGAAGCGCGCGGACGCCGCCTACCCGCTTCTCCCCGAGTACCGGGCCAAGGCCGGACGCGACATCCCCCTCTTCGTCCTGGAACCGATCGCAGACCAGGGCTGAGCGCCCGCCATACCAGCGGGCCGCCCACATACCGCCACCCCGCACCACACCGCACCACACCAGGGAGTACCCACCATGGCACAGGTAGCCTCACGTCCCGCCGACGCCTCCGGAGTCTTCCGGCTCGGCGGCAGCCTGCCCGTCAACCGGCTCGGATACGGCGCGATGCAGCTGACGGGCCCCGGCGTATGGGGGCCGCCGAAGGACCCTGAGGAGGCGGTGCGCGTGCTGCGCCGGGCCGTCGAGCTGGGCGTGAACTTCATCGACACCGCGGACTCCTACGGCCCGTTCGTCAGCGAGCAGCTCATCCGCAAGGCACTGCACCCTTACCCCGCCGACCTGGTGATCGCCACCAAGGGCGGACTGTCCCGCCCGGGCCCGGGCGACTGGCGCCCCCTGGGCCAGCCCGAGTACCTGCGGCAGCAGACCGAACTGAGCCTCACCCACCTGGGCGTGGAGCACATCGACCTCTACCAGCTGCACCGCATCGACCCTCAGGTACCGCTGGCCGACCAGATCGGTGAGCTGCGCCTCATGCAGCAGGACGGCAAGATACGCCACATCGGACTCTCGGAAGTGACAGTGTCGCAGATCCGCGAAGCCCAGAAGATCGCGGACATCACCTCTGTGCAGAACCTGTACAACCTCGCCAACCGCCAGGCCGAGGACGTACTCGACTACGCCGAGCGGGAGAACCTGGGCTTCATCCCATGGTTCCCGATGGCCACCGGCCAGTTGGCGCGTCCGGGCAGCCCGCTGGACACGCTCGCCAAGACCTACGGCGCAAGCCCTTCCCAGCTGGCCCTGGCCTGGCTGCTCCACCGCTCCCCCGTCATGCTGCCCATTCCTGGTACCTCCAGCGTGTCCCATGTCGAGGAGAACACCGGGGCCGCGCAGATCACCCTGAGCAACGCCGAGTTCCAGACGCTCAGCGAGGCCGTGTAGGCGACGTCCGGCCCGCCGGCGCCAACCACCTGGCCCTGCAGATCATCACCTCGGAAGCACGCGAGGCCCTGCCCCGGGCCCACTGGCGCCGTCTCGCCGACCTCACCGGCGTGACCACAAACCTCCAGTAGAGACTAGGCCTCATATGGAGATATAGCTTCATTTGGCAGCAAGGTATAGGATATTGCCATGGCTGCAGAGGAGCGCTCAGCGAGCACTGACCCGGACCCGCCACCCATGAACGTTCTTGACGCGCTCTGCCCGAGCCGTGACGTGTTCGTGGACCTGGCCGACAAGTGGGTTCTGCTCATGCTGGTGAGCCTTCGCGAGCTCGGCGTCCAGCGCTACTCCGAACTGCAGCGGTCCCTTGGCGGCATCAGCCGCAAGATGCTGTCCCAGACCCTGCGGACCCTGGAACGGGACGGCCTCGTCCTGCGCAGCGTCGACCCCAGGGTGGCACCGCCTCTGGTGCTGTACGGACTGACCGAACTCGGCCGTGAGGTCGCCGAGGAGACGCGGGCCCTGTGCGCTTGGACCGAGAAGCGGGCCGCCACGGTCCACGAGGCCCGCGCCGCCTACGACCTCCGCCAGGCCGCCGCCCGGGAAGGCTGAGCCCGCACGGAGTACATGCCCTGCACGACCAGGAGCCGACCCCGCCCGAACTCCGCAGTCGCGGGAGGGTTCAACTGGTCAAGGTCGCCTGGTGGAAGTACATGCGCCAGCCGGACTCCGTCAGCCGCCACAGGGAGCTCCGCCAGGCGCGACGCCCCTGGTTGTCGGCGAAATACGTCAGATGAACGACGCCCGGAGCAAGAACGACCCCGGACATCTCGCTGACCTTCACCGGAGACTCCGATGACACCGTTCCGGCGCTCGTGACAGCGAGGATCGACTCCACGTCCCACCGACGCCCCGACGCCCCGAACTCGGTGAACTCCGGATCCAGAAGCTCCAGCACAAGAGCCGCAGAAGCACGCACCTCGGGATCGAGCAGGCGCATTTCTCCATCGATGGCTGCTTGTACCGCTCGCTCGCTGTCGCCAGTCATGCCGAAACCCTACGGACCCATCTCGCCGGTGCCCAGCGAATAGATCACCCAGCGTGAGCTACGACACCGTCGCCGACGCCGCCACCGCTGCGTATCGGCTCTCGGGCGCAAGTGAGTAGGGATACTCAGGACCGGGCAAAGGGTGGCGTCTATCGTGAGCTTGACCTTGAAATGGGGGACGCAGGGATGCGGGAGGGTTTCATGGGAACTGCTGGGTTCGGGGCGGCCGGACGGTGCGGGTCCGGGCGGCGCGGCAGGGGTGCTGTGACGGCTGCTCTGGTCGTACTCGCGACGTTGTCACTCGGCGCCTGCGGCACGGAGCACGCGACCGCGGGGGCGACCGGCGTGACCATGACCAAGGGGACCGACACCACCCCGAGCCCGTCCATGAAGGCGTCTCCCTACGTGGAGCCGGGGGCCGGCGACGGCGCCCCTCACTACCGCGAGAACAACGGCTTCCGGATCGCGGGGAACATGTCCGCCGCGAGCGCCAAGGACGCCCAGCGGGAAGCCGACCGCATCGAGCCCGTGCTCAAGCGGCTGTGGCAGCAAAGGATGTGGGACCCGAAGACGGTCCGCGCCGCGATGCTCAAACTCGGCTACCAGGAGGAGAGTTTCGACGCCAAGGGGAACCTGCTCCGCGGGACACTGCAGGTCAAGCCGATGAACTCGCGTTTCGAGAACGGCCGGGAGGTCAGGCCCGAGGGCGCCCTGGTGGGCCTGCGCGTCCATGCCGATGCCTGCGTCACCGCGTTCGTACAGAAGACCAACTACCAGGTGTCAACCAATGGCCCCTACCCAGAGGCGGGTTGCTTCGAGCCACCTGCCGGCCACTGAGAGCCGAGGGCGGCCCATCGGGGATCCCTGCCGGTCAAGGCCAGGTCATGGTCGAAGAGAGGCGCGCGGGGCATCTTGCGGCACCTGCTCGCCGAGGAGGCCCATGCCGCGCATACGGAGTGCCTCACGCGTGTAGGTGTCGAACGCGGCCTCGGCCAAGGACAAGAGGACGTCGAGACGCTGACCGGTGGCCACCGCAACACTCCAGGCATGGATGGCGAATTCGGCGATGAGGATCTATCCCAGCGCAGTGGCGGGCATGGGCGGCCCGCCGAGCGCGGCCTCCCTCTCCTACGCCGTCGGCGCGGACCAAGCGCTGGCCGCCGTCTCTACCTTGCCAGCCAGCAGATCGGCGGTCCTGCGCGGCTACGAGATCGCAGAGTCCGACGTGGACCACGCCCTGCGCATGCTCCGCAGCCTCTGCCACGGCTTCGCCACGTTGCAGGCGGGCAACGGCTTCCAGTCGCCGACATCGACGAGAGCTTCGAGTGGCTGATCGCCTTCACCGACCGTGGCCTGCGCGCCATGTGAGGCTGCCACCGTCGACCGCTTCGACATCGTCGGAGAGGTCGACGTGGGCGAAGACAGCTGCAAAGGCGAGGTCGCGGCGACTGTCCGAGGGCTGCATCTGCTTCATGTGGAGAGCGTCATCGACGGTACGCACAATCAATGCCGTCCCGGCATGGGGGGTTCTCCTGGCTGAGCCACACGCACGAAGCCCCGCTTGCTGCGGACCGCCGCCTGGCGACTGGCCTACGTCCTTCGCCGGTAACCAGCCGCACGGTCGCACCTACCACGAGGGTGCCCCGTGTTGACGCCGTGCAGCACGGGGCACCCGCCGCTCGCCGAGCGGGCCCTGGTCCCGGCGGATCGGTCAGGGCTGAGCCGAAACACGGTGGGCGGCTACACGTGGGCGCCGATCACACCGCCGGCGTTGAGCACGATGTAGACACGGTTGACCTCGACACCGGCGTCGTGCTCGTTGGCGTCCAGCGAGGCGGACACGCCCCCGGCGTCGCCGAGGATCCGCGCGCGGTAGTGGTCCTCACCGACCTTGGTGACCTTGGCCGTCCAGCCGCCCATGAGCTTGAAGATGCCCGGTCCCTCGTGTCCGCCGCCCATCCAGGACTGGACCCGGCTGTCCTGCGTGAGCACGATGAACATGTCGTTGGCGTCGAGCCCGGCGTCCTGGTGGTTCGCCTCCATGGTTCCCAGGACGTCACCGCGGAGGACGATCTCGAGCAGGTAGTGCTGCTGACCGAGCCTGTAGATCTCGCCCTTGGTGCCGTCAGGCAGGGTCTGGGTGCAGACAGGGGTTGCCGCCTTGGGCGCGCCGGTGGAGTGGTGGTGCGGTGTGTGGCGGTCGTCTGCGTCCGCATGCCGGTCTGGCCCTGTCCCCGTTGGTCTTGGCGTTGTCCTCGCCGGCCTTGGCCCCGCCGAGCGGTCAGCGACAGTGCCGAGTCGGCTGTTTCGCTGCACCACATGAGATGGTGCCGGGCCAGGCGTTGTTCATCCAGATCTGTCCGCGTTCGGTAACGAGGCAACTGGGGCCAGCCACCGCATCCTTAAGTGGCTGTTGTCGTTCCGATGTTGAGGGGTGTTGGTCGAGCGGGAATCCCGAGCGGGCGACCTCGACCTATGCTGCGCATGAGAACAGGGACACCGCGCCATCCGAGGGTGCGCGGCCTGTGCCGCGCGCCCGCCGCGTCGCTGTGAAAATCCGCATGCGTGTCGCCTGGAGCACAGTGATAGACATCCGGCCTGCAGGACACTCTGGACTTCCCTGACCTGTTGCGACTCATCGACGAACGGTCGGCCGCCTTCCGCGCCGCGGTCGCTGCCGCCCCCAGCCTCGATGTACGGGTGCCGACCTGTCCCGAGTGGACGCTGTTCGATCTGGTGCAGCACCTGGGCGAGGGGCGCCGCGCCTGGGCCGCCACCATCGCCGCAGGGCCTGACGCCATGGCCAAGTCCGCCCCGCATGGCGCCCCGTCCGCGCCTCGGGAACGCGAGGGCATGCTGGCCTGGTTGGCCGCGTCGACGCAGGAACTGGATCGCGTCCCATGAAGTGGTGTAGCCGGGCGTGGTCCCGGAACGCGCGGGTGTCTGCCCGGGGCGTGCATCCGCTGACGGTGCGTGCTCCCTGA